>DASQHO010000018.1:0-69257 GCA_035632055.1 Allostellaceae bacterium
ACGCGCGATGACGGAAACCGCAACGGATGTCGCAATCGTCGGCGCGGGGCCGGTCGGGCTGTTCGCGGTGTTCGAATGCGGCATGCTGAAAATGCGCTGCTGCGTCATCGACGCCCTGGAAGCGCCCGGCGGCCAATGCGCCGCCCTGTATCCCGAAAAACCGATTTATGACATTCCCGGCTACCCGCGCATTGCCGCGCAGGAGCTGGTGCAGAAGCTCGTCGAGCAGGCGGCGCCGTTTGCGCCCGATTATCGCTTGGGCCATCCGGTGACGGCGCTGACGCCACGCGACAGCGGTTTCGTGCTACGCACCGCGAGCGGCACGAGCGTCGCAGCACGGGCAGTGATCGTCGCCGCTGGCGCCGGCGCCTTTGGGCCGAATCGGCCGCCGCTCGCGGACATCGAGCGCTACGAGGGCAAGAGCGTATTCTACCTGGTGAGCCGGCGCGAGGATTTCCGCGGCAAGCGTGTGGTCATCGCCGGCGGCGGCGATTCGGCGGTCGACTGGGCGCTGTCTCTGTCTGAAGTCGCCGCGAAGGTAATGGTGGTCCATCGCCGCGCCAAGTTCCGCGCCGCGCCCGAAAGCGTTACGCGGCTTGAAACTCTGGCCAAGGCTGGAACGATCGATCTGGTGACGCCGTGCCAGCTGCAGGCGCTCGACGGCGCCGATGGACAAT
Source organism: Allostellaceae bacterium (assembly GCA_035632055.1). GTDB lineage: Bacteria > Pseudomonadota > Alphaproteobacteria > ATCC43930 > CGMCC-115725 > REEB95. The sequence goes on from DASQHO010000018.1 coordinate 678, forward strand.
TACGCGCGGTGATCGTCGCCGATCTCGACGGCAGCACGCGGAAACTGCCGGCCGACGTGCTGCTGCCGTTTTTTGGCCTCGCCACCGATCTTGGCCCGATCGCGCAATGGGGCCTGGAGCTCGAACGCCACCATCTCAAGATCGAGCCTGCGACCTGCGCCACATCGCAACCCGGCATCTTCGCCATCGGCGACGTGGCGCATTATCCCGGCAAGCTCAAGCTGATCTTGTCCGGCTTCGCCGAGGCGGCACTGGCGGCGCGCGCGATCTTCCCGCTCGTCCACCCTGGCGAGGCGCTGCACTTTGAATACTCGACCATGACCGGCGTGCCGGGCCGATAAAACCGACTTCAGGCGAGTTCGTTGAAGTCGTCGAGCAGGCTGGCAATGCGCGCGTCGTCGAGCTGATCCATGATCGCCCGCGCCCGCTGCGTCGCCGCCGCCAAATCCATGGCCCGGATGCGCTGCTTGACGCGCGGAATGTTGGCCGGCGCCATCGACAGATCGCGGATGCCGAGCCCCAGCAGCAATGCGGTGTAGCGCGGATCGCCGGCCATCTCGCCGCACAGGCTGACCGGAATCTGGGCCCGTAGCGCCGATTCCACCGCGAACTGAATGAGCCGCAGCACCGCCGGATGCAGCGGATTGTGCAAATAGGCGACGCGCTCGTCGCCCCGGTCGACCGCCAGGGCGTATTGGATCAGGTCGTTGGTGCCGATGGCGAAAAAGTCAGCGACCGCAGCCAAGGCATCCGCGGCGAGCGCCGCGCCGGGAATTTCGATCATCACGCCCAAGGGCGGCAGCTCGTCGGGTACGCGCACGCCGCGCCGCTTGAGCCTTCGCGCCATCTGCGCCAGAACCTCGCGCGCGGCGCGGACCTCGCCGACGCTCGAGATCATCGGCAGCAGGATACGCACCGGCCCGTGCGCGGCGGCGCGCAGCATGGCCGCGAACTGCGCGTCGAGCAGGCTGCGTTCCTTGAGCGACAGGCGGATGGCGCGCAGTCCGAGCGCCGGATTGGTGCCTTCGCCCTCCATCATTTCGGCAAGTGGCGCGGCCAGCTTGTCGCCGCCGATATCGAGTGTGCGCAGCGTCACCGGCTTGCCGTCCATGCCGCGGACCAGATCGAGATAAGCGGCGTATTGCTCGTCCTCGTCGGGCAGGTCATCGCGATTCATGTAAAGAAATTCGGTTCGCACCAGGCCGAGCCCTTGCGCGCCGACCGACAGCGCCTGGCCGATTTCGCGCGGCAGTTCGAGATTGGCCTCGAGCACGACCTCGACGCCGTCGCGGGTTTCGGCCGGCAGGCGTTTGAGTCGCGCCAAGCCACGTCCGGCGCGCTCGATGGCCGAACGCCGCTTGTCGAAGCGCGCCCGGGTCGCCGCGTTCGGCCGCAACACGACTTCGCCGGTGCCGCCGTCGAGCGCCACGAGATCGCCGGGCGCGGCGTCCTTGAGCAGATCGGCGATGCCGAGCACGGCCGGGATGCCGAGCGCGCGTGCCATGATCGCGGTGTGGCCTTCGGCGCCGCCGAGCACGCTGGCGAAACCTTTGACCTGTTTCGGGTCCATCAAGGCGATGTCGGCCGGGCTCAATTCCTCGGCAAGGACGATGGTTCCTGCTGCCAGCGTCTTGAAGGTGGCGTAAGGCGTCTTGGTCAGATTGCGCAGCAGCCGCTGACCAACCACGCGCACGTCTTCGATGCGCGACGCGAGATAGGCGTCGCCCATGGCGGCAAAGCTTTCACCCATGCCCTCGATTTCGAGCGCCACCGCGCGCTCGGCATTGACCTGGTCCTCGACGATGCGGCGCTCGACGCCGCGGACGAAGCGCGAGCGCGACAGCATGGCGAGGTGCGCGTCGAGCAGATAACCCATCTCTTCGGCGGCCGTGCCAGGCAGCGCCACTGCCTTGGTCTTGAGCTTCTTGAGCTGCTTGATCGCGGTTTCGACAGCCTGGGTGAAGCGCCTCTGCTCCCCCTCGACCTCGGCCGCCTCGATCCGGCGCTCGGGCACGGTGATCGCGCCGCTGTCGGAGATGAAGGCGCGACCGACGGCAACGCCGGGTGCGATACCGAGACCCTGCAGCCGCTGCTCGCCGTGTCCGCCGTCAGTCCTCATTGAAGCCACCGGTGATCAGCGCCACGAGCGCGTCAACCGCGCGCGCGGCATCGGGTCCGGTGGCGCTCAGGTCGATGGTGCTGCCGGGACCCGCGGCCAGCATCATCAGGCCCATGATAGACCGACCGGAGACTGACGCGCCGGCTTTCGTGACGATGATCTCGGCGTCGTATTCGAACGCGAGCTTAACGAAGCGGGCGGCGGCGGGCGCATGCAGGCCGCGTTGATTGCGGATGATGACGGTACGGTGGACTTCGGACGGCGCTGGGGCGCTGGCGGGCGTTTCCGCCATCAGCGAACGTCAGCCAGGAGCTGTGATGCAACGTTGATATATTTACGCCCGGCTTCCTGCGCGCCGCGCACGGCATCGGCCAGCGATTCGGTCTGGCGCAGGCTGGCGAGCTTGATCAGCATCGGCAGGTTGACACCGGCGATCACCTCGATTTTGGCCTTGTCCATGATGGAGATCGCAAGATTCGACGGCGTGCCGCCGAACATGTCGGTCAGCAGCACGACGCCGTCGCCGTTGCCGACCTCTTCGACCGAGCGGAGGATATCCTGGCGCCGCTTCTCCATGTCGTCTTCCGGACCGATGCAGACGGCGGCGATATTGCGCTGCGGGCCGACGACGTGCTCAAGCGCGGCAATGAATTCCGCCGCCAGGCGGCCGTGTGTCACGAGAACCATACCGATCATGCAATGTCCTTCACGGGCGGCGCCGGCGGCTCGGCGGGATGTGGACCGGCCTCGCCCGGCCGGTCGAGGTCGCGATGCATCAGGGCGACGCGCCGCCCATCCGCCACAAGCCGCGCCGCCAACCGCTCGGCGACGTAGACCGAGCGATGGCGGCCACCGGTGCAGCCGATGGCGATGGTGAGATAGCTTTTGCCCTCGGCCTCGTAGCGCGGTAGCAGGCGTTCGAGCCACACGGCCATCTCCTCGAAGCGAAGAGAAAAATCGGGATCCGCCTCGATGAAGGTGCCAACGGCACGATCGCGGCCGGACAGCGGCTGTAGCGCCGGCACGTAATGCGGATTGCGCAGAAAGCGCATGTCGAAGACCAAGTCGGCGTCGCGCGGCAGCCCATGACGATACGAAAACGACGTCACCGCAATGGTGACGCCGGGCTGCGACGTCAAGGCGAAATGACCCTGCAGCAGACGCTTGAGGTCGCCCGGCGCGAGACTGCTCGTGTCGATTACCAGATCGGCACGGTCACGCAGCGGCCAGACGCGCTGGCGTTCGAGCCGAATGCCGTCGGCCACCGGACGTTCGAGCGCCAAGGGATGGCGCCGACGCGTCTCAGTAAAGCGCCGCTCAAGATGATCGTCGTCGCAATCGAGGAACAGCAGCTTGAGGTCGATCGAGCGGCCGGCGGTCATCTCGTCGAGCGCCTTGACCAACGACGGCACAGCGAAGTCCCGTGTCCGCACGTCGACGCCGATGGCCAGCGGTACCAGTGGCGTGCGCCGGCCGATCAGACTCGGCAGCAGCGACAGCGGCAGATTGTCGACCGCCTCGTAACCCATGTCCTCGAGCGCCTTGAGGGCGGTCGAACGACCGGCGCCCGACAGACCGGTCACCACCAGAAGGCGCGTGCGGCTCGAACCGGGCGTCACGGCTGAACCGAGAGCGGTTCGGAAGAAATGGCGTCGCCGGTCACCGCGCTCAGCGCGAAGCGCAGCTTGGCGGGCGTTGAGGCGTCGAAGGCACAAAGCGCCAGATGCGGCACGGCGACGCCAAGCAGCGTGCAGTCGCTGCGCTCGGGTAGGCGTTCGACCTGATCGCGCGGCACCAGATCACACACCAGGCGTAAAGCGGCGCGCGGCGCACGCGGCAGCCGCAGGATGCCGAGACCACGCGCCTCGATCATGCCGGCGATCGCCGGTGGTGCGCTCAGCCAAAGGTCGCCGTCGTCGACCGCCAGCGCGACTTGATCGTCGGCGACTAAACAGGCGCCCGCCTCGATTAGGCGGAGCGCCAAATCGGACTTGCCGCTGCCGGAGGGGCCGCGCAGGAGCACGCCCGCCCGCCCCAACTGCACTGCCGTGCCATGGACCAATTGCATTGGGCGCCTTAGGTGCGCCGGAGTGCTTTCAATGTCAATGGTGTGGCACTGCACCAAACTGTTGACATGTCTCTAACCATTGAAAAGAAAGCGATATTTTGAGATTTTGATGGTTAAAGGGGCCTGACCGAAGCCCGTCATGTTGCAGGGCAATATGGGTCCGCGAATTAAACCGCCGGTAGGCGGACGATAAACCGGGCGCCGAGCACTTGGCCGCGATCGTCAGTGCGATTTTCGGCCCAGATCTGGCCGCGGTGATTGTCGACGATCTGCTTCGAGATCGACAGGCCGAGACCCGAATGGGTGCCGAATTTTTCGCCGCGCGGCCGTTCGGAATAGAACCGCTCGAAGATCGCTGCGAATTTGCCTTCGGGAATGCCCGGCCCCTGATCGTCCACCGTCACGACGACGTCGTGGCCGTCGCGGCGCGCTCCGATCCGGATCGCGCTGCCCGGCGGACTGAACGAGACGGCGTTGGCGATGAGATTGCGAAAGATCTGGACGAGGCGGCCCTCGATGCCGGGTACCGGCAGATCGCCGGCCGGCGTACCAGGCTCGCCCGGCAGCGACAGCAGTAACCGCGGCGAGTCCTCTTTGGCGGCTGCCTCATTCACCTGCACCAGGGTCGCCAGCAGCTTGCCGAGCGGCACCGGTACGAAATCGTCGCGCGCCAAATCGGCATCGAGCCGCGAAGCGTCGGAAATATCGGAGATCAGGCGATCGAGGCGCGTCACATCCTCGAGTACGAGCGCCAGCAGCTTGCGTTCCTTCTCGCGATCGTTGAGGCGGCTGGCAGTTTCGATCGCGCTCTTGAGCGACGTCAGCGGATTCTTGATCTCGTGCGCGACGTCGGCGGCAAACCGTTCGATCGCGCCGACGCGTTGCCACAGCGCAGCGGTCATTTCGCGCAACGCGCCCGACAGATCGCCGATCTCGTCATGCCGCGCGGTAAGATCGGGGATCGCCGCCTCGCGCGCCGGACGGCGGCGGACGGCTTCGGCGGCGGCGGCAAGCCTCCGGATCGGCCGCGCGATCGTGCCGGCAAGATAAATCGACAGCAGGACCGAGACGCCGAGCGCGAAAGCAAAGACCTTGATGAATTCAATGCGCATCGAGCGGATTGCGTTCTCGATGTCGCGACTGCCGATCGACAGCTGCACCGCGCCCAGCACCTTGCGATAGTGCTGCACGGGCACCGCAACGGAAAGGATCAATCCGGTGTTGCCGCGGGTGCGTACACTATGTGCGACATCGCCGGCGAGCGCGTGTTGGGCTTCAGGATATGAATCGGCATTATCCGTCGTCGGCTCGACATAGCGCGGAAAGCCCTGCTGCCACGGAAAAGCACCGATCACGGCACCATAGACCGTGTCGGTGAGCCGCTCAAAAAAGCTGGCGTCGGGCGCCGGCAGCGGGCTGACCTGAACCATGCCGCCCGGACCTTCGAGAATGTTGGTGTCGGCGATAAGCTTGCCGTGCTCGTCGAACAGGCGCGCCCGTGTCTTGGTTGGCTCGACGAGCCGCCGCATCATCTCGCGGGCCAGCTGCGGATCGAGCCTGAACACTGCACGCTGCTGATCGACCGCGCCTTCGCCCAGCGCCGCGGCGAAAATCTCGGCCTGGGTCTTGAGCGATTCGATGGTGGCGGTGACGAGACTGTCCTGGTATTCGCCGAGATACAGCACACCGATACCGAGCAGCGCCAACGCCAAGACATTGACCGCCAGGATGCGCCGCGTCAGCGGCGACAGATGCCAGCGCGCGCGTACCCGGAAATGTGGCCGCGGCGTCGCGGGCGCGCGCGGTTTTGCGCGCGGCTCGGCAGCGACCGCAGCGTCGCGCGGATTAGTGGTCGCGGTAACGGTATCCAACGCCATACAAAGTCTCGATCTGAGCGAATTCGGTGTCGACGACCTTGAACTTTTTGCGCAGCCGCTTGATGTGGCTGTCGATAGTGCGATCGTCGACGTAGATGTGCTCGCCGTAAGCGCTGTCCATCAGCTGGTCGCGGCTTTTAACATGGCCCGGTCGGATCGCGAGCGATTTCAGGATGAGGAATTCGGTGACCGTCAGGTCGACATCCTGGGTCTTCCAGGTGCACTGGTGCCGGCCCGGATCAAGCGTCAGGTCGCCGCGCTGAATGACCGGCTCGGCCTGGGCGTCGGGGCCGCCGCGGGCGATCTCGCCGCGGCGCAGCAGCGCGCGGATGCGCTCGACCAAGAGGCGCTGGGAAAACGGCTTCTTGATGTAATCGTCGGCGCCCATGCGTAAACCGAGCACTTCGTCGACCTCGTCGTCTTTCGAGGTCAGGAAAATGACCGGCATCGCGCTTTGCTTACGCAAATTGGCGAGCAATTCCATGCCATCCATGCGCGGCATCTTGATGTCGAGAATCGCCAGATCGACCGGTTGCGCCGTCATCGCCTTGAGCGCCTCGGCGCCGTCATTATAGGTGCGCACGGCAAACCCCTCGGCCTCGAGCGCGACCGAGAGCGACTGCAGAATGTTCTGGTCATCATCAACCAAAGCAATCGAATTGGCCACTGGAGACCCCTCTTATCGACAAAAGAATATGGCGTGCCCTAAGTAGCCGACCAAGTGTGGCGAGTTTAGGGCGCCCAGTTTACCGCGAACCTTCGCCAAAGTATCGCGTCGGGGACGCCCCGAGAGCGCGGCGGAACATGCAGGTAAAGGCGCTCGGGCTCTGATAGCCGAGATCGAGCGCGACCGCTGTGACTGGTTCGCCCACGGCGAGGCGATCGAGCGCCGCCATCAGCCGGGCCTGTTGGCGCCAGGCGCCGAAGCTCATGCCGGTTTGTGCGCGGAACAAGCGCGTCAGCGTGCGCGGCGCGGCGCCCGCAACCCGGCCCCAGCCCGCGAGCGTACGCGCCTGGGCGGGGTCGCGCTCGATAGCGTCGCAGACGCGCCGCAGCCGCGGATCGGCCGGCCGCGGCAAATGCAGCGGCAACACGGGTAAGGCACGCAGCTCATCCAGGATGACCGCCATGATACGGCCTTCCGGACCGGTTTCGTCGTAATCCAGCGCCAGAGCGGCAGCGCGCAAGAGCAGCTCGCGCAGCAGCGGCGACACGGCGATGACGCAGCAGCGCGTCGGCAGACCCGGGACTGCGGAATCGACGAAGGCGGCGCGCAGCGCCGCAGCAGTCGAGGTCCGGATCCAATGCTCGGTCTCGGCCGGAACCCAGACCGCGCGATGCGGCGGCACCACCCAGGTCCCGGCCGGCGTCGTCACCGCAACGACGCCCGTGGCGGCGTAAATGAGCTGGCCGCGACGATGACGATGGGGAGCGTTGGCGGCGCCACGCGGATAATCCTTCGCCATCACCGCAATAGGACGGTCGAGATGCTGATAATCGGCAGCGTCGATGCTGCGGCGCGAAGAAATCGCCATGGCCATTTTGCGATAGATTATGGCTTACTTGCGCAAGCACGCAAGGTCCAGCCACGATAGCGTAATGGACCGATTCCATCGCCGAGCGCGACGAGCCATGAACCAGCCCCGCGTCACCGCCGCCTTCCTCAATATCGGCCATGCGGTCGATCACCTGATGATGCTGATCTTCCCAACGGTGCTGCTGGCGATGACCGCGTCGTTCGATTCCGATTATCGCGCCATGCTGCCGCTGTCACTCGGCGGCTTCATTGCTTTCGGCGCCGGATCGTTGCCGGCCGGCTGGCTCGGCGACCATTGGGGCCGGCGACCGATGATGATCGTGTTCTTCATCGGCATCGGCGTCGCCGGCATGCTGACATCGCTGGCGCAAACGCCGTGGCAGATCGCCGCCGGCCTCACGCTCGTCGGATTGTTCGGATCGATCTACCACCCGGTCGGCATTGCCATGCTGGTCAAGGATCAGAAGCGCCTCGGCCGTGCGCTCGGTTGGAACGGGTTGTGCGGCAATCTCGGCGTCGCGTTCGCGGCGCTGTCGGCGGGTGCGCTTGCCGACCTCGCGGGCTGGCGCGCGGCCTATGCGGTGCCGGGCGCGATCGCAATCGCATTCGGCATCGCCTTCGCCTGGCTGGTTCCGAACGCGCCCGCGCCGGTTGCAACCAGCGCAGGCGGCACACGGCGCGTTACGCATGATGACGAAACCCGCCGTGTCTTTTTGCTGCTGACCATCGCGACGATCTGCGGCGCGGTCGTCTTCAACGCGACCACCATCGCCATGCCGAAGCTGTTCGACGTGCGGCTGAGCGCATTGGTGCACACAACCTTTGGCGTCGGCCTGCTGGTCTGCTTCGTCTATGTCATCGCCGCCTTCGCACAGCTCCTCGTCGGATGGCTGATCGACGGCCGACCGCTGCGCGACGTTTTCTTGCCTTTGGCGTTGCTTCTCGTCCCGCTGCTGCTGCTGGCCGGCGCGTTGAGTAACTGGCCGATGCTGGCGGTATCGGTGGCGATGATGTTCGTCGTCTTCGGCTTCATTCCGATCACCGACGCGATGGTGGCGCGCTACGCGCACGACGCCTGGCGCTCGCGGGTTTACGCCGTGCGCTATTTGGTGTCGCTCCTGGCCTCCAGCATCGCCGTGCCGCTCGTTGCCTTCCTGCCGCCCGAGCGCGCCGGCTTCGTCTGGATCTTTGCCGTACTGCTGGTATTCGCCGCCGGCATTCTTGCGACCGCGTGGCTTTTCCCGCGCGGCGCCCGGGCCAGCGCACCGGCCGTAGCCGAAGCCGCCGACTAACCGTTGCCGTTGCGCGGCGGCCGTGCGCGGATGAGGATGGCGGCATGAGCGATCCAGCGACGGTTGCGGCAACTGCCCGCGAACTGCTACGCCGTGCGCCACGCGCCGGCTTGGCAACCTTAACCACATCCGGCGCGCCCTATGCCTCGCTGGTGCTGACGGCCGACGACGGCACCGGCACGCCGCTGCTGCTGCTGTCGGACCTGGCCGAGCACGCCAAAAATTTAAGGCGCGACCCGCGGGCTTCGCTGCTGGTTGAAAGCGCTGACAACGCAAGCGATCCGCTTGCCGCGCCGCGCGTGACCTTCATGGGCGAGGCGGTGCGCATTGCCGAGGCCGCCGCCAACGCGAAATTCGTCGCGCGCCACCCGTCGGCCGCGACCTATGCCGCGTTTAAGGACTTCGCCCTTTACCGTCTTGCCGTCGAGCGCATTCATCTCGTCGCCGGCTTTGGCCGGATCGATTGGATATCGGGCGACCAATATCGCACCGCAGCATCGGCTTTTTCGAAGCTCTGACGCGCACAGTTGCAATAGCTGCACCGCGCTGCGGCAGAAATCGGTCACGGTGCGCGGACCAACCCACGTTGCAATCGTCACATTCCGCGCGATAGTTTTACAACCAAGCCGGCACCGCGATGCGAGGGGGAAAGCGCGTCGCCCATAAGCCGGCACCGGAGTCACCTCGGCCAGGAGGAAACACCGTGCCCAAGGACGCACCCGAGACGGCGCTCGCGCTCGCCTCGACTTTCGGTCTCAAGCAGCAAGGCTTTCGTAATCTGAGCGGCGAGCTCTGGAATCTGTCGGTTCCGGTGCTCTACGAGCACGCCATCCGCAATGGCGAGGGATTCCTCGGCGCTGGCGGCTCGTTTATCGCCTATACCGGCGCCTTCACCGGCCGAACGCCGAAGGATAAGTACACTGTCGACGAGCCGTCGACGAGCAAGGACATCGACTGGAACGAGATCAACCAGAAGCTGCCCGAAGCAACCTTCGACCGGCTGCATCACCGCGTGCTCGCGTGGTACCAGGGCCATAAGCTCTATGTGCACGATCTGCGTGCCGGCGCCGATCCGGCATTCGGACTCAAGGTGCGCGTGGTGACGCCGAGTGCATGGCACGCGCTGTTCGCGCGTAACATGTTCATCCGCCCGAAGCGCGAGGAGCTGCGCGACTTCACGCCGGATTTCACCATCCTGCATGCGCCGAAACTGTTCGCGATGCATGAGATCGACGGGATCCGGTCGGACACGATCGTCGCGGTGAATTTCGCGCGCAAGCTTGTGCTGATTCTTGGCACGGAATACGCGGGCGAAATCAAGAAATCGGTCTTCGGCTATCTCAACTACGTCCTGCCAGGACGCGACGTGCTGCCGATGCACTGCTCGGCCAATGTCGGCCTGCGGGGCGACGCCGCCATTTTCTTCGGCCTGTCGGGCACCGGCAAAACAACGCTGTCAGCCGACAGCTCGCGCACGCTCATCGGCGACGATGAGCACGGCTGGAGTCAGAAAGGGCTCTTCAACTTCGAAGGCGGCTGCTACGCCAAGTGCATTAACCTCTCGAAGCAGGCCGAGCCCGAAATCTACGACACGGTCTTCCGCTTCGGCACGGTGCTCGAGAATGTCGTCATCGACCCGGCAACGCGCGTGCCGGACCTCGACGATGGCAGCCTGACCGAGAATACCCGCGCCTGCTATCCGGTCGATTTCATTCCCAACATGAGCGAGACCGGCCTGGCGCCGCATCCCGAAAACGTCATCATGCTGACGGCCGACGCTTTCGGCGTCCTGCCGCCCATCGCCAAGCTCACGCCGGAACAAGCGATGTACCACTTCCTCTCGGGCTATACCGCGCGCGTCGCCGGCACCGAGAAGGGCCTCGGCAAGGAACCGCAGGCGACATTCTCGACCTGTTTCGGAGCCGTTTTCATGCCGCGGCATCCGACGGTCTACGCCAAGATGCTGGGCGAACGCATCGCCCAGCACAAAGCGACCTGCTGGCTGGTGAATACCGGCTGGTCGGGCGGCGCGTACGGCGTCGGGTCACGCATGAAGATCGCACACACCCGCGCGCTGGTGCACGCCGTGCTGGCCGGAACGCTCAAATCTGTACCGACGCGGAAGGAACCGTTCTTCGGTTTGCAGGTCCCCGAATCCTGCGGCGAGGTGCCGACCGAAGTCCTCAATCCGCGCAACACCTGGACAGACAAAGGCTCCTACGACCAGACCGCGCGTGGCCTTACCAAACGGTTCGAAAGCAATTTCAAGCAGTACGAGCCCTACGTGAGCAACGATGTGAAAGCCGCCGGTGTCCACGCCGCCGCCTGAATGTCGCTGATCACGTCGAGCGATTCCCGCAGCAAACCGCACGTGAAACTGTTGCCGAACCCTTTGCGGTTTTCCTAGTTTAGATCATCGCTCTTCCGCGCACGGGAGAGGCAAAACCGCACACGGGCGCGGTGACGCTCGGGGGGAAACAATGAAGCGCACGCGCAACGTCGCGTCCGGGCGCAGGGCCGTCGTGCCATGAGCGATATTTCCGTTCTCGTCGCCGGCGGTGGACCGATCGGATTGGCCATGGCGGGCGAACTGCGGCGCCGTGGCGTCCCGTTCCGCGCAATCGAGCGCGCGGCGCGTCGCACCGACCTTTCGAAGGCGCTGGTCATCTGGCCGCGGACGCTCGAGCTGCTGCGGCTTGCCGGTTGCGCCGACGATTTCACCGCCGTCGGCCGGCCAACTCGCGAGGCACAGCTTCGCGCGAACGGCCGTCTCATTGCGGAGATCAGCTTTGCCGGCATCGCGACACCCTATCCCTATGCGCTGTTCATCCCGCAGAGCGAGACCGAACGCCTGCTCGAGGAACATCTCGAACGGCTCGGCGGCCGCCTCGAGCGCACGGTTGAGCTGACGTCGTTCGAGCCAGGACAAAATGGTGTCGCATGCACGCTCACTCACGCCGACGGCCGCATTGAACGCGTCACCTGCGACTATCTCGTTGGCTGTGACGGCGCGCACAGCGTCGTGCGCCACGGCCTCAAGATAGATTTCGCCGGCGCGACCGAGCCCGCCGCCTTCATGCTCGGCGACGTCAAGCTCGACGGCGCGGTCGAGGACAAGCTTCAGCTCTATTGGCATCGCGAAGGCGTGCTTGGGATCTTTCCGATGCAGCGCGGCCGGTTCCGTGTCATCGCCGATCTCGGACCGGCGACAGCGGCACCGCAAGAAGCGACCCTCGACCTCATCCAATCAGCCCTCGACCGCCGAGGCCCGCGCGGCGTGCGCGCCTACGATCCGGTATGGCTCAGCCTGTTCCGCATCAACGATCGCAAGGTATCGGATTATCGGCACGGCCGCGTCTTCCTGACCGGTGACGCCGCGCACATTCACAGCCCGGCCGGCGGCCAGGGCATGAACACCGGTATCCAGGATGCCTTCAACCTTGCATGGAAGCTGGCGCTGACAATCAAAGGCAAATCCGGCGACCGCCTGCTGGCGACCTATTCGCCGGAACGCAGCGCGGTCGGCGACCGAGTGCTGCGCAATGCCGCGCGCCTGACACAACTGGCGACACTGCACCAGCCCGCGGCACAAGCGATTCGCAACCAGGTGGTCGCGCTATTGATGCGGTTTGCACCCGTGCGCCGCGCCTTTGCCCGTACCATGACCGAGCTCGATATCCGCTATCCGCGCAGCGCACTGAGCCAAGGTCGGCCGAGCAAGGCACTGCGGCCCGGCGACCGCGCGCCCGATGCTGCGGCGACGATCGATGGCCGGCGGCGGCAGCTTTTCGACGTCCTCAACCGCGACGGCTTTACCGTGCTTGCGGTGGGCGCGGCCGAGGCGCCGGGAGCCGTCGAACTCGCCGCGCGCTTTATGCCTTGGGTCAAAGCGGTGCCGGTTTTAGCGGAAGGTGAGATGAAGACGCGCTACGGCACCGGGGTCTACGTTATCCGTCCGGATTGGTATGTCGGCTTGATCGCGCGCGCCGGCGGATACGACAAGGCCGAGCGCTACCTTACGGCCTGGCTGCGCTCTTAGGCATCCGCCGCCGCGGCGACTGCCTATTTCTTCCGTTTCGGCCGCGCGGGTTCCGATTGGAGCCGCCGGGCGATCTTCTCCAATTTGCCCGCCGCGGCGATGAAAACCTTGCGGACTTCGCCGCGCGGCAGACCTTTGGCCGTGCGCAGCATGCGGCGCACCTCACGCGTGACCATTGCGGCATCTTTGGATTTCATCGCCTGTGCTCGCCTCGGTTGCGTGGATCGGGACGGTTCGGCAGGCACCTGGCTGGGCGACGCCGGCGTCTGGAAATGGCGCTGCCAGCGACAGCGCAGATTATTACATAATCGCCGTTCCAAGTCTTTAGCGCCCAATCGCCGCCGAGCTTGGGTCTCATGCTCGACGGATACACCCGAACCCGTCAAAGTTGCGCTGCGCGATCACACAACCAAAAGGCGGCGCCCAGCCGGGCGTTCGAGCAGCCGAATATGGGATCGGGAGCTGAGGCATGGGCGCTGGCGGCGAAGCTGGCGGTGACCGCCGCCTTCGTCGTCGGCGCGGCGCGCGCAGCCGAGCGTACGGGCCCGCTGATCGGCGCGATGGTGGCGACACTGCCGATCGCTGCCGGTCCGGCCTATGTTTTTCTCGCACTTGACCACGATGCCGAGTTCATCGCCGCCAGCGCATTGGCGAGCCTCGCGGCCAACGCCGCCAACATGGTGTTCTGTACCGTCCACGCCGCGGTGGCGCAGTCGCGTACGACCGCAGCCAGTCTCACTATCGCGCTCGGCGTCTGGATCGTCCTAGCCATCGCCGCGCGCACCATCAGTTGGACATTGCCCGAAGCCGTGCTGCTCAACGTCGTCGTCTTCGTCGCATGCCTGGCAATCAGCCGCAAATTTCGTGCCGCGCAGATGCCGCCGACAGCCCGGCGCCCCTTCGACGTGCCGCTGCGCGCCGCCATGGTCGCGGGACTGGTGGCCGCCGTTGTGGTGCTGAGCTCGCACGTCGGTCCGACGGTGACCGGAATCCTGGCACTGTTTCCGATCGTCCTGGCGAGCCTGATCCTCATCTTCCAGCCGCGCATCGGTGGTCGGGCGACCGCGGCGTTGACCGCCAATGCTGTAATCGGCCTCGGCGGATTCGCTGCCGCGCTGATTGCGCTCCATCTGACAGCGCTATCGCTCGGTGCGCCCATAGCGCTGGTGCTCGCGCTGCTGGTCTCGATCGGCTGCAATTTTGTGATCGCTGTTGCTCGCCGGTAACGCGTCGCCGACGGCTTATTGCGCCGCCCATTGGCGCCGAATCTCTGCGCAACGCGCGGGCCGAGGCCGAGTCGCGGTGGGGTACGGCGGGTGAACGGGTTGCGAACGCACGTGGATCGCGAATCGGCGCGATCACAGAAACGTCACTGCCCCAGCCGATACGGCACGCCTACCCTCGCAACCCGTCGATCCTGGGGGTGGGAATGGCGGAGGGTTCAGCGGCATCCACGACCTATCGCGAGCAAGCAGCCCGCTTGCGCGCGCTGGCGCGCGAGTCGGCAAGCGCGCTACTGCGCTTTGAGTTGCTGGAAGTCGCGGCGCAGTTCGAACGCTTGGCTGAACTCGCCGAGCACAAAGTTTCGCGATACAGAATGTCACAGTGCTGAGGCACTGCGGCGGGTTGGTGTCGGTTGATGCAGATCAACGCGGCACGCAGCACGTTTCCGTAGGATGCCGTCATGGTGCGCGAACCGTTGGCATCGCCGGTTTATACGATCACGCTGCTGAAGAATGGCCGTTACGGCGTCAAAGCAGCGGCGGTCGCCGGCTCTCCCGCCACCCGCTATCACGAATTTCTGTCGCGCAGCGCAGCCGACGAATGGATTGAACGCGACCGCCGCGCGCTTGGGCTAAAGCCGGCCCGTCAGCACGCCTAAACACGGGGTCGGATCGACGAGATCCGAGGAAGCCGCCGCACGTGCGGCGGCACGCGGCGTGCGTAAGCCGCCTTAAGCAACGAGAGCGCTATAGCTGTCCTCGTAAGTGAAGTCGCCGGAGGATCCGGCCCAGCGGCCGACCCATTCGTAGGCGCTGCCGTTATATTCGAAATGCAGCGCCGCGACGAATTGACTAACCGTCTTGCCATCGTCGGATAACGGCATCACGAGGCGGTGGCATATCAACGGCACGTGGTTCGATGACAGATAACGATGCCGCAGCAGCAACGGCTGCTTGCGCTCGGAAATCAGGCGATATTGCGCGACGATCGACGCGCGGCGCTCTGGCGGGCAGACTTCGTCGCAATGCTTGCCGGTGAGTTCGCTGCCATAAGCGGCGACGACCGCCGTGCCGGCCAGACGGTAACGCAACCGCGCGCCACCATCGACCAGTTCAGTGATTAGGAGATGCGGCAGAAGTCGCGGAATTTCGGTCGGTTCGATGTCGCGGCGACGCGGCAGGGCGCCATTGCGGCATTTGCCGCACCAATATGCGTAAGCGGGACCCAAAATCGGATCGTCGCGAAACTCTCCCTGCACGTCGCCCTCACCCCCGACATTGTGTTCCACCACACCTTAGTCACAACGGTTTAACGGGAGTTAAAACAGCCACGCGGCGGCGTGCGCCATCCACAGGTTTTTTCGGTGCAATTCCGCGACCGCGACGCGCATGCGATCGCGTGACAGACAGGCGGGGCAATGAAGCCGGCGTCAGTGGGCATCGTCCCAATGGCGCGCCATGCCGGTGTCGACAACCAGCGGCACCGAAAGCTCGACCGCAGGGCGATGTGCATTTTCCATCACATCCTTCACCACTGCAGCGGTCTTCGTGGCTTCGGCTTCGGGCGCCTCGAACACGAGCTCGTCATGCACTTGCAGAAGCATCTTGGCCTTGAGCCCGGCTTGCGCCAGCGCGGCCGGAATTCGTCGCATCGCGCGCTTGATGATGTCGGCGGCAGCGCCCTGAAGCGGCGCATTGATCGCCGCCCGCTCGGAAAACCCGCGCCGCGCCGGAATCGGATCTTTGATTCCGGGGACGTAGCAACGCCGGCCGAACAGCGTCTCGACATAGCCGTTCTCGCGCGCAAATTCCTTGGTGCGGTCCATATAGTTGCGGATGCCCGGGAAGCGATCGAAATAGGCCTTGATGAATTTGCCGGCATCCGCTTGCGGCACGTCGATCTGGCGGCCGAGGCCGAATGCGCTGATGCCATAGAGGATGCCGAAGTTGATCGCCTTGGCGCGACGGCGCAGCATCGGGTCCATTCCTTCGATCGGCGCGCCGAAAACCTGGCTCGCGGTCATCGCGTGAATATCGAGTCCTTGGCGGAACGCTTCTTTCAACGGCCCGATGTCACCGACATGCGCGGCGAGGCGCAACTCGATCTGGCTGTAGTCGGCCGAGATCAGCAGACAGCCGGGCGCGGCAATGAAAGCGTGACGGATCTTGCGGCCTTCCTCGGTACGGATCGGGATGTTCTGCAGATTGGGATCGCTCGATGCGAGGCGGCCGGTGGCGGCGCCGGTCAGCGAGTAGCTGGTATGGACCCGGCCGGTCGTCGGATTGATCTCCTCGACCAGCGCATCGGCATAAGTCGATTTGAGTTTCGCCAACTCGCGCCATTCCAGCACTTTGGCCGGAAGGGGATGGACCTCGGCCAATTCTTCGAGCACGGCGGCGTCGGTCGAATGAGCGCCGGACTTGGTCTTGCGGCCGAAGCGTTCGAGGTTCAACTCCTCGAACAAGACCTTGCCGAGCTGCTGCGGCGAGCCGACGTTGAACGGATGGCCGGCCAGCTTGTGGATTTCAGCTTCGGCGGCGGCGATCCGCCGGGCGAAATCGTCGCTCAGGCGCTTGAGCTCGACACGATCGACGGTGATGCCGGCGCGCTCCATCGCGCCGACGACAGCGGGCAACGGCCGCTCCACCGTTTCGTAAAAGGCAACGCGATGCTCGGCGACCAAACGCGGCTTCAGCAGGCGATGAAGCCGCAGCGTGTAATCCGCATCCTCGGCCGAATATTCGCAAGCGCGATCGAGCGGCACGGCCGCAAAGCCAACGTGGTTCTTGCCGCTACCGGCGACGTCCTTGTACTTGATCATGTCGTGGCCGAAATGAAGCTTGGCCAGCTCGTCGAGGCCGTGACCGTGCAATCCGGCGTCGAGCACGAACGAGATCAACATGGTGCAATCGATTGGCCCGACGGCGATGCCGTACCGGCTCAGCACCTGCATGTCGTATTTGATGTTCTGGCCGATCTTGAGCACGCCCGGATCTTCGAGCAGCGGCTTGAGCCGCTTGATCACCGTATCGCATGCGATCTGCCTGGGCGCTGCGCCACTCCCAGCGAGATCAAGCGCGCCCGGCGCACCGCTGGTATGGCCGACGGGAATATAACAGGCCACGCCCGGTTCGAGCGCGAGCGACACGCCGACGAGGTCGGCGGCGACGGCATCGAGTGAGCTGGTTTCTGTGTCGATCGTGATCGCCCCTTTGGCATAGGCGGACGCAATCCAGCGGTCGAGCGCGCCGACGTCCTGCACCAGCTCGTAATTCGCCTTGGCCGCGGCAAGTTGCGTCGCAGCGACCGTTGCGACCGGTACCAACGACTTGGCTTCCGGCAAAGGCGGCGGACTCGGGATGCCATCCTTGCCCGGCGCCGGCAGTGCGGCTTGGCCGGTTGCCAGCTTGACTTGCACCCGCGCCAGCAAGGCGCGGAAGCCTTGCGTCTGAAGGAACGCCGTCACCTTGGCCGGATCGAGCGGCTGGACCGCCAGGTCCGATAGCGGCCGCGGCAGGGGCACGGCATGATCGAGCGTCACCAGCTTTTTCGACAGGCGGGCATCGGCGGCATGTTCGATCAGTGCCTCGCGCCGTTTCGGCTGCTTGATCTCCCCGGCGCGCTTCAGCAGGGATTCGAGATCGCCGTACTGGTTGATGAGTTCGGCGGCGGTCTTGGCGCCGATACCGGGCACGCCCGGCACGTTGTCGCTGCTATCGCCCCACAGCGCCAGAACGTCGATCACCTTGTCGGGTCCGACGCCGAATTTCTCGACGACTTCTGCTGCTCGGATCGGCCGGTCGCGCATGGCGTCGTAGAGCTCGACCTTGTCGGAGACCAGCTGCGTCAGATCCTTATCCGACGAGACGATGGTGACGCGGGCGCCGGCGCGCACCGCTTCGTCGGCATAGGTCGCAATCAGATCGTCGGCCTCGTAATCCGGTTGCTCGATGCGGCAGACGCTGAAGGCGTCGACAGCGTCGCGCACCAAGCCGAACTGGGGAACCAGATCGTCGGGCGGGTCGGGCCGGTGCGCCTTGTAGTCCTGGTAAAGCCGGTTACGAAACGTGGTGCGGGCGACGTCGAAGACGACGGCGACGTGATCGGCGTCGGTCTCGCCGATCAGCTTGAGGATCATGTTGCAGAATCCCAGCACCGCGCCAACCGGCGTCTTGTCCGGCCGCGTCAGCTTGGGCATCGCGTGATAGGCACGGAAGATGAATCCCGAGCCGTCGATGAGGTAGACGTGCCTGGGTTTGGCCGCGCCGTGCTCGGCGTTGCTTGTTTTAGATTTCACCTTAGGCGCCGGTTTGGCACGCGTATCGGGCATGCCGCGAATTCTTCACCACAAAGCCACGAAGTGCACGGACAAAGAACGCACTCGGGCCGTGTGCCTACACCGTCTTGCTGGTCTGGTTGGGCGGATATTCCGCCGGCATGCCGCGCTTGACGAAGAGGCGTGAGCAATAGGGGCACTCGACCCGACCAAGGGGACCGAGATTGAGGTAGACCTTGGGGTGGCCGCCCACCACACCGCCGCCTTCGCCGGCGCAAGCGACCCTATCGGTATCGACTGTGACTGTCTCGAAAGGCTTTATTCCTGGCATGCCGCCCGCTCGATTGACCCGTTTGCGGCGCGGATGATACGCATTACGCCGGTACAATCAATGATCAGCCGCAACGCGCCGGCGAGCGCACCGCCCGCCCAGGCGGTCGAAATCAAAGGCCTGACCAAGTTCTACGGCAGCAACGGCCAAAACAAGCCGGCGCTCGACGGCGTGGATCTGTCGATCCCGCGCGGCACGATCTTCGGCCTGCTCGGCCCCAACGGCGCGGGCAAGTCGACCCTCATCAATATCCTCGCTGGCCTGGTGATCAAGTCGTCGGGAAGCGCCAAGATCTGGGGCATCGACATTGATAAAGACCCGCGCAACGCCCGCGCCGCCATCGGCGTCGTGCCGCAGGAATTGAACCTCGATTCGTTTTTCGCGCCGCGCGAGTTGCTCGACGTCCAAGCGGGACTTTACGGCGTCCCGAAATCCGAGCGCCGTACCGGCGAACTTCTGGAACTCGTCGGCCTGACCGAGAAGGCCAACGCGCCTGCGCGCACGCTGTCGGGCGGCATGCGGCGGCGGCTGATGATGGCCAAGGCAATGGTCCATTCGCCGCCGGTGCTCGTGCTCGACGAACCAACCGCGGGTGTCGACGTCGAACTTCGCCTGCAGCTTTGGACGACCGTGCGCGAACTCGCCGCCGCCGGCACCAGCGTGCTACTGACGACGCATTACCTCGAAGAGGCCGAAGAGCTCTGCCGCATCATCGCGATCATCGATGAAGGCCGCCTGGTGGCCTGCGACGAGACCGAAGCGCTGGTGCGCAAGGTCGACGAAAAGAAGTTGTGCCTGACGCTGACCGCGCCGGTGAGCGCATTGCCGGCGTCGCTGCAAGCCATGGGCCTGGCCCTCGAAGCGCCCGATCGCGTTGTCTTCCATTATAAGCCGAGCCGCGCCCATGTCGGCGAGGTGCTGGCGGCAGTCGCCGCCGCCGGACTTGCCATTCGCGACGTTTCGAGCGAGGAAACTGATCTTGAGGACATCTTCCTGCGCCTCACCCGGCCGGGAACGTCCGCGTGAATCTGCGCCTCGCTCGCGTCGCGGCGGTAGCGCTCGCGATGATCCTGGATGGTTGCGCCGGAGTGCCTGACGTGCCGCCTCACGCCCCAGACATCGTAACGCCCGCGCTCGACGGCGATTTCCTGCGCGCCGACGACGGCGTGAAGCTACCGCTACAGTCGTGGCTGCCCGCCGGCAAGCCGCACGCGATCGTGCTCTACGTCCACGGCTTCAACGACTATTCGCACGGCGGCGCCGAGCCAGCCAAGGCCATGGCCGCCGACGGCATCGCCACCTTCGCCTACGACCAGCGCGGCTTCGGCCGCGCGCCCGACCACGGCCGCTGGGCAGGCGCAAAACGCATGGCGCAGGACATGGCCGAGGCAACACGTTTGCTGCGCGCGCGCTATCCGGGCGTGCCACTGTACGTCTTCGGCGAGAGCATGGGCGGCGCCGTCGCCATCGTCGGCGCCACCGGCGCAGCCGGCGCCGAGAAACCGACCGCCGACGGCTATATCTTGCTGGCGCCGGCGGTGTGGGGCCGCGCCGAGATGAACGTCTTCGAGCGCAGCGCGCTCTGGTTCGCCGACACGTTCATGCCGAGCATCACTTTCACCGGCTCGAGCCTGCACATCCAGGCGTCCGACAATATCGAGATGCTGCGCGAACTGGCGCAGGATCCCCTATTCATCAAGGCGACGCGCGCCGACACCATCGAAGGCCTGGTCAATCTGATGACTATGGCGCAGAACGCCGCGCCAAAATTCGACGAGCACGCCTTGATTCTCTACGGTGCGCACGATGAGTTGATCCCGGCACGGGCAATCAAGCGGTTCATCGCCCGGCTGCCGGCGGCACCCGCGGGCCAGCGCCGCATCGCCTATTACCGCGCCGGCTACCACATGCTGACGCGCGACCTCGAGGCGCCGCTCGTGATCCACGATATCCAGAGTTGGATGGCGGCGCCGGCAGCGCCGCTGCCCTCTGGCGCGGACAAAGATCTGCCGCCCGGTTACAGCGATCAGGTCTGGAACTGACCGCCAGCCGGAACCACCGATTTACGGATGGCGGTTCTGGTCGCTGCCCTGACCGCCGCCTTGCGGCGGCGCCGGGCGTTGCGGCGGAGCCGGATGCTGTGGCGGAGCCGGATGCTGCGCTTGTGGTGGCTGGGCTGCCACCGGCTTAGCCGGCGTGCGCTGCCAGCCTTGCGGCGTCGGCGTGATGCGCGTGTTCTGTACCGGCCGTTGCACCGTCGCCGGCGGCAGCGGATGCGTCGGCGGGCGCGGCGCTGCGGTGAAGGGATGCGGGATCGGTGGCGGTGTGACGTGCGGCGTCACAACGGCCTGGCGCTGGCCCTGCGGCGTCGCCGGGCGAGCTTCCGGTGTCGGCGCAGGCGGACGCGGCGTGGGCGTCACTGGCCGCGTTTCTTGCGTCGCGGTAGGCGGATGGGGCACCGGCGTAGCGGCGCGCGTCTCAGGCGCCGCGGGTTGCGGGTGATCGTTGCCGCGCATCACGGCCGGTGGAGGCGGCGGTACGTTTGTCGTTTCAGGCGTGGTCGGTCCGCGTGGCGTCGGCTCACGGCTGCCCGTTGCCGGCGGGGGCGTTACGTGTGTCGCTTCGGGTGTGGTCGGCCCGCGTGGCGTCGGCTCACGGTTGGCAGTTGCCGGCGGCGGGGTTACGCGCGTCGTTTCGGGTGTGGTCGGCCCGCGCGGCGCCGGCTCACGGCTGGCGGTTGCCGGCGGTGACGGGGCACGCTTTTCTGGATGCGTAACGGCCGTAGCGCTCGCCGCTTCGGGGTGAGCGATGGCGCCACGCGCCTCGACGGTCGGCTGGACATGCGTCAGGCTCGCCATCGTCCGCGTCTGGCCGAGGTGCTGGGAGTCGACGTGCAGTGCCGCATGCTGCACAGGTGCCGCCGCAGTGAACGCATGAGCGGAAACGACGGTTGCGGCGCGCTCGTTGCGGAATTGCGACGTCCGCGCATTGCCGTAATTGTTGTTGATCACGATGTTGTTCGTGACTCGCGTGTTGTAGCGGACATAGTTGACGCGCTGCACATAGGCGCCCCCGGTGTGATACCAGGGATGGAAGCGTTCGCCCGGCGCCAGCGGAACCCAGCCGACCGGCTCGCCGGCGGTGATGGTAATGCCGAAGCCGCCGCCGATGAACGCAACCAGCGCCGGCGCGTAGACCGGCCGCACGTGGTAATCGCCCGGGCACCAGGCCCAGCGGTCGCGGATGAACGCCCAGCGTCCGTAGTGGAACGGCGCGAAGCCCCACGGCGCATCATCGACCCACGTCCAGCCCCAGGGCTGGACCCACACCCAGTGACCGTAGCGATAGGGCGCCCAGCCAACCGGTATGGCCGACGGATACCAGACCGATCCGTAAACCGGATCGCTCGTCCACTGGCCGTACTGATCGAGATCCTGATAGCCGGTCATGGTCGGCGGCACGTACCAGGCGGTCGCGGTCGGCTGCAGTTCGCGCCGTTCGCGCTCGAGCGCCCAATTGTCGAATTCCGTCGCGTCGGCCTGAACGAGCTGGAAGCTTGGCGGATTGGCGGTTGCGGCCGCGCTCTCACCGGCTTCGACGGTCAGCGCCGAACGCGGACCGGCGACACGCGCACGGCCTTGCAGGACGCTAACGATCATCTGGTTTGGCGGCGCGTTGTCAGGGCCGGGTTCGCCAGCCTCGATGTGATAACTGCCAACCGTCAACAGGTCCACCTGCCCCAGCGGCGTCAGGACCGACACGCCGCCCGGCGGCATGACGATGACGTGGACCTCGATCGTGCCCTGATCGACGCGCAGGTGCGTCACGTCATCGTCAAGGCGCACGATATCGGCTTCGGTCAGCTGGTCGAGCCGCATTTCAACCGCGCCGACCTGCATCTCGGCGCGCGACTGCGGCTCGGTCCAGAAGCCGTCGCCGGTCGTCACCGGATAATTGACCACCGCCTCGGACCACTGATCCTGGCCGGGTGCGTGCAGCGAAACCGTGCCTTCGATATAGCTCAACCGGCCGACGCGGCCGGGGGGATCGGCGAGGCTTTGGGCCGCCAGCGGCGGTGCCAGCAACAACAGGGCGCCGAGTGCGGCAGCGATGGCAGCGGTTTTCATGGCGTCCCCGTCCTCTCCTTATGTCTTAGGCCCCGGTATCTCATGCCGTGCCCATGATCAACAACGGGCGAAGTGTGGCCGCGCCGTGGCGGCGTTTGGTCAAAACGACGGCAGCCGCCCGAAACGGGCGGCTGCCGGGAATGCAGGCTGGAAAGATCCAACTATTCCATATGGTTCTCGATCTTCCAGGGATCCTTGACCATCGGATAGGTCTCGATCGGCACATTGGCGAGGTGGCCGTTCACCTTCTCGACGCGGCAGATATAGACGTTCTGCACGATGTCGCGCGTCGCCGGGTCGATCATGATCGGACCGCGCGGGCTTTCGTATTTCCAGCCCTTGATCGCCGCCATGGCCTTGTCGCCGTCGATCTTGCCGTGGAGCTTGTCGACGACGTGATAGATCAGCGCCATGCCGTCATAGGCGCCGACCGCGAACAGATCGGGCTCCTTGCCGGCGCCATAGGCCTTTTGCCAGGCAGCGATGAACGCCTCGTTGGCCTTCGACTTGCGTGCCGCGGTGTAGTTTGTCGCGATCGTAATGCCGACGGCGAAGTCCGGCAGGTTCTGGAGGTCGTTCTCGTCGCCGACCTCGGCGCTCGGCAGCAGCCGGATCTTGGCTTTGTCGAGGCCCAGATCGTGGAACGTCTTGACGAAGGTCACCGGCTGGCTGCCGCCGGGAATGAAGGCGTAAAGACCCTGCGGTTTCTTGTCGAGGACGCGCTGCAGGAACGGCGCGAAATCCGGATTCATCAGCGGGAAACGGACGCTGTCGACGATGGTGCCGCCGTTGGCGGTGAAGGCGCGCTTGAACGCGGCTTCGGCGTCGAGACCGGGCGCGTAATCCGACACCGCGCTGTAGACCCGCTTCATGCCGCCTTTGGTCGCCGCCCATTTGCCGAAGATCTCGGTGGTCTGCGGCAGGGTCAGCGAGGTGCGCGTGATGTAAGGCGACTTGGCGGTGATGACCGCGGTCGCCGCGTTCATGATCACCATCGGCACCTTGGCCTGAGTGACGTCGGGCGCGGCGGCGAGCGCTTCGGGTGTCAGAATGAAGCCGGTGAGGAACTGTACATGATCGCGCGTCAGTAGCTCCTGCGCCATGCGCTTCGAGGTGTCGACGCTGCCCTGTGCGTCCCGCTTGACGAGTTCAATCTTGACGCCGCCGACGGAATCGCCGTGCTCCTTCATGTAGAGGTCGATCGCCTTCTGCATGGTGTCGCCGAGACGGGCGAACGGACCGGTGTAATGCAGGATGACGCCGACCTTGACGGCGTCTTCGGCGTGCGCCGACGCGGCGGCAAGAACGAACGCCGCAAATGCGGCGGCCATGAATTTAAGACTGCGCATGTGTCCTCCCCTTGGCGGGCACTGACGGCCCGTTGCGCGATCATCGCGCGAAAGCGCGGCGGCGACAACGGCGCCTGCACCGGGCGGTGTCTTCCGTGGGCTTCTGCCCAAAGCGGTTGGGTCAGAAACCGCGGCCGACCTTGAGAAACTCGGCCTCTTCCGGGGTGGAGGTTCGGCCGAGAACGGCATTGCGATGGGGAAAGCGGCCGAAACGGTCGACGATCTCCTGGTGCCGTTGCGCATAGCCGAGCACTTCGGCATCGCCGAGCGCCGCGCACAATTCGACCGAACGCGCCTGCGTCGCGCGGTCTTCGGCATGCATGAACGGCAGATAGAAAAAATGCCGCCGTGTCGGATCAAACGTCCGGTCGAAGCCGAGCGCGACGGCGCGCGCCACCGCCGCCAGCGCCGCACCATCAGCGGCAAAGGCTTCGGCCTGGCCGCGATAAAGATTGCGCGGAAACTGATCAAGCGCGATCACCGTGGCCAGCGCCGGCTCCGGCGCCATCAACGCATAGGGCGGCAATCCGCGCCGCAGCTCTTCGTGCAGAGCCAGAAACCGCATGCGGATCAGCGCGTCGGTGCTGGCATCGCCGCTGAACCACGCCAATGGCGGCAGCTCGACGAACCAGAACCGAAGAACATCGCCTATCCAACTTGCGGCCATACGCCAAGCAGAATGGCGAGCCCGGTGTTGCGCTGCAAGGCGTCGCGCGGCTCGGACGCGGCTTGTCGCCCACCGCCGCTTGTCCTATCGTCGCCGCCAGCGGACCCGTAGCTCAGCTGGATAGAGCGCTGCCCTCCGAAGGCAGAGGTCGTGAGTTCGAATCTCGCCGGGTCCGCCAATCAAACCGCGTCATCCCACCGCACACGCGCCGCGCTGGTCGACCGTATCCCGCTCGTATTGTCTAGCTCCTTGCAATCGCTGGTCTTTTCGCGATGCCGCGACCCGTTCCGTAACGTTGCCGTGAGATGCACCGAACGCTCTATGTTGCCGATAGCCACTCGCATAGACTTGCGCCGATCCGCGGACCGACACCGCGCGATACCAACTCGATCGAAGGAGGGTGGCATGATGCGTGTAGTATCTCGGCGGATTGTTTTTGCACTCGCGGCGCTGGCCTGCGTCGCCTGGGCGGGAACGGCGACCGCCGCACCGGAGAAAATCAAGGTGCAGTTGACCGGCGCGGAACAAAATCCGCCGGTCATGACGAAAGGCACGGGCACCGCGTCTCTGACGTGGGACGCGAGCACGCGCGTCATGACCTGGCATATCAATTATAGCGGCCTGTCGAGTGCGGCGACGATGTCGCATTTCCACAACGGCGCGAATGGTGCCAAGTGCGGCGGTCCAGTCTTAATCTGGCTCACCAAGAAGGGGAGCCCCGTCAAGAGCCCGATCACCGGCAAGGTGACGCTGACGCCGGAGCAGGCGCAGCAGCTCGAGGCCGGTAGCTGGTACATCAACGTGCACAGCACCGATCATCCGGGCGGCGAGATTTGCGGCCAGGTGGTCGTGCCGAAGAGCTGATACGCGATTAGAGGAAATTGATCAGTACGGTCACCGCGAGCACGCTGCCGCCGAGCACCAGGAGTGCACGGAGCGGGCCGGCTAAAGCCGGCGTCTGCATCTGCGGCAGCAGCGTCTTGCGGCCCGTGACCATAGGCAGTACCAGGTTCTGGCCTTTGGCCGTCCGATAAACCGCGACCGCGAGGATGTGCAGCGTCACCGCGGCAAGCAGCGTCCACCATAAATATGTGTGCAGCGCGTCGATCAAGTTGCTGACCGGCGCAGGAACGATCTGAGTGAGCGGACCGTCTTCGGCGACGTCGTTGTTGACATAGAGGCCGCTCAGGCTTTCGCCGAGCAGCAGAGCCAGCAACAACAGCACCATCCAACCGCCGGCCGGATTATGGCCGATCTCGCGATCGGGCTCGCGATGGAATAGATGCGCCAGATGCGCGACAGCGGCACGCGGCGAAGCGAGAAAGCTGGTGAAACGCGCGGTCTCGCTGCCGACAAACCCCCAAAGCACGCGGAAAATCACCAGCACGAGCAGCACGTAACCGACCCAGACGTGCCAATCCATCCAGTCGAACCGCCAGGTGGCGTAGGCAGCAGCGACCAGCACGGCCGTAAGCCAATGGAAGAGACGCGTTGGCGCATCCCAAATCACCACTTTGCGCATTGCGTCGCCCCTGCTGCCCGGGGCGATCTTAGTGCCGCCGGCCAAGCCGCACTGCATCACGCTTGCGCCAGCGGCGGCCGGTTACCAGAGACGAACCGGCAGGCAGCCCGGCACGGGCGGGCCGTGATAATCGACGCCACCGGGCCGGGTCGGATGCAGCACGTCCCCGCAACGCACATGCGCGGCGGGCGCGGCGCGGCCGGCGGGTTCGTTGGCCGCCGATCGCTGGTCCGTCGCCAGCGAACGCTTGGCGTAATAGTCCACCTTGTGCAGCTCGGCGACGCATTGCTGATCCGAAGTGGCGTGCTGCGCGGCCTCGAGATGCCGCTTGGCGGCATCGGTGTTCGGACCGGGCTTGAGCTTGGTATTGACGAACTCAGCCGCCTGCGGCAGCTGGGCACAAGTGATCGGCGACGCCGCCTGGGCGTGTGGCTGGGATTTGGGCTGCGGCTGCGCCTGTGGCTGTGGCTGCGTCTTTGCCGCTACATGCCGGTCAGCCGCCATCGACCGCTTGGCGTAATAATCGACCTTGCGCAGTTCGGCGACGCATTGCTGGTCCGAAGTCGCGTGCTGCGCCGCTTCGAGGTGCTGCTTGGCGGCGTCGGTATTGGGACCCGGCTTGAGCTTGGTATTCACGAATTCGGCAGCCTTGGGCAGCTGCGCGCAGGTAATCGGCGATGGCGCCTGAGTCGGCGCCTGTGCTTGCGCCACGATTGGCGCGACAATCATTCCGGCGGCAAGCGCCGCGAACATCAACCGCATAGGAACCCCTCCCTCGCGCGTGAAGCGGCGCGAACCGCGATGCGATAGCGTCCAATCGCGGCGTAATTGCGGCAAAGCGCGGCGGACTATTCCGCAGCCTGGAGTACGACACGCTTCTCGATATCGGCCAGCGTCGCGGAAAAACCGACGCCTTCGGGATCGGCGAGCGCGGCGGCACGGGCGCTGGCGACGGCATCGGCAGCAGCCGCGACCGGCAGGCGCCGTGCCAATGCCGGCCGCACGACGTGCTCGAAGATGGAGCGATAGTTCGCCATGCCGCGCTTCCAGGTGTCGCCATAACCCTTGATCAGATTGGCGCATTCGGCGATCTCGAGCGCCAGATGCGGCGACAGCGAAGCGGCATCGGCGATCGCCGCGAGCCAGGTTTCGATCTCGCGCTGCTCGGCCTGGAAGCGATGCGTCTTGCGCCGATAGCGCCGCAGCGACGCGAGCGCCTTGAGGCGCAGAAAGCCGGTGACGGTATGGGTCTTGATGTGCATGCCCCAATAGACGCGGCCGAGCCAGCCGCGCCGCTCGGCGAGCGCCAAGATCGGCCGCGCCAGCGCCGGCGGCAGGATGGAGCAAAATTCGTCGATGCCGGGCTTGAAATATTCGACGACGCGTACCGGATCGCCGGGCGTGGCATCGAGTTCGGCGCGGATGCGCGCGAGCCGCGCCGGATCGGATTTGACCTGCGCGACGCGGATCACGTCCTCGAACGACATGCGCAGCGCCAAATGGCGCGCGACGGCTTGCGCGAGCCTGCCGCCCAGGCTCGCCGCCGCGTCGACAGCGACCATGCGCCGGACGCGGCCGAGATAATCGCGCGCGTAGGCGGCGTCCTGATAATCCGCTAGACGGCGTATTCCCTCGACGGCGATTGGCCACACGGCTTCGGGTAGCGTCGCCGCTTCGGCTTCGAGTGCCGTAAGATCGGCGGCGCCGCTGCGCCAGCGTTTTTCCACCGGCGGGAGCACCTGGGACTTGCCGCGTTGCGCCGCCGCCAGCCCAGCGCGGAAGCCGCGCAGATTGGCCTCCGCCGCACGGCCGCCTTCGGCAATCACCGCTTCGAAGATCTCGGCGGGAATCGCCAGCATCCCGGTGCCCGCGAACGCACCGAGCATCACGGCATTGACCATCGCGCCGGCTTCGCGCGCCAACGCTTCCAGATCGAGGATCAGGCTGGCGCGGGCATGACGATCGATCAGCTCGATGAGCCGCGTGTCATCGAGACGGCCATCGGCCATCGCCATTTTCTCGGGCATGATGTAGCTGCGCGCCAGCGATGCGACGACGTGGGTGCGGTCGGGCGTGACGAAGCCGAGCGCAATCTGCCGCACCGCCTCGGCAAGTTCGGTCGCCAGCAGCAGATCGACGTCGCCGATGCCCGGCATGAGCGCCATCACCGGCCGCCTGCCGCCGAGCTCGGACGCAGGCACGGGCATGATCTCGAGATAATAGGTGGTTGCGCCGGTGCGCTGCGCCACGCCGGGGATCGAGGTACTTTGCGCCGGAAAGCCGCAGCGCGCCGCGGCGGCGACGATCCACTGGCTGAGCACGCCACCGCCTTCGCCGCCGAGCGCGGCAATGAGGATCGACAGCGGACGAACCTCGGCCGTCACGCTGTCGCCTCGGTTGCGCCGTTCAGCCGCGCGA
Organism: Allostellaceae bacterium; assembly: GCA_035632055.1. GTDB lineage: Bacteria > Pseudomonadota > Alphaproteobacteria > ATCC43930 > CGMCC-115725 > REEB95. The sequence continues at coordinate 29,524 of DASQHO010000018.1, forward strand.
TCAGTCGCCGGCGGAGACGGTCGAGCGTGTGGTCCCACCATGACGGATTGCGCACGATCTCGGCACGGTAGAAAGACGGGCACAGCACTGCGGCATCCGCAACCTCGCCGCACAGGCCACAGCCGACGCAACTGTCGACGACGCTCGCCACCGGATCGGTGCGCAGCGGGTCGGGGTTCGGCTTGACCGTGAGCGACGGACAACCCGACAGGCGGATGCAGGAATGGTCGCCGGTGCAGATCGCGTCGTCGACGCCGTAGCGTGTCTTGACCACGCGCCGGCCGGCGGCAAGCCGCGCGGCGTCGTCCGCCTTGACGCGCCGCTGGCGTGCCAACTGGCACTCGCCGTCGGCAATGATGACCTTGAGGCCCTTGGCCTTGGTGGTCATTGCTTGACGCAGGACCTTGATCATGGTGGCGACGCTGTAGCTGCGCACGGTCTTGAGCCAGCGAACGCCCAGCGCCCTGAGCGTGGTTTCGATGCTGGCGGTGGCGGCGCCGCCCGGCCGGTGTTGTGCGCTCGACGGCAGATATTGCTGGCCGGTGGCCGAGGCGTAACCATTCTGCATCACGATCAGCACGCCATCGCCTTCATTGAACAGGCTCGAAACGACGCCGGTGATGATGCCGTTGTGCCAGAAGCCGCCATCGCCCATGACCGAGATCGGCCGCGTCCTCAGATTGGGTCCGACCGCAGCGGCAGCGGCAAGGCTCATGCCATAGCCGAGGATCGAGTTGCCCATGCTGAAGGGCGCAAAGGTGGCGAAGGAATGGCAGCCGATGTCGCTGCTGATATGCGCCGGCCCGGTCTCGCGCTGCAGCAGCTTGAGGGCGCTGAACACGGGCCGCTCGGGACAGCCGGTGCAGAAGGTCGGTGGTCGCGCCGGCAGATGGCCGACATCGCGTGCGGCCTCGTCCTTGCGCACGATCAACTCGTCGACCGCCTTGACGATGGCGTCGGCGGCGACGCCGGGCGGCCGCGTCTCGGCGAGGAAGGCGGCGAGGCCTTTGAGCATGATTTCGGCGGTGTATTCGCCCGCCGGCGGCAGCGTACCCTTGCCTTCGACGCGCGTCGCGATATCGGCGCGGCGCAGAATGACGTTGATCTGCTGCTCGATATAGTCGGGATGGCCTTCCTCGACGACGAGCACGGTGCGCTTGCCAGCGCAGAATTCGCGCACCTCCTCCGGCACCAGCGGATAGACCGCGTTGAGGCAATAGATCGGGATGCGCGAATTGCCCCATAGATCGGCGAGACCGAGACGCAGCAGCGCGCGCACCAGCACGTTGTAGAGCCCGCCCATGACGACGATGCCGATATCGTCGAGATCGCCGGCGAAGATCTCGTTGAGCTTGCGGCTGCGGATGAAGTCGCGCGCCGCCGGCAGCCGTTCCTCGACCTTGATTCGCTCCTGCGAAAACGTGACCGGCGGATGCGACAGGCGGCTGTAATCGTGCGGCGCCGGTTCGCTGAATTTGTTGAGCGCCGAATGCGCGCCCGGCCGGTTGGCCTTGGCGGCGAATTCGCCGGTGACATGGCAGGCGCGGATGCGCAGCTCGAGCATCACCGGCGCGTGGCTTGCCTCGGACAGATCGAAGCCTTCCTCCACGGCGCGGACGATCGACGGCAGATCGGGCCGTGGATCTAAAAGCGGCATGGTGCATTTCATCGCATAGGCGTAGGAGCGCTCTTGGATCACCGAAGCGCCTTCGCCGTAATCTTCGCCGATGATGATCAGCGCGCCGCCCTTGACGCCGGGCGAAGACAAATTCGACAGCGCATCGGCGGCGACGTTGGTGCCGACGATCGACTTCCAGGTCACCGCACCGCGGATCGGATAGTTGATCGAAGCGCCGAGCATCGCGGCGGCCGATGCCTCGTTGGTGCAAGTCTCGAGATGGACGCCGAGCCCATCCATGATCTCCTTCGCATCAACCAGCACGTCGAGCAGATGCGACACCGGCGCGCCCTGATAGCCGCCGACATAGCTTACGCCCGATTGCAGCAAGGCCTTGGTGACAGCGAGGATGCCTTCGCCGCGGAAAATCTCGCCATCGCCCAATTTGAGCGACTGGACCTCGTGCTTGAAGGAGCGCTCCATCGAGTCGGAATCTACTCTCGCGCGCGCGGCAGCGTCCAGCCGGGGGTCTTTTATGTCTCGGCCAGCTGCGCGGCGACGAACGCCGGCACGATTTCGGTGGCCTTGCCGTAGCGACCTTGGGCGAAATGGCTACGGCCGAGCGAGGGTTCGAGATTGAGCTCGACGGTGTGCGCGCCGGCCGCATTGGCCTCGGCAACAAAGCCAGCGGCGGGATAGACGTTGCCCGACGTGCCGACCGAAATGAACAGGTCGCAGTGTGCCAGAGCGTCGCCGATGCGCTCCATCTCCAGCGGCATTTCACCGAACATCACCACCTGCGGCCGCATGAAGCCGGACCGGTTGCAGGCAGCGCACACGGTTTCGACAGACAGGTCCGCGTCATTCGCGACCACCGCGCCGCAGGCAGCGCAGCGCGCCTTGCGCATTTCGCCGTGCATGTGGATCAGGTTTCGCGATCCGGCACGCTCGTGCAGATCGTCGACGTTCTGCGTCACCAGCAGGAATTCGCCCGGCCACTGCCGCTCGAGCTCGGCCAGCGCCGCATGTGCGGCATTGGGCCGGACGTGGCCGGCGAGCAAATTGCGTCGCCGCAAATTGTAGAAGTCGTGCACCTTGCGCGGATCGCGGGCGAAGGCCTCGGGTGTCGCGACGTCCTCGACGCGATATTTCGACCAGATGCCGTTGGGATCGCGGAAGGTATCGAGCCCTGATTCCTGCGAGATGCCGGCACCGGTGAGGACGACGATACGCCGCGGCGTCATCCCTTCAGCCCGTCGAGCCATGCTTCGAGCACGGCGCGGCCTTGGGGCACCAGTTCGCCGGCGAACTTGCCAGCGTCGGTCCGCAGCCTCGGCACGGTGACGCGCGGCGTGGCGCCGATCTCGACCGCATGACCGACCAGCCAGCGTTCCAGTCCGGCGGCGCTGACCTCGAGATGGAACTGGAGCGCGAGACCGTGACGGCCGACGGCAAAGGCCTGGTTGGGTGTGCGCGGCGTCGAGGCAAGATGCGTCGCGCCAGACGGCAGATCGAACGTGTCGCCATGCCAATGCAGCACGCGCGATCCCGGCGCGAGCTTGGCCAGCGGCGAAGCGCGGCCGGCGGCGCTCAAGCTGATGCCGGCCCAGCCGATCTCCTTGAAGCCGGCGGCATAGACCTTGGCGCCGAGCGCGCGCGCCATAAGCTGCGCGCCGAGGCAGATGCCGAGCACCGGCTTGGCCGCCTTCAGGCGCTTTTCGATCAGCGCGATTTCCGGTTTGAGGAACGGGTAGCGATCCTCCTCATAGACGCCGATCGGTCCGCCGAGGACGATCAGCAGGTCGCAGTCGGCAAGATCGGTGGCCGTGAGATCGTCAATCGGCGAATCGCGATAACTTGCTTTATATCCACGCGCCGCCAACGCCGGCGCAAAGGCGTCGAGGTCCTCGAACGCGACATGACGGATGGCGATGGCCGATGGCATCAGACCCGGTCCGACGCCAGCTCAGCCTTGAACGGCCGCGCCAGCAAGCCTTCGATCTCGCGGTCGACCGCTGCGCCTTTGTGCAGAATGGCGTCCACCGCCTGGACGATTGGCATCTCGATGCCAAGCTTGTGCGCCAGCGCGAGGCAAGCCGATGATGAGGTGACGCCTTCGGCCACCGAGCGGCGCGACGCCAGGATCGAAGCCAGCGTTTGGCCCTCGCCGAGCGCAACGCCGAGCGTCAGATTGCGCGACTGCAGGCCGTTGCACGTTAGGGTCAGGTCACCGAGACCCGACAGGCCCATCAGTGTTTCAGCCTTGCCACCCTTGGCGACGGCGAGGCGCACCATCTCGGCAAGGCCGCGCGTGATCAGCGCGGCGCGCGCGTTGTCGCCGAACCTCTTGCCCATGACGATGCCGCAAGCGATCGCCAGCACGTTCTTCACCGCGCCGCCGACCTGGGCGCCGATCGGATCGCCCGAGAGGTAAGGCCGGAAGCCGCGACCGCCGAGCGCCACAACAAGCTTGGCACCAAGCGCCGCATCGACCGCAGCCAACGTCACTGCCGTTGGCAATCCAACTGCCACCTCGTGCGCGAAGGTTGGGCCCGAAAGAACGGCGAGCGGTGCATGGGGCGCAGCCTCCGCCGCTACTTCGCTCATCAGAGCGCCGGTCTTTTCCTCGATGCCTTTGGTGCACAGCACCAGCGGTACGCCCTTGGCCAGATGCGGCGCCAACCGCGCGACGGTCGTGCGCAAATGCTGCGCTGGCGTCACCAGCAGCACGGCATCCGCCTGCGCCGCCGCCGAGAGGTCGCCGGTCGCACGTATGCCGCGCTCGAGCTTGATGCCAGGCAGAAAAATCGGGTTTTCGGCGGCGACCGAAACTGCCGCGACGACTTCGGCCTCGCGCGCCCAGAGCACGACGTCGCGGCCGGCGCGGCGCAGAACTTGCGCCAACGCGGTGCCCCAAGCGCCGCCGCCGATGATGCCGAAGGTTTGCATGAAAATTAACGCCTCCCGCGCCTCATCGAGAGCGATGAAGCACAGAAGGCGTTATCCGATCAAGCGTAGGCGGTTACTTCTTCTTCTCGAGCTCGTCGACGCCGGCTTGCGCCACCTTCTCGTCCTGGGCCGAGCCCGGCGAGCCGCTGACGCCGATGGCGCCGATCACTTTGCCTCCCGACACGATTGGCAGACCGCCGCCAACCGCCGTCCCGCCGAGCGCGAGGATATAGATGTTGGCCTGGACGCGATCCTGAAACGCCTGGGTCGCCCGTTTGAAACGCGCCGCGGTCTCGGCCTTCTTCTGGGCGAGCGCGACCGAGCCATATTGCGTGCTGTCCATGCGCTCCATCATGACCAACTCGCCGCTCGGTTCGACGATGTAAATCGCCACCGGAAACGGCGATTTCTTCGCCTCGGCCTCGGCGCCGGCCATGACCCGCTTCGCTTGCGCCAGCGTGATCGGTGGCCCGTAGGCCGGTGGCGGGGATGGCGGCGACGCCTGCTGTGCCTGGGCGACGCCGGCGAACAGTGCCGCGCCCGCGAGCGCGGCCACCAACAAACGGATCGTCATCGTTCCTCTCTCCTCTTGTTTGCCGCTATTTCTTCAACTTGGCCATGACGGCTGGATTGGTCGAATAGACTCCCAGCAATTCGCCTTGCGCGAGCACCTTGCCCTGCATGGCCGCGACCGCCGTCTCGCCACTGAAATCGCCGCTGAGGCCGAGCGACGGTACGCTCAGCGCGTAGACCGTGAAGTGATAGTGATGCGGGTTCTCGTCGTTCCACGGCGAGCACGGCCCGTCATAACCGTAATAGGTGCCCTTCATCGCATCGTTGGCGGCGAAGGCCTGGGTGAAGCTGTTCGCGGCGGACACGCCGATCTTGGATGATTGCGGCTTGCCGTGCTTCACGAGCGCTTCGGATTCCGCGCCTTCGGGCAGTACGGTCACTTTGGTCGGAATATCGGCCACGATCATGTGGAAGAAAATCTTGCGCGCGACCGCGGCGGTCAGCGTCTCGCCTTCCTTGTTCATCAACTCGCGGTGTTCGGCAGGCGAGTCCGTGTCATAAACGATGACGGCGTAGGACTTGGTGCCGGCCGGACCTTTCGACCAGGCGATGCGCGGGCTTTTGTCATCCGACAGCGCCACGTGGTTCTGCGCCGCTGCTTTGCAGAATGCATACTCGCTCGGAATCATGTGGCCGTTCTTGATTGCGTCGACGCGGACGTGGAGTTTGTGCGAACCGGCGGGTGCCAGCACCGGCATCGACTTCAGCGGTGTCGGCGCCGCCGTCTGCGCTTGAGCGCCACCGGCCAGCAACGCCGCGACGGCAAATGCCGCCAATAAAGCACGGAAATGCATGGTTTTTCCTCCCCAGGTTGTCCTGGCCGGCCGTGGAATCAACCGGCGTCGGCGATCCTAGGGCGGCGCTCGGCCGGGTTCAACGCATGCGCGCGGATGCTGCAGCGGGATCGAGCGGCCAGCGCGGCCGCGGCGCGAAGTCGAGCGTGTCCGTGAGTCCGAGCTTCAAACGTTCGACGCCCGCCCAGGCGATCATCGCCGCATTGTCGGTACACAGTGCCGGTGGCGGCGCGACGAAGCGCAAATTCCATTCGGCCGCAAGTTTGGACAGTCGCGGCCGCAGCGCGGCATTGGCGGCGACACCGCCCGCGGCCACCAATGCATGGCCACGACCGTGGCGCGCGGTGAAAACCGCAGCCGCATGCGCGGTGCGATCAAGCAGACAATCGACAATCGCTGCCTGCAGGGCGGCCGCCAGATCGGCGCGGGCGCGGTCGTCAAGCAAACCGTGACGACGCACCGTCTCCGCCAGCGCAGTCTTTAATCCCGAGAACGAGAAATCGCAGCCCGGCCGGCCGAGCAACGGCCGCGGCAGTGCAAAACGCGCCGCGTCGCCGCTACGCGCCGCCTGTTCGATCGCGGGACCGCCCGGATAACCAAGACCGAGCAATTTGGCGCCCTTGTCGAAGCATTCGCCCGCGGCATCGTCGATGGTCGTGCCGAGGCGCCGATACGTGCCGATACCTTCGACGGCGAGCAGCTGGCAATGGCCGCCGGAGACGAGCAACAGAAGATAAGGAAAGGCGACATCGTCAGTGAGCCGCGCCGACAGCGCATGGCCTTCGAGATGATTGACCGCGACCAACGACAGCGCACGCGCATAAGCGATCGCCTTCGCCTCCATCACGCCGACCATAACGCCGCCGATCAGGCCGGGCCCGCCGGTGACGGCGACGCCAGCGAGATCGTCCAAACCGACGCCGGCCGCATCGAGCGCGCGGACAATCAAGGTGTCGAGATGATCGAGATGGGCGCGCGCGGCAATCTCCGGCACGACGCCGCCATAGGGACGATGCTCGGCAAGCTGCGACAGCACCAGTGTCGAACGGATGCGCCGGTCGGCGGCCGGCGCGTCCTCGACCACCGCGGCGGCGGTTTCATCACAACTGGTTTCGATGCCGAGGACCAACATGCCGGGGACCATAGCATCTTCCCTTGCCGTCGCCTTCCGCCTAAGAACAGGGCCATGGCCCCACCTCTTCTGCGCATCGGCACGCGCGGCAGCCCCCTGGCGCTGGCGCAGGCGGACGAGCTCAAGCACCGCCTGGCCACGGCGCACCCATCGCTTGCCGCGCCCGATGGAATCGAAATCATCGCCATCCGCACCAGCGGCGACCGTGAGGGCGAGCGCCCGTTGGCCGAGGAGGGCGGTAAGGGCCTGTTCACCAAGGAGATCGAAGAGGCGCTCCTCAACGGGCGGATCGATGTTGCCATCCATTCGATGAAGGACATGCTCGCGACGCTGCCCAAAGGCCTCGTCATCGCCGCCTGTTTGCCGCGCGAGGATCCGCGCGACGCGCTGCTGTCGCCGCGTGTGAATTCTTTGGCGGCGCTGGCCAAGGGCGCGCGGCTCGGCACCTCGTCCTTGCGGCGCAAGGCGCTGGCGCTGCACGCGCGCCCCGATCTCACGATCGTGCCGCTGCGCGGCAATGTCGGCACGCGGCTCACCAAGCTCGCGGCCGGCGACGCCGATGCAACCGTCCTCGCCGTCGCCGGATTGAAGCGGCTCGGTCTTGCCGACAAGATCACCGCAACCCTGTCACCGAACGAGATGTTGCCGGCACCGGCGCAAGGCATTTTGGCAGTCGAGACCCGCGCCGACGATGCACGCGCACGCAATCTGGTGGCACCGCTCGATCACGCCGAAACCGCCGCCTGCGCCACCGCCGAACGTGCGTTCCTGGCCGCGCTCGACGGCTCGTGCCGGACACCAATCGCTGCGCTCGCGACCATCGTGAACGGACGACTGACCCTCGATGCCGTCATCGTCAGCCCGGATGGCCGCAAGCTCCACCGCACGCGGCGCGACGGTGCCGTCGCTGACGCGGCCGATCTCGGTCACGACGCCGGCGCCGAGCTCAAGGCCCGCGGCGGACCCAATTTCTTCGCATGAAGGCGCTGGTGACGCGGCCGCGCGAAGACGCCGCTGGCCTGGTCGCGGCGCTGACGGCGCGCAACATCGAACCTCTGCTCGAGCCGTTGCTGACGATCGCGCTCGCGCCCGATGCATCCGCGGCGCTAGCGGCGGCGTTGCCCGGCGCCCAGGCGGTATTGTTCACGAGCGCCAACGGCGTCCGCGCCTTTGCCAGCGTCTCGCCGCAACGTGACCGGCCGGTGTTCGCGGTCGGCGACGCGACCGCCCGTGCCGCACAGGCAGCGGGTTTCGATCGGATCGAAAGCGCCGGCGGCGATGTCCACGCTCTGGCTGCGCTGGTAGCACGGCGGCTCGATCCGGCGGCGGGTCCGGTGATCCATGCGGCGGCAAGCGCGGTTGCCGGCGATCTCGCCGGCGATCTCGCGCGCGCCGGATTTATGGTGCGCAGGTTGCGGCTTTACGAGGCAGTGGCCGCGGCGCGTCTCAGCGCCGAGTCAAGCGATGCGATCGTCGCGGGCGCCGTGGCTTGCGCGATCTTTTTCTCTCCCCGCACTGCCGAAACCTTTGTTACGCTCGCGCGTGCGGCTGGGATCGGCAGCCATGCCACGACGATCGCGGCAGTCGTGCTGAGTCCGGCGGTGGCGGCGGCGCTCGGTCCATTGACATGGCGCCGCATCGAGATTGCTGCGGCGCCAAACGAGACGGCGCTGCTCGCGGCGCTGGATCGGACGCTGCAAACAGGACGTGCGGGAGGCAGGGAATAACAACCATGAAGCCGTTGCCGTGAGCGAGCCGCCGGTGATCGATGCCACCGACGCAACGTCTCAACGCCGCCGGCGACGGCGCGCGGTAGTGTTCGTCGGGCTTGTTCTGGCGCTCGCGCTCGTGCTCGGCCTGACGGGCACGTCGCCCTATTGGGCGCCGCCCCTGGCGCCGCTGTTGCCATGGAGCAAGCCGGCGGACGATACGACGCGGCAGGTGTTCGCCAATCAACTGGCCAGCGTTGAATCCGAAGTGCAGGCATTGCGCGACGCGCAAAGCGCCAACGCGCAGATTTTCGTGCGGCTCGACGCGCTCGAAAAGCAAGTGAAGCAAGGCGCGCCCGACACCAGCCAATTCGCCGACGCCATCAAGCGGCTCGGGGACACAACGCAGCAGCTGCAATCGGCGATGAGCGGCAATTCCGAGCGCATCGCCGCATTGCAGGAGCGCCTGGCGCATACCAGCGACAATCCCGAACGCATGTTGTTTCTGGCCTTGAGCCAACTTTCAGCAGCGGTGGCGACATCGCGTCCGTTCCCCAACGAGCTGAAAGCCGCCGAGACGCTGGCGTCGCACGATCTCGGCGTGAAGCTGCTGGCACTCGAACCGCAGGCTGCGACCGGCATTCCGAGCACGGCAGCGCTGGCGGCGCGGTTCAATGTCAGCACGGCGCCGGCCATGCTAATAGCGACGCCAGCAGCGCCGGCGAACGAGGGATGGACCAGGCGCTTTTGGGCAAAGCTGGCGAGCCTGGTCGTGGTGCGGCGCGTCGGTGATGCCACGACGCCGCCGGATCCGACCATCGCCGCCATCGACGCAGCACGCAACGAGCTGGCCCAGGGCGACCTCGCCGGCGCAGTCGGCGCCATCGAGGCGGCGCCGGCCCCTGCCCGCGCCGCCGCCGAAAGCTGGCTCGTGACCGCGCACCGCAGACTCGACGCCGAAGCGACCGTCGCCGCGGCACTGCAAGAAGTCGTGTCGGCGCTCGTGAGCTTGGCGAACGCAGCGCCTGCGAAGCCGTGAGACGCGTTCTCGCCGCGCTCGTCGCGATCGCCGCCATCGTCAGCGTCGCGGTCTATCTTGCCGACCGGCCCGGCGCCGTTACCATTGTCTGGCATGGCTGGCGCATCGACACGTCGGTCGCGGCGCTCGCGTTGGCCACTGCGCTCGTCGTCTTCATTATCGTCTGGAGTTTCGCGCTGCTGCGCCGGCTGGTGGCCGCGCCGCGGCATTTCATGCGCGCGCGGCGCGAGCGGCGGCGGCGCGAGGGCTATCGGGCGCTGACCTACGGCATGGCGGCGGTGGCGGCCGGCGATCCCGACGAGGCCGAACGCTGCGCGCGTCGCGCGAATGCCCTGCTCGACGAACCGCCGCTGACCCGCTTGCTTGCAGCACAGGCGGCGCAGCTCAAAGGCGATACGGCGGCGGCGCGCGATTATTTCACCGCCATGCTGGCCGAGCCCGAGACCGAATTCCTCGGCCTGCGCGGCTTAATCGTGCAAGCACTGGCGCGCGGCGAAGACGGCGTCGCGCTGAATCTGGCCGAGCGCGCTCGCGCGCTCCGGCCGCGCACCGGCTGGGTGCAGCGCGCACTGGTGGAACTCGAAGCGCGCGCCGGGCGCTGGGAAGCGGCCGAAGGACGACTGACCGAAGCGCAGCGGCGCGGCGCGATCCCACCCGATGAAGGCCGCCACCATCGCGCCGCGATTCTCTATGGACGCGGACTGGCGGCGCAAGCAGCCGGCCGCAGCGGCGAGGCGCTGAAGCTTGCCGGTCAGGCGCATCATGCCGACCCCGGGTTCGCGCCGGCGACCGCCTGGTACGCGAGCTTGCTGACCGCGGACGGCGGCACGCGGCGCGCGCGCAAGGCGATCGAGGCCGGCTGGCGCGTGGCGCCGCATCCGACTTTGGCCGCAGCCTATGGCGCGCTTTACGCAGATGAGCCGCCGCTGGCGCGCATCAAACGATTCGAACGGCTGCAAAGCCTGAAGCCCGATCACATCGAAGGCCGCGTCGCGCTCGCCGAAGCGGCGCTCAAGGCGCGGCTGTGGGGCGAGGCGCGCCGGCATTTGACCGAAGCCGGCATCGACCGCGAAGACGCTGCGCCGCGGCTCTATCGCCTGATGGCGTCGCTTGAAGATGCCGAGAATGCAGACGGTGGCCGCTCGCGGCTATGGCTTCAGCGCGCGGCGCAGGCGGCGTCGCCCGATCCGGCCTATGCCTGCAATGCCTGCGGCTTCGAAACCGTGACCTGGACACCTATATGTCCGCGCTGCCGCAGCTTCGACCAACTGGTATGGCGTCTCCGGCCGGGACATGGCGACACGGCGACAGCCCTGTCGCCGCTCATGGCAGGAGCGCCGATTGACGCCCCGCGCCGCGCGGTTGTAGGTTCGGCCGCCTTGCCGCCCGTGAATGCCGACGTAGCTCAGCGGTAGAGCAACTGATTCGTAATCAGTAGGTCTGCGGTTCGAATCCGCACGTCGGCACCATGCTTGCCAAGCACTTTGCGATTAGGTGCGAAAAGAACAAATCACGTCAGTAGGCGCGCGGTAGGCGGACACCATCCTGTAACTGCTTTCAACCCAGAATGACTTGCACGCTATGGCTTGCGCCGTCGTCGGTCACCGGGATCAATGGGGGTGTTCTCGACAACATCTCTCCGTCAAGTTTGATCGCCAGAACGCCGCGGGAGATGCCCAACGGATTCTCGACGCGTATATCGTAGCGCGCGCCGCCATGGCGGAACGCAATTTCGTAGCTGGGCCACGTCTTGGGAATACAAGGGTCGATGAGCAGATTGCTGCCCTGCAATCGGAAGCCGAGAATCCCCTCAAGTGCCACGCGATAAATCCATCCCGCCGATCCGCTGTACCAAGTCCAACCTCCGCGCCCAACATGTGGCGGCGCAGAATAGATGTCGGCACTGACGACGTAGGGTTCCACCTTATAGCGGTGAATGCTTGAAGGGTTATTGGCGTGATTAATCGGATTGAGCAACGACAACAATTCGAACGCCCTGTCGCCGTCGCCGAGCCGGGCAAAGGCTAACGCCAACCAAGCGGCGGCATGGGTATATTGCCCGCCATTTTCACGAATGCCGGCGGGATAGCCTTTGATATAGCCCGGGTCGGGCCCAGCGTGATCGAAGGGGGGCGTGAGGAGCAGCGCCAGCAGATCGTCGTGTCTCACAAGGTATTTGTCGGCCGCCGCCATGGCGCGCTCAGCACGCGCAGGCTCGGCGGCGCCCGAGATTACGCTCCACGATTGTGCGATGGAGTCGATGCGACATTCGCTGTTCGAAACAGATCCAAGCGGCGTGCCATTGTCGAAATAGGCGCGGCGATACCAGTCGCCGTCCCAGCCGTGCTGTTCCAGTGCACCCTTCAGGGCGGCAGCGTGTTCCAGCCAGTCATGCGCACGACCATCGCGTCGCCGCTCCGCGAGCCGCGCGAAGGTCATCAGCGTCGCATGGAGGAACCAGCCAAGCCACACGCTTTCGCCCTTTCCTCCTTCGCCGACCCGATCCATACCGTCGTTCCAGTCGCCGGTTCCCATGAGTGGCAAGCCATGCGCACCGGTAGCGAGGCTCGTATCGAGCGCCAGCGCGCAATGCTCAAACACGCTTGCCTGCTTTGTGGAGGTTATCGGCTGAAAGAACGCGTCGTGCTGACCCTCGCGAAGAACCGGCCCGTTGAGGAACGGGACCATCTCTTCGAGAACCGCGAGATCGCTGGTGACGCCGACATAGTGTGCGGTGACATAAGCAAGCCATATCCGGTCGTCGGTGATGCGTGTACGGATCCCACGGCCCGTATCGGGCAACCACCAATGCTGCACGTCGCCTTCAGCAAATTGTCGCCCCGCAGCGCGCAACAGGTGGGCGCGTGTCAGATCCGGTCGCGATACGCAAAGCGCCATCACGTCCTGAAGTTGATCGCGAAAACCATAGGCGCCGCTTGCCTGATAGAATCCCGTCCGCGCCCATACACGGCAGGACAGCGTCTGATAAGGCAACCAGTGGTTCATGAGGATGTCCAGCGTACGATCCGGCGTTTTCACCTGGATCGCGCCCGTGACGTCATCCCATTGCTTGGTGACGGCGGCGAAGACCGTATCGAGATCGGCGGCACGGTATTTGGTGATCAAGGATTGCGCCTCTCCGCGGCTTGGCGCCTCCCCTAGGAATAAGATCACCTCGACCGCGCCGAGCGCGTACAGCGTCACGCGGGTCTGTAGCGCGCCGCAAGGATCGAGCCCAGCGCCGACCCGACAGGAGAGTTGCGCGCCCGGTGCCAATCCCAGGGGCCGATCGAGCGTGCCATCGCGCCCAATGAATTCTGTGCGGTCGCCGGTCCAGGTCGCTTGCCGCCCAGCGAGATCGGCGAACGCGACCTGTTCGCCGAATTCGTTGCTCCATGGATTTTGGGCGAACATGGCACCGGTTTTCGGATCGATTTCTGTCACGACGAAAGGTGCTGTCGCAGTCCGCGAGGCGCCGAGTACCCACTCCACATACGCCGTGACCGAAAGACGACGAACGCGCCCCGAATGATCGGTGAGCTTGAGGCGCGAAATCTTGATCGCGTCATCAACCGGGACAAATTGCAATAGTTCGAGCGCTACACCATGCGCGCGATGCTCAAATCGGCTGTAACCTAGACCGTGTATCGCGGTATAGGGGGAGACCTTTTCGCGTATCGGCAAAGCGGTCGCGCTCCATACTTCACCCGTCTCTTCGTCACGCACATAAAGCACCTCGCCGGGCGCGTCGCCGACGGGATCGTTCGACCAGGGCGTGAGCTGGTTCTGCTGGCTGTTGAGCGCCCAGGTGTAACCTCCGCCTTCGCTGGAAACCTGAAAACCGAACGACGGATTGGCGATAACGTTGATCCACGGCGCCGGCGTGCAGTCTGCCTCTTCGAGTATCGTCGCGTATTCACGTCCCTGAGCGCCGAAGCCGCCAAACCCATTGAAGTATTCGAGCACGGGTTGCGGCAATTTGGGTTCCGGCGCGGTGTTCGCCGGGACACGCCAGATCGGTGCCGCGGTTGGCGGCTTGCGGTCCCGCGCCCAATTGATCTGTTCGGCGAGGGTGCCGCGGCCGCCACGGAGTACGGCCCGCGCGGCCGTCTGCACCAACCCACGGACCTCGCTCGGAACCAGATCGGCGCGGAGGACGAATACGGCGCCGCGCGTGTCGTCGCCGGGACCCTTAGGCATCGAGCGATTCGTGCGTACCAGCGCATCCAGCGAATTTTGCAAATCCTGTATATAGGACGGCGCGCGTTCGTTCAGGATCACGAGGTCGACGGCAAGCTGCTTCAGTCGCCAGTATTCATGGGCGCGCAACACTTGGCGGACGAGTTCGAGGTCGTCACTCTCCGCAACCTGGACAAGTACGATGGGAAGGTCGCCCGATATACCCTGCGCCCAGAGCGTGGATGACTTTCGTGCGCCGCGCTTCAGGACGTCTTGCGCAGGCCGCAGAGCTGGATCGGAATAAAGCACGTGATTGGCGAGCCGCTGGAATAGGTGGGCGTCGTCCGAGGAAATTCCCAAGTGATGGAGTTGCATCTGCGCCTGCGTCCAAGCAAGCGTGGTGGCGCGTTCGTACGCCATCGCGTCGTGATGCTTGTCGGCAAGGTCGAGCACAGCCTCGCGCGTCGGCGCGGCCATCGTCCAGAATGCCAGCCGTGCGGTATCGCCGCGTGGGATACGCACGCGCTGGCGTAAGCTGAAAACTGGATCGAGGACTGGGCCCACAGTGTCGGAGAGCGGCCAACCATCACATACCGCGGCGGGGGCCCGACTGGTCCGCCCACGGCCGAGAAAGCGCGCGCGATCGGTTTCAAACTGCACGTCGCCCGAGGTTTCGCCTTCGACGACGACGAGATGTGCCGCCCAGATCTGCGGATCGCCATCCGAGCGCCGGCGCCGCGTGGCGAGGATTGCCCCGAGACCGGACACGAATTCCGTTTCCACAAACAATTTCGAAAAGGCGGGATGGGCCAAATCGTCGGATTGCCGCGCCAAGGCAATTTCGGCGTACGACGTCACGTCGATCTCCCGCGTACGCGCGCCGTGATTGGTGATCGAAACACGTCGGACCTCGGCGTCATCCTCCGGCGAGATCGCGATCTCAAGCACGGTGCTGATCGAACCATCGCGCCGAACGATCCGGGCGCCGTCCTCGGAAAACACTACATCGTATGCGTCCGGTTCCGCGCCGCACGGCTGGTAACCGGCCGACCACACGTCTCCGCTACGTACATCGGATAAAAAGATGTACGAGCCCCAGCCGTCGCCTGTCGTATCCTCGCGCCAACGTGTGACAGCGGTGTTGCGCCACCGGCTGTAGCCCGAACCCACAGCCGTCACCATCACCGAATAACGTCCATTCGAAAGAAGCTGCGTACGCGGGACGCGCGAATGGGCGCTCGTATAGCGTCGCCGAACTTCGGGAACCGGGCCCACCAATTCGACCGCCTCAGTCGTGTGTTCGGGCGGTTGACGGGCAAGTGCGACATCGCGTGGCATGCGCTCCTGAAGCAGAAGCTCCGCCGCTTGGACAAACGCTTCAGCATGGAAGCGCGCACGCATCGCGCCGTCCTGAAGCGCGTCGCCAATGGCGACCAGGCTCATCGCCTGGTGATGCGCCATATATGCACGCACGACGGCGAACTTTGCACCATCGGGTACCCGTGAGCGGGTGTAGTCGACTGCCTCGTACCAACCATATTCGCCGCGCGCGCCTAGCCTCGCGAGGCGCTTGAAGTTTCGTACCGCGGCGGCGGGATCGACCATGGCAGCGAGCGCCGTCGCATAGGGCGCGACGACCGTATTTTCGGCGAGGGCGCGCTTGTAGCCGAGGTCCGGAACACCGAAACTCGAATACTGATAGGTCTGCTCGATATCGCGCGCGTTATATTCCGAGTCCGACATGCCCCAGGGAATACCGAGTTCCTCGCCATATTCGATCTGCCGGCGCACGATCAGGCGACTGGTCTGCTCGAGCAGACTGCCTGCCGGCGCGCGCATGACGAGTGACGGCATCAGATATTCGAACATCGAGCCCGACCACGAGATCAGACCCGACCCGCCATCGATTGGTGTCAAGGTGCGCCCGAGGTGAAACCAATGCCGCGCCGGGACGTCGCCTTTCGCAATCGCTATAAAGCTTGCCAGCCGCGCCTCGGAAGCGAGCAGGTCGTAATAATTGGAATCGAGGCTGGCGTCCGCGCCGCGATAGCCAATCGATAGGAGCTGGCGATCACGATCGAACAGAAAGCCGAATTCCATGGCGGTGGCCATCGTCTTGGACGTTTCGGCGAGCGTCGCCAGGCGATGCACGAGCAATCGTGCCGCTTCCTCAGATTTTTCCAGCGCGACGACCAGCGCAGCTGCATTTGGATCGTTGCCCAACGAGCCTGTTTTTCGTTCCTTGAGACTGCATCGCGCCGCGTCACAAAGCTGCGGCAGGTGTTCAAGGGTGGAAATTTCGGCAAGCCGCGAAAGCGCCGAGTCACCCGCAACCAGCGCCACGTCGCGCGCGACAATTCCAGCCCATGGCATAATGGTTTCGAAATCGTGCCGATGCGCATGAACCGAGGTGCGCAGGGCGTCCGCCCAGATCCGAACGTCGCAAGTTTCTTTGTCGGTGAACTCCTTGGCGGCCTGAGCGATCGCCTCCGCGCGGCGAACCAATTCATCCATGAATCGCGCCAAGGCAACTACATCACCGGGTGAGCGGGCGAGAAGACCCCCGAATTCGTCAATTGCCGTCGCCAGCTTTGGCGGCCCCGATTCGTGCGGAATGGCGCGGAGGGATTCGGCAAGAAGGCCGATCGTGTCCTTCAGCCCGTCACTCCACCGCGGATGGAAAGCCGGGCCTGCAATTATCTCACGGCAGGCATTGCCGAGCGCAATCAGATGGCCCGCGAGATTACCGCTATCGACGGAAGAGATATATTTTGGCTCAAGCGGGTGCAGACTCTGTGTGTCATACCAGTTGTAGAAATGGCCACGGAAGCGTTCGAGCCTGCCCATCGTGGCAAACGTCGCTTCCAATCGGTCTGCGGTATTGAAGGTGCCCAGCCAGCCGAAATCGCGCGCGATGACGACTGACAGCAGATACAGGCCCATGTTCGTCGGCGACGTACGATGCGCCACCACCGGATGCGGGTCTTCCTGGAAATTGTCGGGCGGAAGCATGTTGTCTTCCGGCGTGACGAAGATTTCGAAGAAACGCCATGTCCGCCGCGCAATCATGCGCAGTACGTCGGCGTCGGCGGCAGTCACCGTCAGATGTCCGGTCACAGGGGGCGGCAAGCTCGCCAGCCTGGCGACCACTGGCGAAAAGACCCAAAGCGCCGCAAATGGCCCGGCGAGCGGCCAAGTATGATTACCAACGAACACGATGACGAGACCGACGCAAGCGGCGAACGCGATACTCGCTAAGATCTGAATACCGAGCGCGCGGGTGTCGAATTGCGCGTCTTCGCCCGACTGCGCGGCAGTCGTCCATTCCAGCAATCGGCGACGCGCAATAAACAAACGGTACAGTGTTCGCATCATCGCGTCGGCCATCAGCCAAGCCTGATGTGCGAGGAAAGTAAAAAGAAACGCGCTCTGCAACAGACCGAGGGCCAGATCTTTGCGGACGCCGTTAAGATGATTACGCAAAGAAACGGTCGCCCGCTTCGGAACGATGTTGGCAATTGCCGGGAGCAGTGGCGGGAACGCGAGGGTGAACAGCAGGAACGCGGTCCATGCCACCGCCGCGTCAAATGGCTGGAGCCAGCCCACTATGAGGGCAAGAAGCGCCGCGGGCGCCGAAAGCGAACGGCGCATATTGTCCAGCAGCTTCCACCGGCCGGCCACCGGAAGGGCGCTTCGCTCGGAATTGTCGTGCCTACCGGAGCCGCGACCGAAAAGCCAAGGCAGCAATTGCCAATCGCCGCGGACCCAGCGGTGCTGTCGTGCGCTCGCGACGTCGTAGCGTGATGGAAATTCCTCGACGAACTCGATATCGGAAGCGAGCCCCGCGCGGGCGAATATCCCCTCCAACAGATCGTGGCTCAATATTGCGCTGTCGGGTATTTTCTCCTGCATCGCGCGTTCGACAACGTCGACATCATAGATTCCCTTCCCGACATAAGAGCCTTCCTCGAACAGATCCTGGTAAACGTCCGAAACGGCAAAGGCGTAGGGATCGAGCCCGTTGGGACCGGAGAATGCGCGCTGGAACAGCGACCCTTCCCGCCTAATGGGCAGCGATGGAGTCACCCGGGGCTGAAGAATTCCGTGCCCTTCGACGACGCGGCCAAGCCGCTGATCGAAACGCGGGCGGTTAAGTGGATGGGCCATCTTTCCAATCAGCCGCTTCGCCGCGCCGATTGGCATCCGTGTATCCGCGTCGAGCGTGATGACGTAGCGGACGGCGGGAAGCAACGCCGACTTGCCGTCAATATTCAGGAACGTGGTATCGGTCGCGCCGCGCAAGAGTCGGTTCAATTCGTGTAGCTTCCCGCGCTTGCGCTCCCAGCCGATCCACTTATTTTCTCCCTTGTTCCAAACGCGCCGACGATGCAACAGGAAGAAGCGGCTGCCCGCCTTAGCCGGTCCGTATTGCTGATTGAGGCGGGCGATTCCGGCCGCGGCGGCGCCGAGCAGTTCTTCATCCGTCGCGGACACCTCGGCGGTTGAATCCACCCAATCCGACAGCAGCGCGAAGTGGAGATTGTCGTCGGCGTTCGACAGATAGTGAATCTCCAGGCGCTCGACCTGTTCGCCGACCGATTCTTGATTGGTCAGCATCGTGGGTACGACGACGATGGTCCTGAGATCCGCCGGCACGCCTTCGCGAAGCTCCAACCCAGGCAGCGGCGTCGCACCCACAGTTTGCGTGATGAGGCGATTGACTAAAGCGACGGCAACATCCGACGCGGGCACCACGCCGAGAGTGGCGAGTAAGGCAATCGTCCAGCTGTCGAGTCCGCCATAGGCTGGGACGGCCAGCCCGAAACCCAGGACGATGGCGCCTACGAGCGCGATCATTCCGACGTAGCTGTATATGCCGCCTGCGGCGATCACATGAAAAAGCCGCCGCCGAAGCGGAACGCGGCCGTTCAGGAGCCGTTCGAATCCCTGGCGGCCCTTCGAAATCAGGTAATAGCCGGGATCGCATTCGCGGCCTGAAGCCGCGTTCGTCCGCGTCGCCACGTCGGCGGCCTGCTTTGCCGCTGCAATCGCCTGTTGAGCGATCTCGATCTCGTCGTGCCCGGAATTGCGCGCCATCTCCTCGATTGCGCGGCGGTAGAGATCGCGGGTCGTAAAATCCATGGCGGCGAAATCGCTCGCCGCGCGCAAAGCCTCGTCGACAAGGCTCACGCTCTCGAACCATTCCGCCCAATTGATCGTTGAGATCAGGCGCATGCTTGTGATCACGTTGCGCACCGTGACGTTCATCGCGCTCTGGCGCTGGACCTCATCGCGGACGATCTGGTCGGTGGTCGTTCCTTCCGCCGAAAGCTTTTTATTCAGCCATTGCAGCGCGGGCGTGGCCTCGGGGTCACGATCGCGCAGGCGCTGGGCCAGCTGCACGGCAAATGCGGTGGACCACGGAATCTGATCGAGACTGTGCATGACGGTGGCGGCGGTCTCGCCGCTACTCGTTTTCGTTCCCAGGATCCGATCCATCAACGCATCGGCCCGGCGACTTGCGTCGAGACGCGCGACAATGGCCTCGGCCAGTCGGCGTAAATTCTCGACCAGCGTGATGCGCAAAGTAATCGCGATCGCCCATAATTCGCCGATGGTAAGCGGTTGGACGCGCTGATACGCCGCGACCAAGCGCGTGAGTTTCAGAACGTCGAAGGCGCTATCAGTGTGGGCGACCAGTGCCCAGGCGACACCGTAGACGCGCGGATATCCCGCGAGCGGCCCATCGGCCAACTTCGGCAAGACGCGATAGAAGCCAGGTGGCAGGTCATCCTTGATCTCGCGGATCTGCTCATCCACGACGTGGAAATTGTCGAGCAGCCATTCGGCCGCCAGTGTGATCGGCTGGTGCGCACGCGTTGCGTTGACGATCGCCCGATAGGCTGTGATAAGGGCTTTCGTGTCGGCGTAAAGCCGCGGCGCACGCCGGATGGCGCGACCGCCCTCCACGGAGACGCGCTGCGCAGCGGCGAGGCTTTCAGCGTGCTGCTCCAGCCGTTCGACGCTGAACAACTCCGCGCGAATTGGTTCTTCCGGCGCATCCGTTACGGCACGCTTTGAAGAATCAGCGGGATTTGAGTAACTCAAGGTTTTAGGCCTTGTCTGCGACTATCGTCGCGGCCGCACATCATTCAGCCTCGGTGGCTGCTGATGCACGGATATCAGTCCCCATTCCTGCGAGCAGTTCCTGACGCAGCATGGCGATTCGGCCTAGACGCGCACGTCCAAGACCCGAACGCAATCATCATCATCGCATGCCTGTTGACGGCTCGGGCGAGCCTGGCGGTAGCCCTATCGCAGCTCGCGACTTGGCCTTCTTTCCATCCCCGCGTTGATCGCCTTGAGGGGACGGTTCGACCGGCGCGGGCCGGCTCAGATCTAATCGGTGAGAATCACGCCGGTGGTCGTGGTGCCGGTTCCGGCGCCAGAGCCGCCCGAACATTGCAAATTGAAGACGAGATCGTTGTAGTCGTAGTCGTCGCTCGTGCCGCCCATGTCGTTGAACGCGTACTGGAAGCTGTTGCCGCCGAGTGCGGCGCAGTTCGGCGCGGCGTTCAGTAGTGCTTGCGACCAGCTTACGCTGGTTTTTTTCGCCCCCCAATCGCCCGAGCCCGTAGCAGTAAAGCACTGCTGCGGCGCGCTGGGATAGGTCCAGCTGCCATATCTCAGCGTGCCCTGCAGCACCTGCATGCTGCAATCCTGCGTCGTCGGATAAACGCCGTGCGTGCCGGTTGAAGCCCCGCCGGGCGCGGTATTCGCCTGCGAGTTCGGTGGAATCAGGCTTGAATAGAACCACTGGGTGTCGCCGTTACGCGAACCATAGGTGTTATTGCCGTAATTACAGCCGCCAAGCGACGAGGGCCGGCCGCCGGTTACGTTCTTGAAGGCGAAGCCGATCTGCTGGCTGGCGGCGACGGTGATCGACACCGTGTTCGGATTGCTGCTGCTGGTATTAGTCCAGACCACATTGTTGAGCGTATTCGCATTCGGCACGCCACCGTTGGCGGGCACGACGTACCAGTAGAGCGAGTTGGCGTCGCAGGCGCTGCTGGTGAAGCCGGTGGTATCGAAGGTCATGGTCACCACCGGATTCTTCGCTGCCGCGAAGACGGTGACGTTCATCGTCCGCATGAACAGACCCATCAGCGTCGTCGGCATCGAGGCGGAGATGCTGACTGACATGGTATAGGCAACGTTGTTGCCGCTGCCAATGGTGCCGGGCGTTATCACCGTTGACTTCACGGTGATATTCGACGGCAACGATGCCGTGCCCTTCGTGACAAAAGCTTGCGCCAGTGCGGTCGCGTTTGCCTGGGCCGACGGGGCGGTATAGGCAGCTGCGCCGGAGATCGCTGCCGAATCGACGATGCTCTGGAGCATGACGCGAGCCTGCGTTCCACGCGCATAGTCGATTCCACCGCCGACGGCGAACAAAAGCGGCGTCAGCATCAGGCCAAAGAACAAGGCGACGTTGCCGCGGTTGTCGCGGCCGACGCGGCGAAGAAACGACCAATACGGGCTCATACGCCTTTGCCCTGATACCTAGTTGCGGATCGTGACCAGCGGACTCCGGAATTCGCCGAGATCCCGAATATCGTCCGCGTCGTTGGCGGCTCTGTCGCGAAATTGCTTCGCCCGAGCGCGCGAACCGAGCGTCGAATTCGATTGCAAAACCGGAAAATCGGACACGATGCATTCACGAGTGCGCCGCCAGGATGCGCCCCGCGGAAAACATTGCATTGATTCAAATCAATCGGATTCCAGATTCCGCTGCGCGTCCCCAACTTTTTTTGGCAGTTAGAAACCGTTAACCATGAGTCGGAGGGTTCTATCGTTCTGGCAGAGTGGTTGTGGATTTTTGGTGTCGGAGAAAATCCGTCTCCCTCGTGTGGACGGATTGGCCGGCACCTCTCGCGCCGCTTCGTCGCTCGAGCGCCCAGCGGGAGAGACATGACCGGATCGGCACTGTGGTCTGAGAGCCCGGTTGCAAAGGTCGCGGAGATCGGCTTCGGCCCAATCGCCGAACCCCACCGCGCCCGCCAATATCCGGATGGCCTTATCTAAATCTACTTTCGAGGCGTATACGCGGAGCATGAAATCGGCGAAAAAAGGATCGTCCCAACACTCCGATTACCCAACTTCAACCCGCGGCGAAACGATCGTCGCGGGTTTTTTCCGCGGCGCCGATCGGCGTCTCGGGATAAACGGCTTTCGATAACCGGCTGGGGCCGTGAACCGACCGCTTGCGCCTAGAATTGCAGCAGGCCGAGCGGCTTTGGGCGCATATCCCGCTTCGCCAGGCAAGCGCCGACGAGCGCCGACACAAGAAACTCCACGGTTGCAAGATACCGCGTCCGTGGATCGGCATCGGCGCGCGGCGCTCCGGTGAAGCGCAGTGACGAAGACAACTGCGCGCATTGCAGCGCGATCTCGTCGCAATCGAACGCCAGCAGCTCATCCGCGCGCCCGAAGTCCCTGCGGATGTCGTCGACGATTTTCAGGTCGTTGCGGATGGTTGGCCCGAAGACCCCCATCGCAAATCCGACCCGAATCTTGGCTGCGAAGGTCGCGAGCGGGCCGCAACCATCGAATAGTTCGCCCTTGTCCGTCTCGTTAAGATCGACGAAGCGGCTGGCGATCGCGAGCGTCAGATGTTTCTCGACCAGCGCCGCGCCGACGACTGCCGCGCCTCGCTCGTTCTGACTGGCGATCTCGCTCAGCGTCGCATTCAGAACATCGGCGGCGGTATTGACCCGCGCGTCAGGCACGGCGCGGCTCCGCAAGCCGGCAACGCCGGTAGGGTTGCTGCCGGCACGCGGGGGACATGCCGGCAGCGGAGATGGCTCGATCTTGGGAGCAGTCACGAGGGAGGCGCTGCCCGCGGACGGCCATCACATTCATGCGCCGCATCAATGGAGCCCCCGGCGCGAGGGTCGATGGTTAAGCATGGTCGCGATCCGCTGTCGACGTATCTACACGCCGCATCGGTCTGCGGTCGATCGTGATGCCGTGCTTCTCAATCAGCCGATAGAGGGTCATGCGCGAGATATTGAGTTCTTGCGCCGACCGTTTGACGTTGAAGCGGTTGCGCTCGAGCGTCTGCCTGACGAGCTGCACTTCGGTGTCGGCGCGCGCTTTGAGCAGATCGTGATTTTCGCCGTCCGCCTGCTTCGCCGCCGGCGTCAGGCCGAGATCGGCGACCTCGATGCTTGAACCGTCGGCCATGACGGCAGCACGCCGGATGCACGCGATCAGCTCGCGAACGTTGCCCGGCCACGGATAGCTGACGATGTAGGATTCCGCCGCGGGCGAAAGCGCAAGGTCCGGGCGGCCAAGCTCTTCGGCAAAACGCGTCAGGAAGAACTTAGCGAGCAGCTGGACATCGTCGCCGCGTTCGCGCAACGCCGGCAGGGCAAGCGTGAGTACGTTCAACCGATAATACAGGTCCTCACGGAATCGCTTCTCGGCCACCGCCTGGCGGAGATTGATGTTGGTCGCGGCGATGACCCGCGTGTTGATCGGGATCGATTTGCAGCTGCCGATGCGCTCGATCGTCTTTTCCTGCAGGAACCGCAGCAGGTGAACCTGCGTTTCGAGCGGCAGGTCGCCGATTTCATCGAGAAACACCGTGCCGTTCGCGGCGGATTCGATGCGTCCGAGCTTGCGCGTGCCGGCGCCCGTGAAGGCGCCTTTTTCATAGCCGAAAAGCTCGGAACTGATCAGAGTGGTCGGGATCGCGCCGCAATTGATCGCGACGAATGGCCCATTCTTCCAGGCCGACCGCTCGTGCATCGCGCGTGCGACGAGCTCCTTGCCCGTTCCGCTCTCGCCGGTAATCAGAACCGGCGCGCTCGATGCCGCAAAACGCCGGATCGAGTCGAAGATCCGCATCATTGCCGGGCTGGCGCCGACCATATAGCCGGAACTTTCCGCGCGGTCTTCGCCACCCGTCGCCGTGCGCACCGCAGCGGCTGGGCGCGCGCCGGTCAAAATCAAATCGTGCAACTGCTTCCGCAACGCGGGATCGCGCGCGCACAGTTCAAAAACCAGTTTCGAAAGCCCGACAGCGCCGATGCGGCCGATGTCGTCGAGATTAGGCGCGTCGCCGCCGTTCGGTGAGACCGCCGCCACTCGGTTCGCAAGCATTCGCGAAAAGCCCCCTTTGATTTTTAGCGGTGCTTTCGTTGAAGCACCTGCGCATAGGCAAAAGTACCTATGCATGTCCGGAATTGCGACGGTGCATCGGATTCGAGACAAACGCGATGGAGTTATCCGGGAGGTTAGATGCCGCGCTACACAAAGGCTGCACGGTACCCACAAGAGTAATGCGAGTATCCGATGGTGCGTCCCAAGGGATGAATAGTTGCGCCGGTCACCAATAGTTTACGCGATTTACACCATAAGTCGCCGCCGCAATGGGTAGTACTCCGCGGTGACATGAATCTATTGGTGTATTTCTCTACATGATGAACGGCCCGGTAATAATTCCGGCCGCCGGACCGATCGAAGAACCGAACATCGTCAATACGATGTTAAATTCGTCAGTGGCCGCCGAGGCCCGTCGCGCCGAACGCGCCGCCGGCTGCCGAAGCACCCAACGAACCGGGCGAAACGCCTCCGCCGGCGCCGCCGCCGACTTGCGACAGCGGGACGACCCCGCCGGTGCCGACCAGGTTCGTCGGCACCGACAGGGCGGAACCGACCGCTTGCATGCCCGTACCGAAGCCCCCCATTGCCGCGCCTTCACCCGCCGAAATTGCTCCGAGATCCACGGAGGAAGCCCCGGAGTTCGCGGTCGATGTCAGCTGCGGGAGATTGACAGCCGAACCCAGCCACGGGCCGAACTGCTGCTGGTTCGAATTGCTCTGTAACTGCTGGGAGAAAAAGGCGGAATCGGGATCCGCGAGAGCAAGGGACGGTAGCGCCAACATGCCTATGGCGCGTGCGCCAATACGGACCGCAGAGATCGCCTTTTGCCCCTTCATAGCCGACTATGGAACGACTTGGCGGCGCGCAGCACGATGGCGCAGCAGTATTACCCGAAAGTGCGGGCGCTACGCCTTTCGTCAGCCGCCCGAGGCCGGGCGGTCAAACGACTAGAACAGATCGAACTTGATCGGAATGCGCAGGATGACTGCGGCGTCCGGAGCCGCCTTGGTTGCCCCGATCTGGATGCCGAGGTTGACCGACGTCCGCTGACTGAGCTGATACGAGAAGCCGAGGTCGAAGTCGCCGATGTCGTAGCTCGAGCCTGGAATCGTCACATTGTTCTGGGTCGTCGAAAACAGATAGGTCTCTTCGTAGGCCAGGCTGAACGACGCCTTATCGTTGATGCCAAAGCCCATGCCGAACGCACCGCCGATGCCGTCGCCGGGCTTGAGGTTAACCCGTTGGGCCGCACCAGTCCCGCCGACGCTGGGGCTCGTCGCCTGCAACGTGACCGTATCGCCGACGTTGTAGATGTATTTGAGGTTGGCGAAGAAGACGACCGGATCGGACGGATAGATCGCCGTCACGCTCGGCTGGATCGCCCAGAACCCGGTGCCGGTCGGCAACTGCGTCGGAATGCCGGAGTTGAAATCCACCGGCACGTCGAACGGGCTCTTGCCGGTCGTCGACTTGGCCAGGATATTGGCGACGAAATACGGCCAGCCGCCGCTGCCGTCGTTGATCTGATAGTGGGCGCCGAACTGGATGTCGCCAATATCGTGGCCGTAGGCCGAAGTCTGCGTGATGGTGCCGTTCGCGGTCAGCGGCTGAAGCGTGGTGTCGTCGGCGCGATTGACGTAGGGCACCTCGACCTCGGCCTCGAGGCGATCGGTGATGCCGAGGCGACCGCCGAGTTGCGCGGTCCACATCCGATCGACGAGCTGCCGGACGCTCTGGGAACCGATAGTGATGCCCGGAACGATCGTGAGGCCCTCGATCAGGACCTGGCTGTTCGAGGAATATTGGTACTGAAGGCTCGGCTCGAACGAGAACACGCCCTTCGGCGTCAACACGCCGCCTTGCGACGCGAGGCTGGCATTATTGATCTCAGGCCGCGTCTCCGGCTCGGTCTTGGTGACCGGCGCCGACGTACCCGGCGACTGCGTTTGGTCGCCCTGCGCGGTCTGCGTGTTGACCGGCGAGCCTGACGGCACCGTGAGCGCGCGGCCTTCCGGCAGGAAGACCGACCGCGGCAATTGGAAAAAGGCGTTGCTGACCGTCGGCGTGGCCGCCGCCGCGGCCGTCGCCGGCGGCGCGTGCAGGACTGCCGTCTTCAAGGCGTTGATCTGCTGCTGCTGCTCGTGCAGCTGATCTTCTTGCGCCTTGAGCTGCTTGAGCTGGTCGTCCAGCTTGTGCTGGGCATCTTCGAGGCGCTGCTGTTGCTGCTGCAGCTGCTGCTCGAGCTGATCGAGGGATCCGGCCTGGGATGGGACGGCGTCATCGGCGAAGGCGGTGCCGGCACCCGCCAACAACACGGCGCATGCCACGGATACGCACGAAAATGCCCGCATATTCTTACCCCCTCCGTCAGGCCAAAAGTGGCCCCACGGTCCACGGATTCCTGACGACTCTGACCGTCACTAGATCACACGCCGAAAAAGTGCAGCAAGCTGATTCCGCGCGGCTGGCGCGGACATTCGGCCAGTGTTGCAATCTGGACGGGCTGGCCGCGCCACCCGAGAAACCGCTGAAATTGGGCCTTTGCCGCAAGGCTTGGCCGAGCCCGACCGGGTGTGCGCACGATTATGTCCGTATTGCTGACATAATACCGCCCCCTGCGCCCGTGTGCGAGACGCAAAGCGGCGGTAACGCAACCCGATATTGCCGTTACCGGAACTGGACGGGATTGACCTGGTTGACCGATTGGCCGCCGGGCACCGCAATATTCTGGCTCTGCGGCGGCTTTACTTCGTCCCAGAGGACGATGCCGGGCTGCGATTGCGCCGCCGGCAACACCGGCAACGCAAACGCCGCGCCTGATCCGCGCTGCGCCGCCAGCACTTGCTGCGACACCGGCTCGACCAACGGCGCCGCGTCCGACGCGGCGGCGCCACTGTGCGCCGGCATCGTCGCCGGCAGGTCGAACGCGATCTCGATCGCGCCGGCAGTATCGCCTGCGCGCGCCGGCAACGCCTGATCGATCACAAAGCCGAAAGCCAGCAACGCTATCGCGGCGCGCCACCCCCAGACTTCGAAACCTCCCGTTCGATTTTTTATACGGCTTTTACGCATAGTCCACTTTCATTCAGTGGTGGTTCCAGGTGTTCATGTGGATGTTGTTCATGATCTGGAAGTTGGTCATGACGTGTTGAACTGCGTTTTGGAAGCCTTGGGTCGCGACGTTGATCGTCGTGACCGTCTGGACGGACTGATTGTTCGCCGAATTCTGCACCAGCGTCTGGATGCCGCCATTGGTCACGTTCGTCACCAGCTTGGTCTGGCCGCCGTTGGCGATAGTCGTGACATTGAAGCCATTCGCCGGCAGCTGCGTCACCTCGACCGGCGGCCCGCCGTTCGTCGTCATGGTGAAGTGGTTCTGCACCTGGTTGACCTGGATGTCATTGGTCACCAGGCCATCGACCATCTGCTTGACCTCCATGCCGAAATTGACGAGCGCGCCATTCGGCAGGAAGAAGCCGCCACGCTGCTTGTCGAGTTCGGCCGCGGTCAGCACCTTGTCGCCGGCGAAAGCGGCCAGCAATTCACGCGCTTCGTGCGCATAGGCGGGAAACGGCGCAAGCACGATCGGCGCGGCCGTACTCACCAGGACAGCGCCCAACGCAACCACGCTGACACCCGTCCGGAAAGCACGCTTGCGACTAAGCTGGGTGTTCCGCGCCGTAGGTGCCATGTGTAAGTCCCCTTGTCGCTTTAGGTTGGCCTAAAAAGTGTTCCGTGCCGGTAGCGAGAGCAGGAAATTCGCCAGGTTCATCGTGTTGCGCGCGGTGTCCATCGGCGCCCGCGGCTGCACGGTCCAGTCCGAGTCGCGGTTGAACGTCGCACGCGCTTCCTGAATTCGATCGAGAACGACGAAGAAGATTCCATTCCACTGTTTCTGGAACTCTTCGGTCGACGTCGCCCGGGTGCCCGATGCCGGATCCGCCAGAAGAACGCGCCCGTCGCGGATGCCTTCGACGATGACGAAATGCAGATAGCCTTCGCGATTCACCAGCACGAGCGCCGGTACGTCCGCCTTGACCAGGCGATCGAGCGACGAACGGAAGCCGTTCGACGGAATGTTGCGCCGCGCAAGATATTGCTGCATGTCGTACATGGAGAAGCCTTGATGCCTGATCTTCGCCTTGTCGCCGTGTTCCCACATATCGGCGAAGACGGCCGTCTCCTTGGTCGGCATGTTGTAGTGATAGGTCAGCAGCGTCGCGAGCGCCGCCGAACCGCAGCTGAAATCGTATTGCTGACGGATGACGCTGCGGAACTTGAGCTCCTGCAGCGTCGTCAGGTGCACGTGATACGTGCCGCCGGTGTCGGTGTAGCTCAACTCGCCGGCCGAAGCCGGCCGCGTCGCGCCGCCAACGCCAACGCCAATGAGGACGGCGAGCCCTGCCGCGCCGAGCGCGTGGGTGAATCCAAATCGCTTGCCGACCATCATTGTCTCCGCGTGTTTATGTCCCGCACCGTTCTCAGTGCAGGCTGATGTTCAAGACCACTTCGGTCTGAATGACGTTGTTGTTGCCGGTGTTCTGCACCGCCGTCGCGATACCCGTGGCGCTGCCGAACCCGCCAAAGCTGTTCGAGCTCAGGTTGGTGCCGATATTGACGCCGTTCACCGAAGCGACCTGGCTGGCATCGATCGTCTGATCGGTAGCCGTGCCGCCGCGTTGCGCCGCGAGCTCGTTGGCGCCGACGGTTTGCCCAATGCCGAGAATTGAGCCGAGTTCCTCGGCCTGCACCGGAACCGTGAAGCTTGCCGCCAACAGAACCGCCGCCAGCACGAAAGAAGAAACCGCTTGGACCGACTTCATGGGTCGTCTCTCCTTATTGAACCTTCTTGAACGTGGTCCCCAGGGTCGTGAAACCCTGGGGACGCACCATTCAAGTCAAGCCGCGACTAGTTGTGGATGATCGCCGCGACCGTGTTGGACGACTGCAACAGCGAGTTGTTGCCGTTGTTCTGGGTGACGTTCATCAAACCCGTGCCGCCAACGCTTGAGAGGCTGTTGGTCGAGCCAACCGGGGTCGAGGACCAGCTGTGCTTGTCATTGTCGGTGAACTTGCCGTACGAGAACGAGTCGGAGTCGCTCGAGCTCTTCTTGATCGTGGCCGCGCCTGTCGAGTTGTTGCCTTCGACTTCGCCGATCTGCGCACTCACCGCGAGAGCGGTGTTGGCAGTGATGTCAGCCGGATTGGTCGAGCAGGCGCAGCTGTTCAGGACGATGCCGAGCGTGTTGGCGCTCTGCAGCTCGCTGTTCGCGCCGTTGTTCTGCTGCACGTTGGTGAGGCCGATGCCATTGATGCTGCCGGCAGTGTTGCTGCCAACGGTGCCGGAGGCATTGTTGCGCTCGACTTCGCCGGCCTGGACCGACGCCGCAACCGCGGTGTTGGCAAGCAGGAACGGATCGTTGCTCTTGCCGTGTTCGCCGTCGCTGCCGGCGAATGCGTAACTACCAAAGCTCAGACCCACGACGAGGGCCGAAGCCGCAACCAGAAGATGCTTCTTCATTACTGATCTCCTTGCGTTAGGGTTTCGGTCTGATGACCGACGAAAAGCCGTCGAATCTCGCGTGGTGTCGCGCCCCGGGAGTCCTTCCGGCACGATCTCAGTCGCAAGACGCGTGCCACGGTTTGTCACAGCACGAAGCGATGGATTTCCGCGGTCTTCGGCGCGCGCCGCGCCGCGGCGCGATGTGTTCGGTGTTTCACCGTTGGGACGCGTGTGACACGCGCTGTGACACTGTGACACTGCGCCGGCGACGCACTTCATCGCGACGCAACGCGCCGCACCG
The DNA here is from genome assembly GCA_035632055.1 of Allostellaceae bacterium. Taxonomy (GTDB): domain Bacteria; phylum Pseudomonadota; class Alphaproteobacteria; order ATCC43930; family CGMCC-115725; genus REEB95. The sequence continues at coordinate 59,491 of DASQHO010000018.1, forward strand.
CGACGGGAATCGCGGTGTGGTTCCGGCGGAATTTGGAGGAGCGAGAGCGGCGCCGATCAGACGGCGTCGGTAACCGGCGTCATGCCGTGCTTCAACGCCCAGACGGCGGCCTGCGTCCGGTTGTTGGCGTGGATTTTCTGGAAGACCGATTTCATCCGCGCCTTGACGGTGGACTCCGTGACCTGCAGCCGCGCCGCGATGGTGCGGTTGGAATGACCGGCCAGAAGATGGCGCAGGATCTGTTCGTCGAGCTGCGACAGCCGCACGGCGCCGCGTTCGCTCGGCGACGCGCCGCTTTGCACGACCGACGGTTCCTGAAAAATCTCGAACGGGAACATGCGTTCGCCGGCGACGATGAGCTCGAGCTGGCGCCGGAACACCAGCGGCCGGCTGATCTTCGAGAGATAGCCGTCGAGATCGAGCTGCGAGCAGATCAGCCACACGTCCGGCGTCAACCGGTTGGACAGCAGGACGATCCGCGCCTGCGGAAACTGATGGCGCAGCACCGCGAGTTGTTCGCGCCATTGGCCGAGATTGCCGTCGGCCGAGACGTCAACGACGAACAGCTCGGGCATCTTGTCGTCCGCCAGCACCGGCGGAATCGCCGCGAGATCCTCGGCCTCGATTGCGACCGCGAAGCCTGCGTCTTCGAGCACGAGCTTGAGCCCTTCGCGCTCGAGCGACGCCGGCGAGATCACCGCGACGCGCGTCGGGTGGGGATGCGCGATCGGCATTGAACCAAGCGTCGGTCGCCGTGGCGACATTTGCTCACTCCCGCGTACTCCAAACATTTTCTCCTCGCCTCGCGTTAGTGAATCGTGGTGTTGGACGTCCGCGTGTTGTTGGGAACCGAGTTCATCACCGAGCTCGTGAAGAACGACATCGCGGTCGCGCCGCATGGCATCGGAATGGGCGTACCGCCCGGCGGCGGCGACGACGGCGGCGTGGGACCTAATTTGACGAATATGGCTGTCGGCAGCGTGTCGTGCGGCAGCAGATCGGCGCCGCCCTGATCGCAATTGGCGTTGGTGTGGTTGGACCACGCGGTGTCGCTGTGGTAGAGGCGGTCCGGACAGAGAAACCGCAGCGACGTGTTGGCGCCTTCGGCGGCGGCGCTCGCCAGGAATCGATCGCCGACGGATTCGTTGCCGTACGGATTGATCCGCAGGTCTGGGCCGGCGCTGGGCAGAACATTCGCCAGCGCCGCGATCAGGTTGTTGATGCCGGAGCCGGCGGGTGCCGCCATTTCCTCGTAGCTCACACTCGGGCCAAGGCCATATGCCGCCGCGATCTGCAGCGGGCTGCCGGATGCGCCAAGCGCGTCGCCGTGCGGTGCGGCCGAAGCGACGCCGGCAAAACCGAGCGCGCCGGCCAGCCCGGCAACGAGCGACATCGCCACCAGGCTGGCACGGCGTGACCGAGCGCGAGCCGGGGGCCGACGCCGGGTTGGGTCCAATGCGGTCGGGCGATTGAGGTTCGTCATCATTGTGCCGCGAAACTCTTTGGGCCCGCGCTCCATTGCGCGATTGCCGTCGCATTCCTCTACGCACAACGCGTGCCAACCGGTCGCCGCGGCCCGGCCGCGACAAACCTGTGGCTGCACACAAGGGATTTCTTTCGGCTATGCCGCAGCCTTCGTTAATCCGAACGGATTATCAGCGCGCAACCTGTCTCGCGATTGGAGCACCCATGTCACGCGACGGTGACAGTTTCCATCGCTGCACGGGACACGTTCGGACATGTATCCGGTCGCCGAAAGTGACGGCGACGAAAAAATAGCGCGTCGCGGCGTGTGAAAATTGTCGCGCGGATTGGACATTGCGCCGTGTCGTTCATGTTGGAGCGCCGCGTGCGCCGGACCGGTGGCGCGCGTGTGGCCTGCTTCTTGCTCTGCATTGCGTGTCGGAGACGAAGTCCGGCAGGGAGGCAGAGCGATGAGCATCCAATCCCGATGCGTGGCCGATCGCAGCGAGCGATCCACACGCCGCACTGATCCGATCAACGGCTCGCGCGCCGTTGCATCGCCCCTATTCCGAACGCTGATGGTCAACGTCAATCGGCGCCGGATGGCGACCGATCGCGTCTATTTCGCGCTGGTCAGCGTTATTGCCGAGCTATTGTGCGACGAGGAAGTCGCGGAATTGGCCTATTACCTGCAGCCGCAGCTTACCGTCGACGCGTGCGTCCGTGCGGACCTGCCGAAGGCGCCGACCTTGCACCGGCGCGCAGCGAGCCGTCATGCCTAGGGACACGAACCTGCCAGCGAACGGCCTGACGGCCGCGGATATCGAACTCGTTCGCGAAGTTGCCGTCGTGATGACCTATACCGGACGCTGGCAATCGATCTGCCGCGCTAGCGACCTGTTCTGCGATTATTTCGAAGCACGGCTTCCCGATGCACAACGTTCGCGGCTGATGATCGGCATCCTTCACGGGCGCCACTATTTCTGCATGGACGGCCGCACGAGCGCCGTTTATGTCGGCGATACGCTCGAACAAGTGGCGCGGCGCGCCGGCCTGCCGCTTCCGGCGCAATTGGATGTGCTGTACGGCGTTGGATCGAGATGGGCTGAAAACGCCGGACCGGGCGTGACGCGCAGCCAATAACGCCGGGGATAACCCTCTGCGTCGATGTCGCCCCGAAGGCCGATAATGTGCGGCCAGCCGGCGCGGCAGCCCCACGAATACGTCGTTGGAGGTCCGCTCATGCTTGGCAACGGCTGGTCAACTTCCGGGAACGCGCGGCAGAAATCCAGGATGTCCTTGGTCGGCACGTGGCTCGTGTCGCCGGCTTTGGCGTCACAGGGCATGCCGAACCCGAAGCTGCACGCCACAACCGATCCATCGCTGCAGCGCCAGGCAACGGGTAATGCCATCTGGGCGGTGACCGCCGGTCCCAGATGCAAGGCGCGGGTCACGGCATCGGCTATCCATTCGGGCGAGGCAGGCCCGTCGTACCGGTCATCCGGATGGTCGATCGTGCCGACTGCCGCGCAGTATGGAACGGGGTCGTGATATGCTACCGGTGTCGACGTTGACGTGCAGCCGGACGCAGCGGCGAGTGCCGCAACCAGCCCGAGGATGCGCGTGCACTTCGGCAGCATGCGTCATCGTCATAAGGCGCGCCGGTGGACCCTGTAAAGCGGTGCCCGCTCCACGGGCATCGGCCATATTCCGGCGGACCGTGCAAACGGCAGCCGGCGGACCGGGAGGGGAGAAATGGCTGGCAGCCGGATCACGCGCCGGACGGCATTAACAATAGGCGCCGCCGTGCTGGTCGCCAGCCGGTCTAGCGGCGTTCGGGCCGCCCGCCCGGCGGGCGCGGTGCCGTCACTGAGCGGCTACGTCGGCGATTATTATCCGTTCGATCGGCCGCAAATCCTGCCGCGCATCGCGTTCGAAGATCTCAGCGGCAACCTACGGGATCTTTCGCTCATGGCCGGCCGCATCGTTCTGTTGAATTTCTGGGCGACATGGTGCGCGCCGTGTCTGGCTGAGATGCCCGACCTCGACCGGCTGCAGGCGCGTTTCTCCAGCGACGTTTTTGCCGTGCTCGCGATCTGCACCGACGCGCGCAGCATCCAGACAGTGAGCGACTTTTTCGCGCAACACGGGCTGCGGAACTTGGCCGCTTATGCCGATCCGACCGGAAGGGACATGCACGACTGCGCGATCAGCGCGATGCCGACATCCTTCATCATCGATCGCATCGGGCACGCGCGCGGTATTCTTCCCGGCGCCGCACGCTGGGATTCGCCGGCTGCGCAAGCGTTGATCGACTATTATCTGACTGAGAAACCAGTCGATACAGCGGCGCGCACCTGGTAGCGGCGCCGTTGCCGGCGCCATCCGATCAAGAATTGGTCGCGACCGGAGCCGGCGACTGCGACGGCTGAATGTCGCCGTTGCCATGCTTCTCTTCGCCGGTCCACATCGTGCCCTGCTTGGTGACCCAGATGGCCGCCTGCGTCCGGTTGGTGCACCCGATCTTCCGGAGCAGCGTCTTGATGTGGACCTTGATCGTCGCCTCGGACAGCTGCAGTTCGCGGGCGATGAATTTGTTGGAGCGGCCATCGCGCAGGAAATACAGCACCTGGCGCTCGCGATCCGAGAATATCGGACCTGTGGGCGCCTGCGCGTAGTCGGCGACTTCCCCTTCGCTCGGAAGCGTCGTCAGCAGCAGGCTGAACGGGAAGACGTTCTCGCCCATCATGACCAGGTCGAGAGATTTGCGCAGCACCTCGAGCGACGAGTCCGACAACAGGCAGGCGTCGAGGTTCGCGCCGAAAATGTCGATCAGCACGCTGCGGGGAAGCTGCACCCGCTGGGCGTAAAAGACGATGCGGCTGCGTGGATAGACCTGCCGCAACGTTTTCAGGGGCACGACCATCTCTTCGTCGAGCCGCGAGCCGATGAAAATCAGGTCGCAATGCTCATCGGCGACTTCGATGGCCTTATTGATGCTCGCGAAATCGTGGCGAATCTTATAGCGCGAGTTCGCGAAGAAGGCCTTGATGCCTTCCCGCGTCAGGGTGTGCTCGGTGATTACGATGACCTCGAAATCACGCTCGAGTTCCACTCGATTACCCTCCACTGCCGGACTCCGACCCCGACCCCACACCCCCGTGCGCTGAAGCTTGAATCGAATTCACACCCTGGTTCCTGTCCCACGCGCCCCCGCTTCCGTTTTTTTTTGGCGAACCGCTCGTCGACTGCACCCGTATGCAACCGCGACCGAATTCGCTATCCCTGGGCCATATCGCGTTTCGCTCACGCGATTTTTTTCGCAATGGGGTCCGACACTAGCCCGAGGCATCATCGGCGTAAGCCCATTGGCTCGCATCGACTTAGATCATTGGCGCAAGCGAACGCGCCATATGGCTGACGTTCACATTTAGCACGATACTGATCCAAAAAAATGAACGTGCGCGCACGGTAGAGTTGCACGGCGCGCTTAACACCCGGTGAAGACCAGTGCGATTCGCGATGCGGCAAATTTGCTTAGCCGAAGCTAACAACCGGCGAGCGACGCCGATCCGGCCTCGAATGCATCTGTATGTCACTTGCATCGGATCGGTGAGACCATACAGCGACCATCTACCATAGTCGAATAGATCAATTGATCTACTCAACCAAATTAGCAATGCGGTCGCCCCAAGGTTGTAGCCGTTCGTATCGACCAAGCGTTGTGTAAGGCAACCGATGGGATGAAACAGCCGGCAGAAGGCCGAACGCGCGCCGTTGTGGCCTCCGACGCCCTCTTATATCAATTTGACGAAACTCGGTTGGGAACTCATGTGGATTAATACCCAAGTGGTAACGTAGCGAGATGGAAAATCGCGGCGTTGCCGCCGAACGCATTCATGTAATCGTGCGCAGTGGTATGCCAAGGCATCATGACACATCGTGGTATGCCAAAGCGCCCTTGCAAAATTTTCGATGATGGATTGGCCGTCGCACGAAAGTGCGAATGCGCACGCATGCAACTGCGCGATGGCCGATATGCTTCATCGGCGCTGCGCGTCGACCGACACGGTCACTGTCGGCGCGCGATCGCATTCTGCGATCACCCGCAGCGATGAACACCAGCTCGGCCGGCGCAGGAATCGCGCCGGCGGTTGCGATCGCTGAAACACGCATCTGAGAATCATCCAACCGCATCTGGATGTTCGCGAGATAGCCGGACCGTCTTCGTCAATTCAGGCGAATATGCCGACGCGAATGTCTGGCGCGCCGAACTCGATCGCGCGCGACCGATGCGCCGGCGCGAACGATTCAAGCAGAGGGATTAAACCGGAAGGGTGCTGGATACGGCCGCGATTGGGGCCATATTTAATCACTAGGCGACGGCGACGGACGGGCGATGAAGCGCGCCATTGGTTGTCGTGTGTCCCGCGTCTGATCGGCACATCGCCTGAACGGTTACGCCAAATGCAGCCCAAGTCGTCTTTCACCGCACCCAATTGAGAAGGAGCGCGTGTTATGTCGACGCCCGTTCCTTTCGCGCGGATGTTGGACCTGCAGGGGCCGGGACCGTTTCTGTTGCCGCGCATGAAGGGCGTCATGTCGTTCGGCACCGGAACGTGGGACTGGCCCGTTCTTCGATTCGAATCGCTGCAAGGCCAGGATGTTCTGGTTCCGCTGGCGGCCGAGGCGATCAACGCGCTGAAGGTGGAAATTCAAAATTGGCTGCGGCTGCCGCAAAACCCTTTGAATCAGTGAGGATACGCCGGATCGGCCGCAACAACTTGACGCAGAACGCGAAAGCAGGGAGCAGAACATGGACGAAGGCCCGCGAACGATTTCCACCCTCAAGCCATCCAAGCCCACCGCCGTCACGCGTCCGTCGAGCCGCCGCATCGCCGCCGTCCCTTGCGAGCCGAAATCGGAAGCAGTCCCATATGACGAGATTGAAATTGCCCGGCGGCGGATGCAGCACCTGCGGTACCGTAACGTCGAACCGCTGCCTAATATGCACTTCGTGATCGGCAAGGTGGACCGGCATTTGACGGCCGCCCAACGCGCGAACTATCAGCAGATCGCGTTGCATGTTCTTGCCGTCCAGATGTGGCAGACCACTGCGAAAAGCGCGCTCCGCTAGTCGACACGTCCCGACGGCACACGGCCGGCTCCGGTTGCGTCCTGATTCCGCGACAACCCTTCGCGATAGTCGGCCCGGCAAACGTTAGCAAGAATCGACCGTCGCCGCGTAAGATCGCGCGGCAGGACGGTCGTGCGGATGGAGCGGGCGGATTTCATCATCGTCGGCGGTGGCACGGCGGGTACGGTGCTGGCCGCGCGGCTGTCGGAGGATCCGGCGTGCCGGGTCATTCTGGTCGAAGCCGGCGCCGATACGCCGCCCGGCGCAGTGCCGGCCGACATCCGCGATGCCTTTCCGAGCGCGTATTTCAACCGCGACTATTTCTGGCCCGGGCTCGACGCCAGCATGGCGGACGGCACGCCGCCGCGACCGTATTCGCAGGCGCGAATCATGGGCGGCGGCTCGAGCGTCATGGGCATGTGGGCGCTGTGCGGCCTACCGAGCGACTATGACGGCTGGGCACAAGCGGGCGCAACGGGTTGGAGCTGGGCCGATATCCGGCCCTATTTCGGGCGCGTCAATCGCGTGGACGAGAGCGGAATCAGTAACGACCTGCCACCGCCAGGTATCCGCAGCCTCGCGCGCGACCAATGGCCGGCTTTCGCCCGGCAGTTGGAGCATACCGCAGCGGCGCGCGGACTGCCGTTCCATGAGAACATCAATCAAGTGGCCGCGGACGGATTTTTCGCCATGCCGCTCAATCACGCGGAAGGCGAACGCGCCGGCAGCGCGCGCTGTTACCTCACCGCTGTGGTGCGGCGTCGCAGCAACTTCACTATTTTGCCCCAGACCACAGCCATCGGTTTGACGCTCGACGGCACCCGTGTCACCGGCGTTGAAATCGAACAGGCCGGCACACGGCGGACCCTCACGGCGCGCGAAGTGATCGTGTCAGCGGGCGGCATCCATTCGCCGGCACTCCTGCTGCGCGCCGGCATCGGACCGGCCACTACTCTTGCACGCCTTGGAATCCGGCTCGTCGCCGACCGTCCAGGCGTCGGCCAAAATCTGCAGAATCACGTCTTCATCCATTTCGCGCTGACGCTCAATCCCGGCACCGGCGTGCCACGTGGCGCGCGCCACTATGCGTTGGCGGGATTGCGGCTATCCTCCGGCCACCCCGATTGTCCGGCCGGTGATTTGTTGCTGTGCGCGATTGGACGCGTCAGCACGCGGCCGTTCGGCGCCCGCATTGGCATGCTGGCGGCGGCGTTGTACGCACCGATGTCGCGCGGCGCAGTTGAGCTGCGTTCCGCCGATCCAAACCTGCCACCACGGATTTCCTTTCGATTGCTGTCGGACGAGCGCGACGCCGCGCGGCTGGTCACCGCCGGACGTTATGCCGAAACGCTGCTCCTTGAGCCCGCGGTCCGGCAAACCTACCGTGAGCTCTATCTTCTGCCGAAAGAAGCGCCGCTGCAGCGCTTCAACCATCATGGCCTGCGTGGCAACGCGACGGCCGTGCTCGCTTCGGCAATCGTCGGCGGACCGGCACCGCTGCGGCGACTGGCAATCGGCCGCGCCATTGCGCCCGGGCGTCTGGTCGCTGACAGCGGGTATCATGCACCTTTGTCGCCAGCCGAGATACTTGCGTCGGCTGCGCCGATGTTCCACCCCGTCGGTACTTGCGCCATCGGCCGAGCGGACGATCCGCGCGCCGTCGTCGACGCCGAATGCCGGGTCTATGGCGTACGCGGTTTGCGCGTCGTCGACGCCTCGATCATGCCGCGCATTCCCAGCGCCAACACCAACCTGCCGACATTAATAGTGGCAGAACGCGCCGCCGACCTAATCCGCCGGGGCCACGGCGCCGCGCTTTGAAGCTTGACTCGGACAGCCGCGGGTGCAAACGTTTGCACAGGCGGCCGTTTCCGGAAACCGATCGATGGGCGACAGCTACCAGACCGTGAAAGTCGCGGCGGTTCAGGCCGCATCAGTGTTTCTCGACCGCGAAGGTTCGACGGCGAAGGCCTGTGGCCTGATCCGCGAAGCCGGGCGCAACGGCGCGCAGGTCATCGGCTTCCCCGAAGGGTTCATACCGGCACACCCGATCTGGTACCACCACCACGCCGCGACCGGCGCCATCGCCAACCGTCTGGCCGTCGAACTGTTCAAGAATGCGGTCGAGATTCCGGGACCCGAGATCGATGCGCTGTGCGCGGCGGCACGCGACGCAGGGGCCTATGTCGTGATCGGCGTTTGCGAGAAGCTGCCGCGTACACTCGGCACGATGTTCAACTCCCAGGTCTTCATCGGGCCCGACGGCACCTATATAGGCAAGCATCAGAAAATCATGCCGACGGTCGGCGAGCGTCTGGTGCACATGGGCGGCTTCGGCGACACGCTGCGCGCGTTTCCGACCAGCTTCGGGCCGATGAGCGGCCTGATTTGCGGCGAGAATTCCAATCCGCTGGCGATCTTTGCCATGACCGCCGAAGGCTCGCGCATCCACGTCATGAGCTGGCCCAATCATTTTCCGACCAGCGGCGATCCAATGCGCAACCGTGTCAGCATCGATTCCCAGGCTTTCGCCCAGATGAGCAAAGCCTTTGTCGTTTCGGCCTGCGGCACGGTCGACGAGGACGTCATCCAGAAACTCAAGGTCGGATCCGAAGGCGAGAAATTCTTGCGCAGCGCTGATTGCTGCGGCGGCAGCGTCATCGTCGCCCCCAACAGCCGGATCATCGCCGGACCGATGGGCGCCGAGGAAGGCATACTCTATGCCGAATGCAACATCGAGCTCGGCATCAACATGAAGCTGCGGCACGATTTCGCCGGCCATTACAATCGGCCGGATATTTTCCACCTGCAGGTCAATCGAAACACGCCGCAGATTTACGCGATCGCCGACGTCGAGGAGAAATTCGCGTTGCCCGGCGCCGGCGCACCGGGGCCCGCACTCGAACAACGGCACGCGGTGTCGGCGCCGCCGAAGCAATTGACGGCCGGTGCCGCAAGGACGAACAGCGGCACACGGGCCGCGCCGAAGCGCACACGCCGCAAGAAGGCCCATTAGACAGGCATTGAAGGAGCGAGAGATGGCGAAGCAGAGGATCAGCTACGTGCCGTTGGATCGGATGGATGGCGCGATGCGTGCGGAGATGGATCGGTGCCAGCGGGAAGGGACGCCGCGGCCTGAGAGTTCGGCGGTGCGGGCGCATGTACC
>DASQHO010000019.1:0-30520 GCA_035632055.1 Allostellaceae bacterium
GCTTCGCGGCTTGCAATGCCCGCCCGGGTTTTGCATGATCGCCGCCGTTCGGAGCGCGGGCGTAGCTCAGGGGTAGAGCACAACCTTGCCAAGGTTGGGGTCGAGGGTTCGAATCCCTTCGCCCGCTCCAGTTTCTTCTCATTCGCGGCGACGATCGCCGGCCAGTCGCCGCCATGCTTTGCATCGACAATGTCACTGTTCGTATCGCCGGCCGCGAGATTCTGGCCGGCGCCGGCGCCAATCTGCCGGCCGGACGGCGCATCGGTCTCGTCGGCCGCAATGGCGCGGGCAAATCGACGCTGCTGAAGGTGATCCTCGGCGAGCTTACAACCGACGGCGGTAACGTTTCGTGGCCGCGCGACTGGAAGATCGGCGCAGTGGCGCAAGAGGCGCCCGGCAGCGACGTCAGCCTGCTCGACACCGTGCTGGCTGCCGATCGTGAGCGCGCCGCTCTAATGGAGGCAGCTGAAAACGAAACTGACGGCCATGCGATCGGCGAGATCCACGCGCGGCTTGATGCGATTGATGCCTATGCCGCGCCGGCGCGCGCCGCGAGCATCCTGTCGGGCCTTGGATTCTCAGCCGCAGAACAGGCGCGGCCGTGCGCCGAATTCTCCGGCGGCTGGCGCATGCGCGTGGCCCTGGCGGCAATCCTGTTCGCCGCACCCGATCTTTTGCTGCTCGACGAGCCGACCAATTACCTCGATCTCGAAGGTCTGCTCTGGCTCGAAGACTTTCTGCGCCGCTATCGCGGCACCGTGCTAATCGTCAGCCACGACCGCGATCTGCTCAACACCGCAGTCGATTTCATCCTCCATCTCGAGCACGGCAAGCTCACGCTCTACACCGGCGGCTACGACACCTTCGTCGAAACGCGTGCGGCTCAGCGCGCCAACCAGGCCGCCTTCGCCAAGAAACAGGAAGCCGCGCGCAAGCATATGCAGGCTTTCGTCGACCGCTTCCGCGCCAAGGCATCGAAGGCGCGCCAGGCACAGAGCCGCCTCAAAATGCTCGCGCGCATGGAAACAGTGGCGGTGCCGGTCGACGAGCACGTCGCGCCGATCCGGCTGCCCGATCCAATGCCGGCAAGTCCGCCGCTCGTCACCATGGATCGGGTATCGGTCGGCTACGAGCCGGGCAGGCCGGTGCTGGCGCATCTGTCGCTGCGCTTCGATCCTGACGATCGCATCGCGCTGTTGGGCAAGAACGGCAACGGCAAGTCGACCTTCGCCAAGCTGCTCGCCGGCAAGCTGGCGCCGATGAGCGGCGAGCTTACGCGTGCACGCAAATTGGTGCCCGGTTATTTCGCGCAGCATCAGCTGGAGGAACTGGACGGCAGCCTGACGCCGCTGGAGACGCTGGCGGAGCTCAGGCCGAAACTGCCGGCTCAGGCACTACGCACGCAGCTCGGCGGCTTCGGTTTTTCCGCAGCCAAAGCGACGACGAAAGTGGCGAGCCTATCGGGCGGCGAGCGCGCGCGGCTGATGCTGGCGTTAGCGACGCTCGATAAACCGAATCTGCTCATCCTCGACGAGCCGACCAACCATCTCGATATCGACGCACGCAATGAGCTTCTGACCGCGCTCAACGATTTCGCCGGCGCGGTAATCCTGGTCAGCCACGATCGCAGGCTGCTCGAGGCGACAGCTGATCGCCTGATGCTGGTCGCCGACGGCCGCGTTGAGCCTTTCGACGGCGATCTCGACGATTACCGCCGTTTCCTGCTGTCGCCGGGAAACACCGCCACACGAACCATCGAGACCGACGCGCCGGCGCCGCGGCGCGAAAGCGACAGCGACAAACGCCGGCGCCTGAAACCACTGAAGCAACGCGCCGACGCGGCCGAACGCGAAGTGAACGCGCTTGGCACGCAGATCAAGGAACTCGACGCCGCGCTCGCTGCATCGGACCTGTTCACGCGCGCGCCTGCCCAGGCGGCGGCATTGGCGAAAGCGCGCGCCGATGCGGCCCGCGCCCTTGCTGCGGCCGAGGCGCGTTGGCTCCAGGCGCAGGACGAATACGATTACGCCGCCGCCAAATGAGTGTCGCAACCGTTCCCGCCGCCACGCCGGCGTGACATGATGCGGCGGCCGTAATCGGAAGGGACACATAAGCATGCCGGACGCTCCGCCACCCAGCACGCCGCAAGAGCGCTCGTCGAGCTACAAGCTGCCGGTGCTCGATAGCGATTTCATCTCGACGCGCGACGAGCTGCGCGACCTGCGCTTCGCTATCGAATACGCCAAAGCCGAATTTCTGCTGCGTGACTGGGGCGTGCGCTCGACGGTCGTGGTCTTCGGCAGCGCGCGCACGCCATCGCCCGAGCAGGCAGTGGCGCTACGCCAGACGGCGAAAACCGAGGCCGAACGCGCGCGTATCGATTTGCGCGTCGCGCGGTATCAGGCCGCGCGCGAACTCGGCCGAATCGTTTCGGAGCGCGGTGGTGCCTTTGCGCCGCATGACCGCTGGCGTGACAACGTTATCGCCACTGGCGGCGGGCCCGGCATCATGGAAGCCGCCAATCGCGGCGCGCACGAGGCCGGCGCGCCGACCATTGGCTTCAACATATCGCTGCCGCAGGAGCAGCATCCCAATCCGTACACCACGCCTGAGTTGACGTTCCAATTCCACTATTTCGGCATGCGCAAGATGCATCTGGCGATGCGTGCGAACGCGCTGGTGGCATTTCCGGGCGGCTTCGGCACGCTCGACGAACTGTTCGAGATTCTCACGCTGGTGCAGACGCGCAAGACGCCGTCGGTGCCGATCGTTCTGTTCGACGCTGATTACTGGAAACGAGTTGTTAACTTTGACGCGCTCGCCGAGGCAGAAACTATTAGCCGCAACGATTTGGCGTTGTTCGAATTTGCCAATACCGCGGAAGAGGCGTGGTCCATTCTGTCCAAACGCGGTCTGACCGTGCACGTTCCGCCGTCACCCGAAGATTAAGTCGGCTTTAACGGCGCGGCTTTATTTTCATCGATGGACCCGTCTCGGGTTCGCGGGGAAATCAAGACCGTCGTGAGTTCGCTCGCCTCAGCGTATCGCGCGATCGTGCGCCCGATCTCGCTTAGCGTCCTGCTGGTCGCCAGTCTGCATCTCGCGGTAGGCGCGCTGGCATTGCGCACTCTGGTACATCCCGCCGCGCCGCATGTCGCCGCGCCGACCGCGAAGCCCGACATAGCGACCAAGCCGACAGCTACCGTAGCCCAATCGGCGCCCTCCGTGCCGCCGGCGCCCGCACCCAAGGCCACCGAAGCCGAGCCGCTGCGCGGCCACGCCACGATCCTCGATCCGGTGCTATTGGCGCGCGAGAATGCCGGTCTGGCGCAGCTGCGCGCTGCGGGCGTCAATCTCGAGACACTTCTGCATCACGCGACGCAGGCCCGTCGCACCGACGAAGGCGGACCGCTGGTCCCGTTGGCGGCAATCCGGGACGCCGCGCTCGACCCCAGCCGCCTGGCGCGGCTCGAACAGTTGATCGCGCGCATGCCGTTCGCCGCACCGCTGCTGCATTACGCCATTAACAGTCCGTTCGGCATCCGCCGCGATCCGTTCGCCGGCGAGCGGGCCTTCCATCCCGGCATCGACCTTGAGGCCGAATACGGCGAAGCCGTCTACACAACTGCGCCGGGGGTCGTGGACTTCGCGGGTTTCGACGGCGCTTACGGGCGGATGATCGAGATCAATCACGGCAACGGCATCCAGACGCGCTATGCCCATTTATCGCGGATCCTGGTGCGCGTGGGCGATCACGTCGACAAGCATCAGCGCATCGGATCGGTCGGCAGCACCGGCCGCAGCACCGGCCCGCATCTGCATTACGAGGTACGGATCGACGGCCGGCCACTCAATCCGGCGAAATTCCTCGCGGTCGGCCGGCAGTCGCCGTTGATCGCCATCGACGCCGCGCAGTAAGCGTCAAAAAAGGAGGCCGCCTCACGGCGGCCTCGTCGTCCGATCATCCTTCGGTAAACACTAAGCCGCGATTCCGCCGGCGGCTTTGGCGGCGCCGGCCTGCTTGCGCCGGCGCTGCATCTCCAGAAAACCAAGGCCGAGGAGACCGCTGCCGAACAGCAGCCAGCTCGCCGGCTCAGGCACCGACGACGTGCCCGAGTAGCCGAACAGCATGCTGGTCTGGAAACCGCTGAACGAGGAGGTGTCGAACACCAAGTTTGCGGTTACATCGAACAGGCCGCTGCCCGCCACCGTGCCTAGGTTGTAGTTGACGTTGTCGAGGGCGGCGAGCGCGTTCGCCAGCGTGGTGAAGGTCTGGTCGTCGAGCTTGCCGGTCTTGCCCGTCTCGGTCAGGTAGAACTCGAGCGAGCCGAAATTAGCGCCTGAATAGCCCGAGCTGCCGTTGTTGAGCAGGCTGACGATCACATTGCGGCCCGCCGCATTCGCGCCCGTGTCGGTGAAGGTGAGCGACGAGGTGTAGGTATGCGGGGTCGAGATCGGGCCGGTGGCGCCGACGCCCAACAGACCGGAGGCGATAACCGAGCCGTTCGGATTGTTGAAGGCCGTGCTCGCCGCCGAATTGGCCGTATAGAAGGCCGGCGTCAATCCGGTCGGCATCAGGTTGCCGAGCGTGTAGCTATTGTCAGGCAGCGGATTCGTGATCGGCGCAGTGGTCGAGACGTTCTGGGCGAACGTGCTCTGAGCGAACGAGGTCGCCGGGCTGCCAATCGTGGCCGAGCCGGAGGCCGTGACGGACGGCGTGTTGGGCGACGCATTGGCGCCATCGGTCGTCGCGACGGCTTGCGAGCCGACGTTGCCGATGCTGAACAGCGTGTTGCCTTGGCCATCGAGCAGCGTGGTGGTGAGGGTGCCACTGCCGCCGCCGGTCGAAGTGCCATTGGCCGTCGCCGTCGCCGTGTTGAGGAACGACGTGGCGACCGCATTCGCTCCGACCGGGCCGCCGCTGGCGCTAAACGCAGTGGCATTCGAGGTCGCGGTGCCGCCGACGCCGCTCGGGTTGCCGCCTTGGCCGCCGGTCGAGGTCGCGGTGGCATTCGCAGGGTTGATGTTGTCGGTGGTCGCCGCGTTGGCGGTGGACGAAGCATTGCCGCCGTTGCCGCCGACTCCGCCGCCGATGGCGCTGCCGCCGTTGCCACCAGTCGAGGTAGCGTTTGCGGTGACGCCGGTTACGCCGTTGGTCGCAGTGGCCAGCGAGGTTGCGGTGCCGCCGGCGCCGCCGTTGTCGCCGCCGGCGCCGAGGCCGCCGTTGCCGCCGGTCGAGAAGGCATTGGCCGAGCCGGTCCCGCCGTTCATGGTCGAGTTGGCGCTGCCGGCGCCGCCGGTGCCGCCCGTGCCGACGCCGCTGGCGTCGCCGCCGGTGCCGCCGGTGCCAACCGCCAACGAGGTGCCGGGGCCGGTGACGATGTTCGTGGCGCTACCATTGCCGCCGTTGCCCGGGGTGGCGGCACTACCGCCATTGCCGCCGGTGGCGAAGGTCGCGCCGGAGCCCGCGGTGGTGAGCGACGGCGTGACGGACACGCCGTTCTGGCCCGCGGCGCCGTTGCCGCCGATCTGGCTGAAGGTGTTGTCGACGCCAGTGAGGCCGTAATCCGAAGCGACGCTGCCGAGCACGGCGGTGTCGTCGGACGACGTCACCGTGTTGCTCTTGAGGTACGTATCGGTCGTGCCGAGGTTCAGCATCTGGGTGACGTTGAAGTCGCCGGTGATGCCGCTCGCACCCGAGTGGATCAGGTCGTAGGAGCCAGGCGCCACGGTCGAGCTCGGAACCAGGGTCATGGTGCCGCCGAGTTGCGCCGCCGCGGTGGTGATTTGGTCATAGGTCGTGCCGCCCGTGGTCGGCGCGATCACGTCCATGTAGAGCGTGTTGTTCGGCGTGAAGATCATGGTGCCGGTGCTGGTGATCGCTGCGGCCGAGCCGGTGCCGAGCGGATAGTTGGCGCCCGGGTTGTTGACGAAAGTGCCCGAGGTCTTGTCCGGGTTATTCGGATTGGCCGCGAACGAAGCGGTGTTGCCAGGCGACAGCGAGCCGTTGAAGGTCACGGTGCCGGAATAATTGCCGGTGCCGGCGACCGCGCCGTTGAGGGTGATGCCGCCCGCGCCCGTGCCGGTGATGCCGGGGCCAGTGCCCGACGGGGTGTTGTTGAACACCGGACCGTTGACCGTACCGGAACCGTTGAGGTTGCCGTCCTCGATGTCGGTCAGGGCTTGGGTCCAGCTGCCGTCGACCGTGGTCTCGCTGCCCGGATTGACCTGCGTGTAGGTGCCCGAGCCATTCAAGACCGCGCCCGACTGGATGTCGACCGTGCCCGGAGTGCCGCCGACGCCCGTGGTGCCGTTGTTGAACGTGCCGTTGTTGGTGATCGCGCCGCCGCCGGTCATGTTGGTGAGGGTGCCGGTGTTGGCGATCGTGCTGGTCGCGTCGTTGGTGATCGTCGCATTGGTCTTGTTCGTCAGCGTGCCCGTGTTGTTGAGCGTCGCGCCGTTCTGGTTGGCGACGGTGGCGGTATTCTCATTGGTGAACGCGCCGTCGTTTTGCAGCGTCGAGGCGTTGTTGGTGACCGGGCCGCCGTTGTTGTCGACGATGCCGCCGACGAAGTTTTTGAACGTGCCGGCGAGCTGATTGACGATTGCGCCGAAATTGTCGAGCACGCCGCCCGAGTGGACGTGGAACTCGGCGTTGCTGCCTTGGTTGGTGATGCCGCCCGAGGTCGCTGCGTTGGTGAGTGTGCCGCCGCTGGCAACGTTGAAGTGGGCGGAGCCTGCGCCGGTGCCGTCGTTGAGTATGGTGCCGCCGGTCTGGTTGGTGAGGGTCGAACCGGTGCCGGTTGTGGCGAATGTGCTGGTGCCGGTGGTGCCGCCGAGATTCAGGATCGCGGCGCTGTTCTCGTTGGTCACGCCGCCGTTATTGGTGAGGGTCGCGCCGGTCTGGTTGACGAGCTGCGTGCCCGTACCGGTGTTATCGAAAGTGCCGGTCGCGCTGTTCGTGTAGGTCGCGCCACCCTGGTTGTTCACCGTCGAGGCGCCGCTGTTGGTGAAGGCGCCGTTGTTGGTGACGCTGGCGGGATCGTTGGTGAACGTCGCGCCGTTCGTGTTCGTCACCGTGCCGTTGTTGACGAACGAAGCGCTGTTCAGGTTAGCGACCGAACTGTGATTGTTGGTGAAAGTCCCGCTGTTGGTCAACGTCGTGCCGGTACCGGTGTTGAGCAGGCTGGCGCTGTTCTGGTTGGTGAAGGTGGCGCTGTTGTTGAGCGTGCCGCCGTTCTGGTTGGTGATGCCGCCGTTGTTGACGATCGCCGCACCGTTGCTGTTGGTCAGCACGGCCGTGCCGCCGCTGTTGAGGATGCCGTTGAGCGCGGTGTCGTTGTTGGTCAGCGTCGTGCCGGCGCCATCGTTGGTGAGTGTCCCGGCGTTATCGATCAGGCCGGAGGCGTTGTTGGTGATCTGGCCGCCGGTGAGGTTGCTGAAGCTCGCGCTGTTGTCGATCGTGCCGGAATTGCCGATGGCCGCAGCGAGCTGGTTGAGGAAGCTGCCGCCGCTGTTGTTGATGGTGGCGCCAGCGGCGTTGGTCAGCGTGGCGTGGTTCTGGTTGCTGAACGTGCCGCCGGTGTTGGCGATGCCGGCCGCCGCGGTGCTCGAGTTGGTGATCGTGCTGCCCGTACCGTCGTTGGTGAAGGTGCCGCTGTTGCTGATCGTGCCGGCGCCATTGTTGGCAATCGATGCGCCGTTCAGGTTGCTAAAGGTCGCGCCGTTGGCGAGCGCGCCCGTGTTGGTAACCGCGGTGCCAGAATCTTCGTTGGTGAACTGGGCGCCGGTGTCGTTCTGCAGCGTGCCGCTGTTGCCGATCTGGCCGCCGCTCTGGTTCGTGAATAAGGCGCCGGCGCCGGTGTTCTGGATGCCGATCGCAGCGGTCGAGCTATTGGTGACGGTGGCGCCAGTGTTGTTCGAGAACGCGCCGGTGTTGACGATGGTCGCGGTGCCGCTGTTGTTGAGGTTGGTGCCCGAACCCTGGTTGGTAAAGGTGCCGGCGTTGGCGATCGAGCCGGTGCCACTGTTGTTCAGGGTCGAGGCGCCTTGGTTGGCGAAGGTGCCGCCGAGCTGGTTGTTGAGCGCGCCGGTGTTGGAGAAGGTCGACGCGCCCTGGTTGTAGGCCTGGGCGCTGTTGTTGATCGTGCCGGAATTGTTCAGCGTGCCGCCGCCCTGGTTATAGAGCTGGCCGTTGGTCTCGTTGGTCAGAGTCCCGGTGTTGTTGAGCGTGCCGTGCGCCTGGTTGTAGACCTGGGCGCCATTCTCGTTCGTGAGCGCGCCATCGTTC
Organism: Allostellaceae bacterium; assembly: GCA_035632055.1. Lineage (GTDB taxonomy): Bacteria > Pseudomonadota > Alphaproteobacteria > ATCC43930 > CGMCC-115725 > REEB95. The sequence goes on from DASQHO010000019.1 coordinate 8,291, forward strand.
TGCAGCGTCGAGCCATTCGTCAGGTTGAAGATCGTCGCATTCGCGCCATTGTTGGTAACATTCGAGGCCGCGTCGTTATGGAACAACGCGCCCAGCATGTTGAGAAGCTGACCTTCATTGGTGACCGCGGCGCCGTTGAGATTCTGAACCTGGGTATTGGTACCCATGTTGAGCGCGGTGGCACCGCTAGCGTTGTCCCACACGGTGTTGGTGTCGGTATTGGTGAATACGGCCGCCGCTTGGTTGAGGAACGTGCCAGCGTTGCTGAAGAAGGCCGCGAGCTCGTTGGTGAAGGTGGTGCTACTGCCAGTGTTGGTGAGTGTGCCGGCGGCCGAATTGGTCAGAACGGCGCCCTGACCTGCCGCCGAAGTGCCAAGACCTGCATTGCCGTTAGCGTTGTTGGTGATCGAGCCGCCATTCTGGTTGGTGAGCGAACCGCTGTTGGTGATCTCGCTCGAAACGCCCGTCGCCGGCGTGCCAACGCTGTTGCTCAGCACGCTGTTGTCGTTGGTGATGGTGCCGTTGTTGATGATGACGGCGTGACCGGGGGTGGTGAGGCCGCCGTTCGTCAGGCTGCCGTCGTTGTTCAGCGTCGAGCCGTTGACGCCGTTGACGGTACCGTTATTGGTGATGGTCGAACCGGCCTGGTTGTTGATCGTGCCGTTCGTACCGCCACCCGTGCCGTCGTTGGTGAGGGTGACGCCGGGGTTGACCGTGCCGGAAGTCGGATTCGTCTGATCGCCGCCGACGTTGATCGCGGCGTTGTTGGTGGCGTTGCTGCTTTGCGTCCAGGTGCCGCCCGGTGCAGTCGATCCGGAGCTGGGGATTTGTGCCAGCGCCGCGCCATCCATGAGCGCGAGAATGGCGACCGCAGCCGCCGAATACTTGGCCAAAGTCCGGATGGAAACTTTCATCGCAACCTCTCCATGTCCCTGTTTACGGGCGGTCCGCGGATGATCCCTGGAAGGGATGGGTCGATCTGCAGCCGCTGCGTTTGACCGAAGAGGTCTGTCGGGGAAGGAGTCCGGGGCGCTGCGGAGGGCAGCTTCCGGGAGGGACCAGCGGAGACGCACGGTCCCGCGGGCTTCGAACTTCCTGCCTGAACGACAGACCTGTTTCGGTCTTTATTCTTGGATGGTGAAAGTATTTTCACCAAGGGGCAAAATCAATTCAAAGTATTAGTTAATTCGAATAAAAGTATAGTTAGCGCGGTTATTTGTGGTTAATTTAACCATACTGCCGGCCCAGGCACCGGCAAGCCGTGCACCAATCGGCTATAGAGACTGCGATGGATCTAGTGGTCGAACCGGCCGGATGGGCGCGTTGGGGCGCCGATCGCTTTCGATGTGCCGTCGGCAAGGGCGGTGTTTGTGCGGCCAAGCATGAGGGCGACGGCGCGACTCCTGCCGGTGCTTTCGCCATGCGGCGCTTGCTTTATCGCCCCGATCGCGGCGCGGTCCCGGTGACCCGCCTTCCGAATGCACCGATAGCGCGCGACGACGGCTGGTGCGATGACCCGACCGATGCTGCCTATAACCAGTTGGTCAAGCTGCCATACCGGGCGCGCACAGAACCCTTGTGGCGGGCCGATCGGGTTTATGACTTGGTCGTGGTGCTCGGTTACAACGACGATCCTGTCATCGCTGGCGCCGGCAGCGCCATTTTCCTGCACGTGGCCGCCGCGGATTACACGCCGACCGAAGGTTGTGTCGCACTGGCACTCGACGATTTGCGACGCGTTGTGTCCGAGGCCGACGCGTCGTCGCGCGTCGTTGTCGCATCGCCTTAGGCTGGCGACCGTGACCCGAAAATCGCGGTGCCGACTCGGACCAGCGTGGCACCCTGTGCCACTGCCAGCGGAAAATCCGCGCTCATGCCCATGCTGAGCTCGGTGAGGCGGTTCCGCCGTGCAATGGTTGCGAGCTCCACGAAATAAGGCGTTGGATTGCCACTTGCCGGCGGTATGCACATCAAGCCAACCGGGGCCAATTGCCAGCGTTCGCGGCATTCGATGATGAACGCGTCGGCAGCGGCGCGCGCGATGCCGGCTTTCTGCGGTTCGTTGCCAACATTGACTTCGATCAGTACCGCCGGATGGCGGCCTTCCTGCTCCATGGCGCGCGCCAATGCTTCGGCGAGGCGCGGCCGATCGAGCGTATGAATAACGTCGAACAGCCGCACCGCATCGCGCGCCTTGTTGGTCTGGAGCGGCCCCACGAGATGCAATCGCAGGTCAGGATAGCGCACCTTTAGCGCCGGAAATTTCGCCTGAGCCTCTTGCACCCGATTCTCTCCGAAATCGCGCTGGCCGGTGGCCAGTGCGGTTTCGATGGCGCTCGCCGGATGCGTCTTGCTGATCGCGACCAGTGTGACATGGTCCTCGGAACGACCAGCTTGCCGGGCGGCTGCCGCAATCTCCCCACGGACCTTGGCGAGATGCATGGCAATCGGGGCGGCAGTATCTGGCATACTGCAAGCTCACCGGCGCCGCCTAGGCCGTCAAGCCCGCAGGCGCGCGAGGCCCGACTAGCTTGGCTTTTCAAAGATATAGCGGCGTCCGCAGGCGCTGCGGTAAGATCAATGAACCCGGGGCCATGGGCTTCGGGGGGAGCTCCGAGGAGTGTTGGTATGGTGTTGAAACAATCCGTGAAAGCCGGATTCTTGTGCTTTGGCGCGGTTTTGCTCCTAAGCGGGTGCGGCCTGTTCGATAGCAGCCGCTGGCAAGGCAACGATCCGGATGCGCAGCAGCGCGCCGAAGACCCGTACCATACCGACCCTAAATACATTAATGGTCCGCAAGACTATAACCCGCGGACGCAGACCGACAGCAACCGCTCGGTCCTGTCGCTGTTTTTCAACAACAATAATACCGCCAGCACCAACGGTGGCGGTGGGGCGCCCGGTGTCGGCGTCAATTCATTCCTCTGGCACGCGAGCCTCGACACCGTTTCGTTCATGCCGCTGGCTTCGGCCGATCCGTTTGGCGGCGTCATCATCACCGACTGGTTTAGCCCGCCGCAGACACCGGACGAGCGCTTCAAGGTGAACATCTTTATCCTCAACCGCGAGTTGCGCGCCGATGGCGTGCGTTGCAGCGTCTTCCGTCAGACCCGCGACACCAAGGGCAACTGGGTGGACGCGCCGGTCGACAAGAACACACCGGTCGATCTCGAGAACGCGATCCTCGCGCGGGCGCGCCAGATCCGTCTGAGCACGGCATCGAACCAGCAATAGGCCGCGGCCCTCGCGCGATGGCGCGGTACAACGCGAAAGAAAACGAAGAGCACTGGCAACGGGTCTGGCGGGAGCGTAAGAGCTTCGAAGTCGAGACCGACCCGGCGCGCCCGAAATATTACGTGCTCGAGATGTTTCCCTATCCGTCGGGGAAGCTGCACGTCGGCCACGTCCGCAATTACACGATGGGCGACGTCGTCGCGCGCTACAAGCGCGCTCAAGGCTTCAACGTGCTGCATCCGATGGGATGGGATGCCTTTGGCCTTCCGGCCGAGAATGCGGCGATGGCATCAGGCAAGCATCCGCGCGAATGGACACTGGCGAACATCGCCGTAATGCGCGAGCAGCTGAAGCGCATGGGCATCGCCTACGACTGGCGGCGCGAGATCGCCACATGCCACCCCGACTACTACAAGCACGAGCAGAAGATGTTTCTCGACTTCCTGGCTGCGGGGCTCGCTTATCGCAAGGAGTCCTGGGTGAACTGGGATCCGGTCGAGAATACCGTGCTCGCCAACGAACAGGTGATTGACGGCCGCGGCTGGCGTTCGGGCGCGCCTGTTGAAAAACGTCTCCTCTCCCAATGGTTCCTCAAGATCACCGAATTTGCCGCCGAGTTGCTCGACGGGCTGGCGACGCTCGAACGTTGGCCGGAACGGGTCAAGTTGATGCAGGAGAACTGGATCGGCCGCTCGGAAGGCGCGCGGGTGTTCTTCGCACTGAGCGAACGCGACGATCGGCTCGAGGTATTCACCACGCGGCCGGATACGCTGTTCGGCGCGTCGTTCGTTGCGGTCGCGCCCAACCATCCATTGGCGGAAACTTTGGCCGACCGTGACGCAAAACTGCGCGACTTCATCGCCGAATGCAATCGCATGGGCACCAGCGAAGCGGTGCTCGAGACGGCGGAAAAGATGGGCTACGACACGGGTGTCACGGCGATCCATCCGTTCGATGCCAGCCTTCGTTTGCCGGTCTATGTCGCCAATTTCGTGCTGATGGAATACGGCACCGGTGCGATCTTCGGCTGTCCGGCGCACGACCAGCGCGACCTCGAGTTCGCCCGTAAATACAAGCTGCCGGTAACCCCGGTGGTCTTGCCACCCGACGCCGGCGCCAAGACTTTCGCCATCGCGGATGAGGCCTATACCGGCGATGGGATGCACATCAACTCGAACTTCCTCGACGGCCTAGACGTGCCGACGGCCAAGCGCCGCGCCATCGCGGAACTCGAACAGCGCCAGGCCGGCAACGGCGCGACCGTGTGGCGGCTCCGGGATTGGGGCGTTTCACGCCAGCGCTATTGGGGCTGCCCGATCCCGGTCATCCATTGCGAAAAATGCGGCATCGTGCCGGTACCGGAAAAGGATTTGCCCGTACGGCTTCCCGACGACGTCACCTTCGACCAGCCCGGTAATCCGCTCGATCGCCATCCGACCTGGAAACAGGTCGCCTGCCCGCGTTGCGGCGCCAAGGCGCGACGCGAGACCGACACCTTCGATACCTTCTTCGAGAGCTCGTGGTATTTCGCGCGGTTCTGTTCGCCGCGCGCCGCGACCGCGTTCGAGCCTAAGGATATCGCCTATTGGATGCCGGTTGACCAATATATCGGTGGCATCGAACATGCGGTGCTGCACCTGCTCTATTCGCGCTTCTTCACCCGCGCGCTCGAGCGTTGCGGCTACCTGGCACTCAAGGAGCCGTTTGCCGGCCTTTTCACCCAGGGCATGGTTTGCCATGAAACCTTTCAGGACATCGCGGGCAATTGGCTCTTCCCCGAAGAGGTCCGGCGCGGCGACAATGGTGCCTGGCACGACGCCAAGGGCCACAAGGTGACCGTCGGGCGCATGGAAAAGATGTCGAAGTCGAAGAAGAACGTCGTCGGCCTCGAAACCATCGTCGACGCTTATGGTGCCGATACCGCGCGGCTTTACCTCCTGTCCGACAGTCCACCCGAACGCGATCTCGAATGGACCGATGCCGGCATCGAAGGCGCCTGGCGCTATGCCAATCGGTTATGGCGCCTGGTGGCCGAGCGCGACAAGCCGTTGCCACCATCCGGTACGCGGATTTCGATGTCGATCGCTGCAGGCGATCAGGATCTGCGGCGCGTCACCCACCAGACCGTCGCGCTGGTTACCGATGACCTCGACAAATTCCGCTTCAACCGTGCAGTCGCGCGCATCCGCGAGCTGACCAACGCGATCGAAGCCCGGCCCGAGGCCGATGCCGCGGTCGTACGCGAAGCGCTTGAGGCGGCGGTCCGCCTGATCGGTCCGATGATGCCGCATCTCGCGGAAGCATTGTGGCAGGCGCTGGGGCATCAGCGGCTGTTGGCCGACGAATCGTGGCCCAAGGCCGACGCCGCGCTCGCTACCGCCGAGACCGTGACGCTCGCGGTCCAGGTCAACGGCAAGCTCCGCGGCACGGTCGAGGTGCCGCGCGACGTCGCCGAGGCTGACGCGCGTCAAGCGGCACTCGCGTTGCCCAACGTCATCACCGCGCTCGGCGGCAAGACGCCGCGCAAGACGATCGTCGTGCCCAATCGGATCGTCAATGTCGTGGTCTAGGCGCAACATCCTGACGGCGCTCGCCGCCGCACCGCTTGCCGGCTGCGGATTTCATCCGCTCTATGGCGGCCGCACCGCCGGCGAATATGATCCGCGGCTTGCCGCCATCAAGGTCGCGCCGATTGCCGATCGTGAAGGCCAGCTGCTCGAACTGGCGTTGCGCGAAAAGCTCAACCCGCGCGGTATCGCGGCGCCGACGCGCTATTCGCTGACCGTGACTCTGACGCTGACCCGTTCCGATCTCGGCATCCAGCGCAATGCCACTTCGACCCGCTCCGAGATCAACGCCGCCGCGAGCTATCATTTGAGCGGCAGCGGCATCAACGTCACCGGCAACAGCCGTACCGTCAGCGCCTTCAATTTGCAGGATGACGCCTGGGCGGCGACTGTCGCCGAGAAGGACGCGCGCGCGCGCGCCATCGAGGACCTGGCGGACTCCATCTATACGCAGCTGTCGCTGTGGTCGCAGCGACAGACGGCCACGCGTTGAGCCGGTGAAACTCGAATCCCGCCGCGTCGAGTCTTTCCTTGCGGCGCCTGATCCCGGCATTCGCGCCTGTCTGGTTTACGGTCCGGATCGCGGCTTGATCAGCGAGCGGGCGTCGCGGCTCGCGCGTGCCATCGTCCCCGATCCGAAAGACGCGTTCCGCGTCGCGGCGCTGTCGGCCGAATCGTTGCTCGCGGACCCGACCAGGCTCTACGACGAAGCGGCGCAGTTGTCGTTGATGGGCGGCAGACGCCTGGTGCACGTGACCGATGCCGGCGATGCCGTTGGCGCGTTGTTTGCGCGCTATGTCGCCGAACCGCCCTCGGGTGACGGGTTCGTCGTGGTCGAGGGCGGCGATCTGAAGCCGCGTTCGAGCCTGCGCCGCGCCTTCGAAGGTGCCAAGAATGCCGCCGCGATCGCCTGCTATCTCGACGGACCGCGTGAAATCGAGTCTTTGGTGCGGGAGGTTGTGCGCGCTCATCGCATTACCTTGGCACCCGACGCGCTGGCTTATCTCGTGTCGTCGCTTGGCGGCGACCGCGCCTTGAGTCGCCAGGAACTCGAAAAGCTCGCGCTTTATGCCAGCGACGGGGGCGCCGTGTCGCTTGATGAGGCGGCGTCTTTGGTCGGCGACAGCGCCGACCTGTCGCTTGACGACGCCATCCTCGCCGCCGCAGAGGGCAAGCCGGCTGCCTGTGAACGCGCGGTGGCGCGTGCGCTCGCCGAGGGCGAAGCGCCGGTTCGCATCCTGCGTGCCACGCAACGGCATTTCGCACAGCTTCACCGGGCTGCAGCGCGGCTGGACGATGGAATCGGCGTGGATGAAGCGATCGCGGCGATGCGGCCGCCGGTGTTTTTTAAATTTAGAGATAGTTTCAAGCGCCAATTGCGGCTTTGGCCGGCACGGCGCGCTGCCGCCGTGTTGGCAGGGCTCGTCGAAGCCGAGCGCCAAGCCAAATCGTCCGGAATGAAGGATGAAACTATCTGCCGCGCCGCATTGCTGCGGATCGCCCGTGGTGCCATGCGGGCCGGCGCCTAAAAATCTTCACGGCAGCGTTCGCGATCATTTGATCGCTCCGGTCGAATTTGTGGCAGGATACTCAAACCAAGGCAGGCGTGGTGTACCCGGAGAGGATCTGCGTTCGGGGAGAGTTGCCTATGGACATGTCGGAAATCGATTTGGTGGTCGATTGGCTGGACTTCATCGAGGAATGGCTGACGGCGAAACAATATCCCGAGGCGTCGCACATCGTTGGCGTCGCCAAGCTGTCGCTCGAAGACACCCGGAAAGGGTTGATGGCGAATAAAGCTGCCTGAGCCGGCGGCATTCGTCTCAGTCGAACGGCTGACCGTTTTTGTGCAGGAAGATTCGCTTGCCGGCGGCATCGTGCGTGCCACGAATATCGTCGTCGGGATACGCGACTTCATCCGGAACGTTACGGTCGCCGAATTCGAGGTAGATCACATCGCGTGTGGTGCGGTTGACCAGGTGATGCGCGTCGCCTGAGCCCGCCTTGAAGCCGGCACACATGCCGGGCTTGAGCGGCGTTTCGCCGGCATCGGTCACCAGCACCGGCGCGCCTTCGAGGATGTAGATGAATTCGTCTTGCGTCGAATGGGCGTGCCGCAGTGCCGAGATCGCTCCGGGCATCAACCGCGTCAGGTTGACGCCGAAATTTTTGAGGCCGAAACCGTCGCCCAGCGGGCGCTTCTGTCGGCCGAGCACGCGCGAATAATATGGCTCGGGATAAGCCGACGGTTTCGCATTGGGCGTGACGGAAGCGGCGACAACGGCAACGGGCGGCTTCGCGACCATTGCCTCAGCGCTGCGCGCGCAATCGTGCGAGAATCTCGTCGAGCTGATCAAGCGAGGCGTAGCGGATCGTAAGCGCACCGCGTTTGCCGTCGAACGCGATCTCGACCTTGAGGCCCAGCGCTTCCGATAGCTCGCGTTCGAGCGCGACGATGTTGGCGTCGCGCTTGCGGCCGCCGCGCGGCTTATGCGTGATGAATTGCGCCTCTTCCGGCGGCTTCGCGGCGCGTTCGGCTTCGCGCACGCTGAGACCGTCGCGCACGAACGTCTCCGCCAGTGTCAGCGCCCTATCGGCTTCGAGCCCGACCAGCGCGCGCGCATGGCCCATGCTCAGCCGGCCGTCGGCGACCATGTCCTTGATCTCCTGCGGCAGCATAAGCAGGCGCAGCAGGTTGGCGATGTGGCTGCGGCTCTTGCCCAGCGCAGTCGCCAGCGCCTCTTGCGTGTGGCCGAACTCGTCGATCAGCCGCCGATAGCCCTGCGCTTCCTCGATGGCGTTGAGGTCGCTGCGCTGAATGTTCTCAACCAGCGCGATCTCGAGCGCCTCGCGATCGCCGATCTCCTTCACGACGACCGGCACTTCGTGCAGCTGCGCACGCTGGGCCGCGCGCCAGCGGCGCTCGCCGGCAAGAATCTCGAAGGCACCGGCGAATTTCGGATGCGGCCGCACCAGCAGCGGCTGCAGGATGCCTTGCGCCACAATGCTTTCGACCAGCGCATTCAACGCGTTTTCGTCGAAATTGCGCCGCGGCTGGAACCAGCCGGGATAGATCTGGTCGATCGGCACCGTGCGCGCACCCTTCGCCGGCACAGCCGTGTCGCGCTCGGGCGCAGATGCCTCTTCGCCGAGCAGCGCCGACAAGCCGCGGCCAAGTCCGCGTTTCTCGCTCATGACGCGATCCGTTCGAGCAGCGAGCGTTCGCGCTTGAGCACTTCGCCCGCGAGATGGACATAGGCTTGCGCGCCGGGACAGCGGAAATCGTAGAGCAGGACGGGCTTGCCGTGCGACGGCGCTTCGGAGATGCGCACGTTTCTGGGAATCACGGTTTCGTACACCTTCGCACCGAAATGGCCGCGCACGTCGGCGGCAACCAAATCCGAGAGATTGTTGCGCCGGTCGAACATGGTGAGCACCACGCCCTGGATTTCGAGCGCCGCGTTGAACTTGCCTTTCACCCGCTCGATCGTCTTGACCAGATGCGACAGACCTTCGAGCGCATAGAATTCGCATTGCAGCGGTACCAGCACGGCGTGCGCCGCGACCAGCGCGTTGAGAGTCAGCAAGCCGAGCGACGGCGGACAATCGATCAGCACATACCGGAACTGGCCGAGCTTGCCGGCAAGCGTGTCGCGTAGCCGATATTCGCGGCGATCGGCATCGACCAGTTCGAGCTCGGCGCCCGATAGATCGACCGAGGCCGGCACGATGGCGAGCCGCGGCACCGCGGTTTGCACCACTGCGGCGCCGAGGTCGCGCGCGCCCAGCAGCACGTCGTAACTCGTCACGGTTCGAGCTTGGCGCGAAATGCCGAGGCCGGTCGAGGCGTTGCCCTGCGGATCGAAATCCACCAACAGCACGGCTTCGCCGGCGGCGGCCAGGGCAGTGGCGAGATTGATTGCGGTTGTGGTCTTGCCGACGCCGCCTTTCTGATTGGCGATGGCGATGACCCGGGCCGGCGCCGCTGGGCCGGTCGCGGGATGCAGCTCGGCGGTTTGCGCCATCGGTTCCATCAAGGCCCCTCGAGACGCAGGATTCGACCGGTTGGATCGCTCCGGCTCGACAAAATCCGCGCCTTCATCTTTAGCGCCGCTGGCAAGTGGGTCAATTCCTCCTCGATCCCCTTGCCCTTCAAGAATAAGCATATAGTGTGGGGTCCGCGGAATTTGTCCACCATTAGTAGTAGATTATCCACAGTTGCAACGGCGCGAGCGGCGATGACGTCGGCTGCAATTGGCGCCAAACGCTCGACTCGCTGAGCATGGATAGTAACTGGCGCGGCGGTTACGCGCTGCGCCTCGCGCAGGAAAGCCGCCTTGCGCTGGTCGCTCTCGATCAGATGGACGTCCGGCACGCCGAGGATCGAGAGTACCAAACCAGGTAGCCCCGCCCCGCTGCCAACATCGACGACGACTCGAGTGCCGCCGGGTAGCAGCGGCAGCAACTGAGCCGAATCGAAAATATGGCGCCGCCAAACGTCGCCGATCGTGTTTGGCCCGACGAGATTGATCCTGCGGTTCCAGGCGGTCAGCAGGGCGACATAGGCCTGCAGACGTTCGAGGGTTTCACGTGGAACGTCCGCGAGCTTCGCGAACCCTTCGGGTGTCAGTCGGGTCGATACCGGACGATCGTTGGTCTGAATCATCATGCGGCCGGCCGCCGCACATGGCGCAACAGCGCCACCAGCGCCGCCGGCGTCACACCCGAAACCCGCGCCGCGGCGCCCAAAGTTTCAGGCCGGCAAGCGCGCAGTTTGCCTCGGATTTCGGCCGACAGCGAGCCGATGGCGTCGTAGTTCAAATCGCGCGGAAGCTGCAGCGCTTCATCGCGGCGGAAGGCCGCGATTTCCTCAGCCTGGCGCTCGAGATAGCCGGAATACCGGCCGTCGATTTCAAGCTGTTCAGCAATCGCCCGCGGAATCGCCCTCAGTTCGGGCCAGACAGCGGCCAGCCGCGCGAGCTTGATATCGGGATAGGCCAGCAGATCCGCTGCCGAACGGCGAATACCATCGGCGTTGATCGCGAGACCGTGGCGGCGCAATTCGCTGGGGGTCATGGACAAACGACGGACTTGGGCACGGGCCTGTTCTAGAGCCTCGGCCTTAACGCCATAGGCTGAGCGCCGCTCAGCACCCACACAGCCGAGCGCCACGCCAATCGGTGTCAGCCGCTGGTCGGCATTGTCCGCGCGTAGGACCAACCGGTACTCGGCGCGCGAGGTGAACATACGATACGGCTCGCTTGTTCCACGTGAAACAAGGTCGTCGATCAGTACTCCGATATAGGCACTGGCACGATCGAGGACGAATTCCCGACCGCTACCGCCGGCGAGCAACGCGGCGTTGAGACCGGCGACCAAGCCTTGTGCCGCAGCTTCTTCATATCCGGTCGTGCCATTGATCTGACCGGCCAGGAAAAGCCCAGGAATCCTGCGGGTTTCAAGGGTCCGCCGGAGCTCGCGCGGGTCGACGAAATCGTATTCGATGGCATAGCCTGGCCGCACCATCCGAGCGTGCTCCAAGCCGGGAATGGTCTTGAGGAGCTCAATCTGGATATCGGCCGGTAGTGAGGTCGAGATGCCATTCGGATAAACGGTGTCATCATCGAGCCCTTCCGGCTCGAGAAAAATCTGGTGCCGCTGGCGCTCGGCAAAGCGGACGACCTTGTCCTCGATCGATGGGCAATAGCGTGGTCCGACGCTGTCGATCTGGCCGGAATACATTGGCGCCCGGTGCAGATTGGCGCGGATTAGGGCATGGCTTGCCGGCGTCGTCGTGGTGATGTGGCAGACGATCTGCGGCGTCGTGATCCGCTCGGTCAGGAAGGAAAACGGCTCCGGCGGGTCGTCGCCGGGCTGGGCCTCGAGCGCGGACCAGTCGATGGTCTTGCCATCGAGCCGCGGCGGTGTGCCGGTCTTGAGCCGGCCAAGCGCAAAGCCGGCTTGCATCAGGCTCTGCGCCAGGCGCAGCGAGGGCGGCTCGCCGACGCGGCCGGCTGCGGTCTTGGCGTCGCCGATATGGATGATCCCGCGCAGGAAGGTGCCCGTGGTGATCACCACAGCACGGGCCGAAAGCCGTGCGCCATCAGCGGTTTCCACCCCCGTGCAATGGCCGGCCGCGTCGAAAATCAGCGCCGCCGCCTCGCCTTCGCGAATCTCGAGGCCAGACCGTGCCGCCAGCAAATCCTGCATCGCCTGGCGATAAAGCTTGCGGTCCGCCTGGGCGCGCGGTCCGCGCACGGCCGGACCTTTGCTCCGATTCAACATCCGAAACTGGATGCCGGCCCGGTCGGCCGCGCGCGCCATCACCCCGTCGAGGGCATCAATTTCACGGACGAGATGTCCCTTCGCCAACCCGCCGATCGCGGGATTGCACGACATTTCACCGATGGTTGAGCGGCGATGTGTCAGCAGCACCGTGCGCGCGCCGAGTCGCGCCGCAGCATCGGCCGCCTCACAACCGGCGTGGCCGCCGCCGATGACAATTACGTCGTACTGGTGCATTGCAGCAATCTACGGAGCGAGCGGCGGCGAGTAAAGCCGAGCACAGCATGGTTTCACGTGAAACACCCGGCGCGAGTCGAAAGCGGGCGTTCCAGTAATACGAAATAGTGAATCCACGAATCGCAATATCTTGACTGTTTCCGGACGTATTACACAGTAGTCTGACAATGTTAATGGGCAGTCACGTCACCTGTCCGACATCTGGTAAAGCGAGATCGATTCGACCCCGGAACGTCTCGCGAACTAATACTATATGATGTGGTATTAACGCTGTGAAATCACGAAATGTTCGTGTTTTCGGCTCATTTTCACTTGCCGATACAGAACTCACGGAACACGACATCGAGCAGATCCTCGACGCCAACCCGCCCTGTAATCCGGCCGAGCGCACGCACCGCCTGACGCAGCTCCTCGGCCGCTAGCTCGGCTGCATCGGCGCGCGAATAACGATCGAGCGCCGCGCACGCGCCTTCAAGGGCCTGACGATGGCGTGCCCGCGTGATCAGCGGTGCCGACTCACCGGCAAAGCGGCGTGCGATCTCGGTGCCGAGGCGCGCTTCGAGCGCCGCCAAGCCCACACCTGTCGCCACCGAGATTTTCACCGCCGGGCCGGCGGCAAGCATGTCGGCCCAGTTCGCGCCATCGCACGGCGCCAAATCCATCTTGTTGGCGACGACCACCGTATCGTCGTCGATCAGCGGGGCGAGCGAATTTTTTTCGTCGGGCTTGGTCGCGTCGACGACGACAAGTTTGAGATCGGCCGCCGCCGCACGCGCCCGCGCCCGGCGCACGCCCTCTTCTTCAACGGCGTCTTCTGAATCGCGCAAGCCAGCGGTGTCGGCCACCACCACCGGATATCCCGCAAGGTCGAACGCAACTTCGATGACGTCCCGCGTCGTGCCAGCGGTCGCGGCGGTAATCGCCACTTCGCGCCGGGCCAGTGCGTTGACCAGGCTCGACTTGCCGGCGTTGGGCGGACCAAGCACGGCGATCGCCAGCCCGTCGCGCAGCCGTTCGCCGCGATGACCGTCGGCCAGAAAAGTCGCGATTTCTCCTTTTATTTCAACAAGTTGCCCTGACACGGCGGCAGCGAGATCGGCCGGCAATCCTTCGTCGGGAAAATCGATCTCGGCTTCGACGCGCGCCTGCGCACGCAATAGCCGCGTGCGCCAGCCTTCATAGATGCGGCCCGCCTCGCCCGCCATTTGCCGCAGTGCCTGGCGCCGTTGCGCCGCGGTTTCGGCCGCAACGAGATCGGCGATGCCTTCGGCTTCGGTCAGATCGAGCTTGCCGTTGAGAAATGCGCGGCGCGAAAATTCGCCGGGCTCGGCGAGCCGCAAACCGGGCTGCGCCGCGAGCGCGTCGAGTAGCGCGGCGGCGACGGCACGGCCGCCATGGACGTGGATCTCGGCAACGTCCTCGCCGGTGAGACTATGCGGCGCCGGAAAATAAAGCGCGATGCCGCGATCGATGAGCTCGCCATTCTTCGGATCGCTAAAGCCCGTGACCAGTGCGCGGCGTGGCGTGGGCAATCGACCAGCCAGCGCGCGCAACGCGGCCGCGGCATGCGGCCCCGAAAGCCGCAGCAGAGCAACGCCGGCGCGGCCGGGTGCCGTAGCAAAGGCGTAAATGGTATGGCCGTCCATAAGCCGGGCGAGTGTGATGCAAAAGCCGGAACGCGGGGATATATAAGTTGCGGGTCCGCTGCGCAGCCACCGAACAAGAGCGGCGCCGCGGCCGGACCGCAGGAGGTCGCCCATGTCGGTGCAGTCGCTGCTGAGTTACGCCCTGACCGTGCCCGAACTCAAAGCCGGCCAGAAATTCTACGCGACCTTCGGCCTGGCGCCGGGCGAACGCGACGGCGTTCTCGCCTTCCGCTGCGACGGCCGCGATCAGGATCAGGTCTTCCTGGTCGAAGGCAAGAAGAAGCGGCTCAATCACCTGCGCTTCGGCAGCGATGACCGGGGCATTGCCGCCATCCGTGGCCGCATGCGGCGGCGCGGCATCACAGAGATTGACGCGCCGCATAACGCGTTCGGCGGCGGACTTTGGCTCGAGGATCCGGACGGTCATGCGATCAACGTCCGGCCCGAAAGCGCGCAGCCATGGCGCGCGGCGCCCGCGTTCACGATCAACTCGCCTGGTCATTATCAGCGTAACGGCAAGCGCGGCGCGCCCAAGCGCCACGCCGCGCGCCCGCACCGGCTCGGCCATGTGCTGCTGCACACGCCGCAGCTCGACAAGATGGTCGCGTTTTACACCGACACGCTCGGCATGAAAGTGACCGACCGGGTCCCCGGCATCATTTCCTTCCTGCATATGGCGGGCGGCGGCGATCATCACGTCGTCGCGCTCCTGGCCGATGCGCGGCCGGGCTTCCACCATGCCAGCTTCGAAGTTGCATCGCCCGACGAGATCGGCCTCGGCGCGCAACAGGTGATGGGCGCCGGTTACAAGAACGGCTGGGGCTTCGGCCGGCACGTGCTCGGGTCCAACTTCTTCCACTATCTGCGCGACCCATGGAACAGCCTCGCCGAATATTTCTGCGACATCGATCAGATCCCAGCCGACGGCTCGTGGCAGGCTGAAGACCATCCGCCGGAAGACTCGCTGTACCTCTGGGGACCCCTGCCGGGCGACTTCCCGCTCAATTTCGAGGAAGCCTAGGGCGCAAAACTCCGGTCAGCGGCGCTGCGCTTGCGCCAAGCCGCCGTGGCTTGCCAACACGACGCCGGCGCTGACGACGAAGATCGCGGCCCATGCGACGGTGTTCGGAATCTCGCCCAGCAACGGAATGCCGGCCAACGCCACCACCACCGGCGTCAGCGCGCCGAACACCGCGGCGCGCGATGCACCGAGCCGGCGTATCGCATCACCGTAGAAGTAGAGCGCCAGGATGCCGGCGACGACGCCTTGCATGAGCGCCTGCGTCACGACTTCGCCCGGCGCCGCCGACAGCACGCGCGGCTCGCAGAACAGGAAATAGACCGGCGTGATCAGCAGCAGCGAATAGAAATTGACGATGGCCGCAGCGTGCCACGGCCCGATGCCGGAGCGCCGAAACGTCACGGTGAAGACCGCGTACATCGCCGCGCCAGCAAGGAACAGCAGATGACCCCGCCACGCGCCCGACTGCAAATCGAACAGCCCGTGCGCCGCGATGCCGGCGATGCCGAGAACGACGAGCAGGAATCCGAGCACACGGACACGGTCGAACCGTTCGCGATTGACCGCCGCCGAAAACACCGCGACGAAGACCGGCATCGTTCCCACCATGACCGTGCCCACGTCCGACGCCGGCGCGAATTTCACGCCCGTCGACGCCACCAACAGAAACGGTAGGCCCGCGCTGGCGACGAGGATCGCCGTGCGCGCCACGCCGATTTGCCGCGGCCCGAAGCCCTGCCGCATCAACACCGGCAGCAAAGCGATGGCCGGCACCAGATAGCGCAGGAAGGCGACGTCCACCGGCCGCAACTGGGTCGTCACGGCAAACCGCGTCGCCACCACCCATCCCGCCCAACACAACACGACCAGCAAACCGGAAACGACGCCGAGAATCACATTCCGGCGGTCGGCCGCCCGACGCGCCGTCACGCGCATACCGGCCGGCAGGGCGATCACGCTGTTCATCGGATTGGCCATTTTCTTCTCCTGCACACCAAGCCAGCACCGGAGTGCCGGCTGTCTAACCGTTCAACAGGTTATAAGTGCCCGGGCCGGGCTTGTCAACCACATAGGTGGTTAGTATGTATAGGGGCATGAGCGAAGCCGACCGCCTACAGGATCGAATGCGCCTGGTCGCGGCGCCCCCCGAGAACCTTTGCCTCGTCTTCGCCAATAGCCGGTCGTGGCGGCCGAGCGATCAGCCGGTCGAGAAACTTCATTCCTTCGCCGACCTGATGGTCTGGTGCCAAACCACCAAGACGCTCGATCCGGCCAGCGCGGACCAGCTTCGGCTCTGGGCGGAGCACAACGCGCGCGTTGCGGCGCACCTCTTCGACGAGGCGATTGCGACGCGCGAGACGATCTACCGCCTCTTCAGCGCGACCGCCGAAATTGCCCCGCCGGCGGCGCCGGATATCGAGACCTTGAACCGCTTGCTCGCGCGGACGCCCGGCCGCGTTGCAGTGACGATCGCCGCCGCCGGCAATCGCTGGCGGTTGCCGCCCGTGGCGCCGGCGGTCGCTAGCTTGCTGGCGCCGGTGATCTGGTCGGCCGGCGATCTGCTGACCGGCGAACGATTGACGCGGGTGCGGCTGTGCGCCAACGAGAAATGCCGTTGGCTCTTTCTCGACGACAGCAAGGCGGGCACACGGCGCTGGTGCACGATGCGCGCCTGCGGCAATCGCGCCAAAGCGCACCGCCATTATTTGCGCAAGACCAAGCCGGCGCGCGCGCAAGCACCCCAATGACGCCGGAAACCCAACCGGCCAGGACGAGGTTGATAGAAGTATGACAACGAACGCGCTGGCGCACGAGACCAGCCCCTATCTGCTGCAGCATCGCGACAACCCGGTGCACTGGCAGCCGTGGGGGCAAGCGGCCCTCGCGCGTGCGCGCCGGGAGGACAAGCCGATCCTGCTCTCGGTCGGCTACGCCGCTTGTCACTGGTGCCACGTCATGGCGCACGAGAGCTTCGAGAATCCCGAGATCGCCGCGCTGATGAACGAGCGTTTTGTCAGCGTCAAAGTCGACCGCGAGGAGCGGCCCGATCTCGACGCCATCTATCAGCACGCGCTCATGCTGATGGGCGAACAGGGCGGCTGGCCGCTGACCATGTTCCTGACGCCGGCCGGCGAGCCGTTCTTCGGCGGCACGTATTATCCGCCGACGGCGCGTTGGGGCCGGCCCGGTTTTCCCGATGTGCTGCGCGCCGTGTCCGACGCCTACGGACACGAACGCGACAAACTGCTGCAACACGCCGGCGTGCTCAAGGCCGAACTCGGCAAGCTCGCCACGCCGGCGACCGGTGCCGGCATTCCGGCCGAGTTGCCACTCAAGGCCGCCGAAGCGCTGACCCGCGCCGTCGATGGCGTCAACGGCGGCATCGGCATGGCGCCGAAATTCCCGCAGGCGCCGCTGCTCGATCTGCTGTGGCGCGGCTGGAAGCGCGGCAAGAATCCGGCGCTGCGCGATGCCGTGCTATTGACGCTCGATCACATCTGCCAGGGCGGCATCTACGACCATGCCGGCGGCGGCTTCGCGCGCTACTCGACCGACGCCCGCTGGTTGGTGCCGCACTTCGAGAAAATGCTTTACGACAACGCCTTGCTCATCGGCTTGCTGACCGAGGCGTGGCGCGACACCCGCCGGCCGCTCTACGCCGCGCGCGTCGCCGAGACCGTCGCCTGGCTCGAGCGCGAGATGCGCCTGCCCGAAGGCGGCTTCGCCTCCAGCCTCGACGCCGACAGCGAGCATGAGGAAGGCAAGTTCTATGTCTGGTCGGAAGCCGAGATCGATGCGCTGCTCGGCAACCGCGCCGCGCGTTTCAAGGAGATCTACGACGTCACACCTTCCGGCAATTGGGAAGGCCACGCCATCCTCAACCGGCTGCATCACCTCGACTGGCGTGGCGACGAGGAGGTCGAGTTCGCGGACGACCTCAAGGTCCTGCTCGCGGCTCGCACCAAACGTGTGCGCCCGGGCCTCGATGACAAGGCGTTGGCCGATTGGAACGGGCTTTTGATCACGGCGCTCGCCGAAGCGGCCGTCGCATTCAGCCAGCCGGAGTGGCGTGGACTGGCAATCAGTGCCTTCGATTTTGTCGTCAAATCGCTCGGCAACGGCGACCGCCTCAAACATTCGTTCCGCGCCGGCCGCGCCGCCCATGCCGGCATGCTCGACGATTACGCCCAAATGATCCGCGCGGCGCTGACGCTGCACGAGATCACCGGCGCCGCGGTCTATCTCGATCGGGCGCGACGCTGGCTCGCCGTCGCCGACGCGCATTTCTGGGACAAGGCGGGCGGCTATTGCTACACCGCCGACGATGGCGAAACGCTGATTGTCCGCACCAAGCCGGCCTACGACGGGCCGGTGCCGGCAGCCAATGGCATCATGGCGCAGAATCTGGCGCGGCTGTTCTATCTCACCGGTGAAGCACGCTATCGCGAGCGCGCCGAGGCGTTGCTGGCGTCATTTGCGGGCGAAGTCGCGCGCAATCCGATCGCGCACGCGGCGTTGCTGGCGGCGCGCGATACGCTCGACCACGGGTTGCAGATCGTCATCGCCGGCGCGCGTGGCACGGTCGAGACCGAGGAGCTGCTTGCCGGCGTGTTTGCCACCAGCCTGCCCAACCGGGCGCTGACGGTCGTGCCGCCCGGCGGTAAACTGCCCGACGGCCATCCGGCGCAGGGCAAGGGTCCGATCGCCGGCCACGCCGCCGCCTATATCTGCGAGGGACCGACATGCTCCCTGCCCATCACGACGCAAGCGGCACTAAGCCAGGCACTGGCGACGCGCTGAAGCGCCTGCCGCTCGACAGCCCGTTCGGTTTCCTCACCATCGTCGAACGTGACGGCAAGATCGTCGCCCTCGAATGGGGCGGCCGCGCCAACGGCAAGCCTGACGCCGTGCTGATCGAGGCCAAGCGTCAGCTCGAACAGTATTTCGCCAGGAAGCGCACGCATTTCGACCTGCCGCTGGCGCCCGATGGCAGTGGTGACGAAAAACGCCTGTGGGAGCGGATGACCAAAATTCCGTATGGCCAGACCGCGACCTATGGCGAGCTGGCGCGCGAGCTCGGTCAGATGCCGCGCGCCCTCGGCCAGGCCTGCGGCCGCAATCCGATCCCGATCATCATTCCCTGCCACCGCGTGGTCAGCGTCGACGGCGCGCTCACCGGCTATAGCGCGCCCGGCGGTGTCGAGACCAAACGCCGGCTGCTGCAATTCGAAGGCGCGTTGCTGCTATAACGCCAGCAACGGCGGTTGGTGGCTATGGATTTGCGCATCGCGTTCTTCGGTGACAGTTTCGTCAACGGCTTCGGCGATCCCGATGGACTCGGCTGGGTCGGCCGCGTCTGCGCCGCCGCCATCGCCCGCGGCCATAGCGTGACCGGCTACAACGCCGGCGTCCGCCGCAACACCAGCGCGGACGTACGCAAACGCTGGCGCGACGAGGCGTTGCACCGGCTACCGGTCGAGCATTCTCGCGCGCTGGTCTTTTCGTTCGGCGTCAACGACTGCCTCGTTGACGGCGGCCGGCGCATGCTCGAGCCGGCCACAACGGTTGCCAACACGCACCAGATTCTGGCGGATGCCAAGACGCTGGCACCGACGCTGATGGTCGGTCCGCCGCCAATTGCCGACGCGGATGTCAACGCGCGGGTCGCGATGTTGATCCCGGAATTGCAGGCGGTCTGCCGCGTGCTTTCCGTGCCATTCCTCGAAGTCTTTGGCGCGCTGCAATCCTCGGCGGCGTGGATGCGCGAAGCCTCTGCCAATGACGGCGCCCATCCCGGCCGCGGCGGCTATCAGGCGCTGGCTGCGCTGATCGATCGCTGGCCGCCATGGCGCGCATGGCTGCCTTGAAGGCGGCCGGCGGCGATGACAAGCCGCGGCCGCCCCGCTAGGCTTCCCGCCAACAAACGCCTGAGGGAGGCATCATGGCTGAAGTCACGGTCCGCGCCGCGGATGGCGGCAGCTTTTCCGGTTATCTGGCAACACCCAAATCCGGCAAGGGTCCGGGCGTCGTCGTCATCCAGGAGATTTTCGGCGTTAACGCGGTGATGCGCCAGATCACCGACGATTTCGCCGGCCAAGGCTTTACCGCCTTCTGTCCCGACCTGTTCTGGCGCTTCAAGCCGGGCATCCAGATTACCGACAAGACCGAAGCCGAGTGGAAGCAGGCGGTGGGCTATTTCCAGCGCTTCGATGTCGACAAGGGCGTCGACGATCTGAAGGCGTCGCTCGCCGTGCTGCGCAAGCATCCGGCGTGCAGCGGCAAGGCCGGCGCGGTCGGCTTCTGCCTCGGCGGCAAGCTCGCCTACCTCATGGCGACCCGTACCGACTCCGATTGCAGCGTCAGCTATTACGGCGTCGGCATCCAGGACGCGCTCGGCGAAGCCAAGAGCATCAAACATCCGCTGCTGCTGCACATCGCAGGCAAGGACGAATTCGTGCCGCCACCGGCGCAGGAGAAAATCCACGCCGGCCTCAAAAGCAATCCGCATGTGACGATGTACGATTATCCCAATTGCGGCCACGCCTTCGCCCGGCCCGGCGGCGCGCATTGGGACCAGGCTGCGGCCGATCAGGCCGGCAAGCGCAGTCTCGAATTCTTCCATCGCCATCTCGGCGCCTGACCGACGCCCATCAACCGAACCCGAGGAGACGACCGATGCCGCATGCCATCCGCTTCCATCAGACCGGCGGACCCGAAGTGCTCAAATGGGAAGAGGTCCAGGTCGGCAAGCCCGGTCCGGGCGAGGCGCGCGTGCGCCACACCGCCGTCGGCTTGAACTTCGTCGACATCTACGTCCGCATGGGCGTCTATCCGGCACCGCTGCCTAGCGGCCTCGGCCAGGAGGGCGCGGGCATCGTCGAGGAAGTCGGTCCCGGCGTCACCGACCTCAAGGCCGGCGACCGCGTCGCCTATGGCAGCTCGCCGGTTGGCTCTTATGCCGAAGTCCGCGTCATGCCGGCCGACCGCCTGGTGGTGTTGCCGAAGGACATCGACGACAAACGCGCGGCGGCGATGATGCTCAAGGGCCTCACCGCGCAGTACCTGCTGCGCCGCACCTATCGCGTGAAGCCGGGCGATACCATCTTGTTCCACGCAGCGGCCGGCGGCGTCGGCCTGATCGCCGGCCAGTGGGCGAAGCATCTCGGCTGCACTGTCATCGGCACGGTGTCGAGCGACGACAAGGCCAAGCTCGCCAAAGCGCACGGCTACGACCACGTCATCAATTACACCAAGGAAGATTTCCAGAAGCGCGTGATCGAGATCACCGGCGGCAAGAAAGTGCCGGTGGTTTACGACTCGGTCGGCAAGGATACCTTCATGAAATCGCTCGATTGCCTGGCGCCGCTGGGCCTGTTGGCGCTGTTCGGCCAGAGCTCTGGCAATGTCGAGCCGTTCAACCTTGGCCTGCTGGCGCAGAAGGGTTCGCTCTACATCACGCGGCCGACGCTCAACACTTACGGCGCCAAGCGCGAGGACATGGTCGCCGGCGCCAAGGAATTGTTCGACGTGGTGTCGAAAGGCATCGTCAAGATCGAGGTCAACCAGACCTATCCGCTGAAGGACGCCGCCAAGGCCCAGACCGATCTTGCCGCCCGCAAGACCACCGGCTCGACGGTGTTTACGGTTTAGCCACCGGACATTCGGCGCCGGCAATCAGGATATCCTCGTCGCCGGCGCGGCAGCGCGCCGCGTGGTCGAAACGCTGGCCGAATAGCTTCGCCAACCCATCGACGGCATTGGGCTCGGCGCTGCGCAGCGCGATGCAGGGATATCGCCGGGCAAGCGCGTCGGGCGTGACGAGCCCGTCCCAATCGGCGATCGGTCCGCGCCACGGTTCGGCGAAATAGTCGTTCGGCGGCATCAATGCCTTGAGCTCTGTCGCATGGCGCGCGCCCGAATAGCTGTCGTTGTAGAACCAGGCCGCCGACGGTGCCGATGCCATGAAATCGTAGACATGCGCGCAGCGCGGCAGGTCGCGCGCCAGATCGATGGCGCGCGCACCCTCGGCGCGCCGGCGAATTTCGCTGTCCTGCCGGGCAAACGCGACACTTTGGGCAACGACGATCGCCGCCAGCACCAGCGCACCAACGCGGCCGGCGAGGCGCGGCGACAGCCGGCCGCTGTCGATCACCACGAACCACGCCAGGCCCAGTACAGGTCCGGCGAGTTCGAGCGCCGGCAGGATGTAGTGGCCGCTGGCGTGCTTGGCGACCAACGC
>DASQHO010000020.1:0-2464 GCA_035632055.1 Allostellaceae bacterium
TGCTCGATGCGCTCTTCTCGATCCTCTTCAATGAGCTCGGCATCTGATCGCGCCGCGGCGCCGGTCGTGCACGTGCGCGGCCTGGCGACCGGGGCCGGTGGCAAGATTCTGCTGCGCGACGCGACCTTCGATCTGCATCGCGGCGAAGTTCTGGGTGTGGTCGGCGCATCGGGGGCCGGTAAGTCCGTCCTGCTGCGCACGATCGTGGGCCTGACACCGGCGGCCACCGGCACGATCGAGATTTTCGGCGAGGAGCTCGGACGGCGGGGCCACGCCGATTTGCGGCGTTTCGGCACGCGGTGGGGCGTGTTGTTTCAGGACGGCGCCCTGTTCAGCTCATTGACGGTCGCCGAGAACATCATGGTACCGCTGCGCGAACAGCTTCACTTGTCGCCGGCGCTGATGCACGATATCGCCGCACTCAAGATCGCGCTCGTCGGCCTGCCGCCCGATACGGCGGAGAAGATGCCGGCCGCACTGTCCGGCGGCATGCGCAAGCGCGCTGGCCTCGCCCGCGCTTTGGCGCTCGATCCGAAGTTGCTGTTTCTCGACGAGCCGACCGCGGGACTCGATCCGATCGCCGCCTCGGAATTCGATGGTCTGGTGCGCGATCTCAAGGAGAGTCTCGGCCTGACCGTGTTCATGGTGACGCACGATCTCGATAGCTTGATGGCGATTTGCGACCGTATTGCTGTCATCGTCGACCAGCGTCTGATCATCGGCACGCTCGCCGAGCTGGTGCATAATCCGAATTCCTGGATACAAGCGTATTTCTGTGGCCCGCGCGGGCGTGCCGCGCAGATCACCGAAGCTGACAACGGGTAAGGTCATGGAAACGCGCGCCGAATACGTACTGGTCGGTGGCTTCGTCCTTATCCTGTTGGCCGGGCTGGCCGTGGTGCTGCTGTGGTTCGTCCAGGCGCCGTTTAAAGTCAGCGCCGCGCACTACGACATCTATTTCGATGGCTCGGTTTCCGGTCTCGATATCGGGTCTGATGTTCGCTACAACGGCGTCCTAGTCGGCCGCGTGGCGACAATCACGCTCGACCCAAAACGGCCGACCCAGGTACACGTCACCGTCGACATCAACCAGGACACGACCATTCGCAGCGATGCCGTCGCCGAACTGCAGGTAAAAGGCCTCACCGGGACGGCCTTCGTCGAGATCGCCGGCGTCAGCGGTACAGCACCGCCGCTCGTCGCCGAAAAGGGCCAGCGCTATCCGGTCATCCGGTCGCGTTCGTCGCAGTTGACGGAGCTGTTCAACGGCATGCCGGTGCTCATCCAGAAGCTATCGACCCTCGCCGATCAGCTCAATGACGTCACCGACGCGCAAAACCGCGCGGCGCTCGCCGAGACGCTCGCCAATATGCGGCAAGTGAGCGCGGTTCTTGCGGCGCATTCCCGCGACCTCGACACGTCGCTCGGCAGCCTGTCGGCGGCGGTCAAACATTTCGACCAAGCCGCCAACAATCTCGATCAGATGATGCGTGAAAGCCGGAAACCGGTCAGCGATTTCACCAACCGCGGCCTGCCCGAGCTGCAGCAGCTCCTCGCCGATTCGCGGGTCCTGGTCGCCGAGCTGACACGGCTTGTCGATTCGCTCAATCGCGATCCTTCGCAGGTGATCTACGGCAACCGCCTGCAAGGCTATACTCCCCACTGATGGCCATGCGACGCGTCGCGATCCTGCTCCTGATTCTGGCGCTCGCCGGCTGCAGCGGCTTGCTGCCGTCGCCGCCACCGCCGCCAAACCTCTATCGGCTGTCGCCCGCCCAATCGGCACCGGCTGACGATCCGCCGATCACGGCGCAAATCCTCGTCGGCGGCATGGCCGCCTCCGGCGCGCTCGACACTGCCAGGATCGCGCTCAGCTCGAGCGCGACGCGCCTCGAATACTATGCCGACGCGGAATGGACCGACCGCGCGCCGATCCTGGTTGGAAACCTGCTGCTCGATACGCTCGCGCATGCAGGCCGATTTAGCCGGGTAGCGCAGCGGTCGCTGGCGTTGCGTGCCGATTACGTCGTGCTCGGCACGCTCGATCACTTCGAAGCCGATTATAGTGCCGGCACGCCGCCGCAAGTGCGGGTGACGATCGACCTTAGGCTGTTGCGCATGCCCGAAGGCGATATCCTCGCGCAACGGCAGTTCGCTGCCGTGGTGCCGGCGGCCCAGAACACTGTGCCGGCGGTCGTCGATGCCTTCAACGCCGCCAGCCATCAAGCGCTCCGCGACGTACCGGCCTGGGTCGCCGATTCTCTGCCACGGCCTGCGAAACGGCCTTGACGATCTCGCCGTCGCAGCGTCCCGACCGGACGACACTCGAACGTCAGGCGCGTTGCGGCCAGGACGTCGTGCATTGGCGTGACATTCTGGCGCGCGACGGCCGCACCGTCGTTTCGACTGCGCTTGGCGGCGCGAGCCGCGTCTTTCACTGGCGTCATTACCCGGCGGGCGATGT
>DASQHO010000021.1:0-23112 GCA_035632055.1 Allostellaceae bacterium
CCGCCGCGCCACCAGCATCGCGCAATGCGCCAGCGAGCCGGCGATATCCTGGGCATAGAGCCGCTTGTCGAAATCGATCGAGACGTTGATGCGCTGCATGATCTCTGCCGGATGGCCCGACAGCCGGCCGCCGCGCGCGGCGTTGCGCGGCTTCGATCCTTTTGGCGTGCGCACGCGGCTCATGGCGCGACGGCCCGGGGTAAGGCGATGACGAGGTTCATGAAGGCGCTTTCGGTATTGGTCGTCCTGTGCGTGGCGGCGCTGGGCCTGCTGTTCTATTACCGCGCCCAGCATCCGCCCGCCATACCCGTGCCGGTTGCCGGCAACGGGACGTCGGCGGAGCCAGAATTCAAGTTTACCGTGCTCGATCCGCCGCAGCCAGCGCCGGCCTTGGCCTTTACGACGCGCGACGGTGCGCCCAAGACGCTGGCCGACTTCCACGGCCGGCTGGTGCTGGTCAATTTCTGGGCGACGTGGTGCGGCCCGTGCGTCGCCGAGATGCCGTCGCTCGATCGCTTGCAGGCCCAGCTGGGATCGCGGCTTACGGTACTGGCAATTTCGGAAGACCGGCGCGGCGGCGAAGTGGTCGATCCGTTTCTCGCCAGGCTCAAGCTTGGCGATCTCGCGGTTTACCTCGATACCCGGAACAGCGCGCTGCAAACCTTGGGCTTGGTCGGCCTGCCGACCAGCATCCTGATCGATCGCGACGGCCGTATGGTCTGGCGCGTCGAAGGCGGTGTCGATTGGACTGGCGCGGATGCCGCCGCCAAGCTCGCGCCTTATCTCACGCCGCCGCCCGACATCCAGCGCACGTCAGTGACCCGCTAGCGCCTTCGTCAAAAACTCGCCGCCGCGCCTCAAGCCTTCCTCGTCGATGGAATGGCCGAGGTCGGGCCGCGCCAGCGCCTCGACCTTGACGCCGGCGGCGGTCAGCGCCTTCACCGCCGCGTCGAGCGCGCTGAACGGCACCATCGGATCGTCCTCGCCGTGCACCAAGAGCACCGGCGGCCGCGAGCGGATTTCCTTCGCCAGCAGCGACGCGCCGGCGAGCGCGCCGGAATAGCCGACGATGGCCGCAAGCGGCTTGGCGCGGCGCAGGCCGGTATAGAGCGACATCATCGTGCCCTGCGAAAATCCGACGAGCGCCAGCCGCGATTCGTCGAGGCCGCGCGCCGCCAGAAGCTCGTCGAGGAAATGGTCGAGGATC
Organism: Allostellaceae bacterium; assembly: GCA_035632055.1. Taxonomy (GTDB): domain Bacteria; phylum Pseudomonadota; class Alphaproteobacteria; order ATCC43930; family CGMCC-115725; genus REEB95. The sequence goes on from DASQHO010000021.1 coordinate 1,208, forward strand.
GGCGCCGCCGTCTGGATGCCGGCGAGAACGGTTGCGGGTGAACGGTCTTGCAGGCTGAACCACTGCCGGCCGGATGGCGCCATGTCGAACGGGAAGGGCGCGTGTGGCGAGACAAACTCGGAGTCGGGCAACGCCGGCGCCCAATAGGGCGCGAGGCCAAGCAGATCGTTGCCATCGGCGCCGACGCCGTGCAGCAGCACGACGAGGCTTTTGGTCTTGCCCGATTTGGGCGGCAGCGCCATTCCTTGCAGATGCTGCGGATGGGCGTGCGAATGGGAATGCGGATGATCGGGCATGCGGTCCTCGGTTTTGGCGCGACAGCGATAAACGAAGCGCCCGCCGAAGTCACGCGCGCAACACCGGTGGCAATGCCGTAGCAGACACGCGCCGGCTGGTCAGGCCGCCGAGATCGCTTCGTAAATATCCTCCTCCTGTGCCGTATGAATGCGAACGATCTGCTCGATCGATTCGACAATGCGCTGGCCGTCGCGGATCAGATAACGATCCAATTTTTCGATTGGCAGATCGTTGACGAGGCGCTCCAAGAGCCGGGCGAGATGCAGGATCTCGCGATGCGCGCGGCTCATCGCGGACAAGCCAATTTCCGCAACGAGGATCGGCGCGATGCGCGGATAGACCGCCGTCTCGTCGGCGCGTTCGTGCGCAACCACATGCTGTCGCACCAATCGGTTGGCTTCGACGAGCAGGCTCCTTGCGCTCTCGGGCGCCGCGTCGTCGAGGGCATCGGCGATCACGCGCAGCCGGTCGAGGTTGCGAATCAGCGCAACGTGGTCGTGATGCAGCTCCGTGCCGGCCCCAGCGGGGAGCACGCGGCGATGCCACCGATGGGCCGGCTGCAATGCCCGCAGTGCGTTTAGGATGACCGTTAGATCGATGCCTTCCTGCACGAGCGCCGCCGGAACTGGCAGCAGCCAACCCAAAGTCGCCGCGAGCATCGCAAGACCGGACAGAGTCATGCCGACGGCGATGCTTTCGATGGCGATGCGGTGTGCGCGTCGGGCGATCGTGATCGCCTCGCCGACGCGATCGAGCCTATCCGCGAGAATAACCACATCAGCGGCCTCCGAGGACGCGCTGGCGCCGCGGGCACCAAGCGCGATGCCGACGTCGGCCGCCGCCAGCGCCGGCGCGTCATTGATGCCGTCGCCGACCATGGTCGTCGAATGGAGCCGCTGCTCGATACGCACCGCATCCAGTTTGTCGGCCGGAATACGGTCGGCGAGGATGGAATCGAGATCGAGCGCGGCGCCAATGGTCTCTGCCGATTCGGCGCGATCGCCGGTGACCATTAAGATGCGGGCGACGCCGGCATCGCGTAGTAGCCGAATGGCGCGCGACGCCTCAGGCCGCAATTCGTCGGCCAGCAGCAGCGCACCGATCGGATGCCCTTCGACAGCGACAAAAACGATTAGCGCCGACCGCCACGCGGCGCGGCGTGCGGCACGCGCCACCCATCCTGTCGCGTCGCCGTGCGCGCGAATCATGTCACGCGATCCGATGCTGATCAGCTTACCGTCGATGACGCCTTGTAAACCCGAGCCGACTTGCTCGCGCACAGCGGTCGGGACCTTCAATTGCAAGCCGCGTTCGACTGCTGCCTTGACCACGACCTCGGCAAGAACATGATGCGAAGCCTGCTCGATTGAGGCACCGAGTTGAAGGACCTCGTCCACGGACACGTCGGGAGCCGTTTCGATAGTGAGCAAGCGTGCGCCGCCCAAAGTCAGCGTTCCGGTCTTGTCGAACAGCACCGTATGCGTTCGCGCCAATCCTTCGACGGCGGCGCTGCCTTTGATCAAAACGCCGCGCCGTGCTGCCAGCGCCATGCCCGAAATGAACGCAATCGGCGCGGCCAGGATGAGCGGACATGGGGTCGCCGATACGAACACTGCCAGGCTGCGCATCGGGTCGCCAGAAATGATCCAGGCGACGAAGGCAATCATCGCCGTTAACGGCAAAAACACCAACGCGAACCGATCGACCAAACGGATGAACGGCGTCTTCGCTGCCTGTGCGGCGGTGACCAGGCGGATGATGCCGGCATAAGTGCTGTCGCCAGCGCGGGCGGTGGCCGTCATTTCAAACGCATCGCCCGTGTTGATCACGCCGCTGCAGACGGCGGCGCCCTTGCCGCGGACGACGGGTAACGGTTCACCAGTCAGGGGTGATTCGTCGATTACGGCGGTCTCGGAGACGAGAATGCCGTCGAGCGGAACGACTTCGCCGCGCCGTACCAGAATGCCGTCTCCGACGGCGATGTCGCCGACCAGCACATCATTGACGCTGTCGCCTTCACGGCGGTGGGCAACGCGCGGCGCACGGTCTACCAGGGTACGTAGGCTCTTTTCGGCACGCGCCACCGCGAAGTCTTCGAGCACGTTGCCGCCCGCGTACATGAGCGCGACTACCGCGCCCGCCAGCGGCTGACCGAGCGCCAGTGCGCCGGCCATCGCCAACAAGGCAATCGCGTCCACACCCACGCGCCCGGAACGGAGGTCGCGGACGATGTATGCCGCCAGGCCTCCGATCACCGGCACCGTCGCGATCGTCCACGACAAAACCGCGAAATGTTGGCGGCCCGTCAGCGCGGCGAGGCCTCCGGCCGCCAAACCGGCGACGGCCGTGGCGACCAGCACCCGGCGGAACAGACGCTCCGATACCAAATGGGGTCTCCCAAAGGCGAAAAACGCCGCGATTCTTGGCGGTATTTCCGGGATCTCGCATTGAGCGAGATCAAGGCCGCGTTACGGCGAAGCAGGTGCGGCCGTGACGACGATTGCGCGTTTCCGCGACGCGCCGCGGGACTCCTTGATTTAGATCAAACCGCACCCCGTGCGGATTGCGATGATGCGCCGGCAAAGGAGGACTGGCATGCCGGCGGTCAATCCCTGGAAACTCGGGCTGGTATTCGGCTTGTTTCTCGGCGGCTATCATTTCGCTTGGGCGGCGCTCGTAGCCGTGGGTTGGGCGCAGCCAGTACTGAATTTCATCCTGCGAATACATTTTATCGCGCCGGTATGGACGGTGACGCAATTCAACATCGCCGATGCGGCGACGCTGATTGGGATTACTGGCGGTATCGGATTTGTCGCGGGATGGCTGATCGGCCTGCTTTGGAATTGCGCCGCACGTTAAGGACGGCGGCTGGCGCCTTCGCGGCCGCCGCGACTTGGCTTTGTTGTAGGAACGCAGGCGACAAGCGGCGATAATTCCATCGGGCGCCGCGACGTTTTAGATTGCCCCCATGTCCGTCGTCACGCGTTTCGCGCCCAGCCCGACCGGCTTTCTCCATCTCGGCCACGCTTATTCGGCGCTGCTCGCGTTCGGCATCGCGCGCGAACGGGGCGGACGTTTCCTGCTGCGCATGGAGGATATCGATCGCGGCCGCTGCCGTGCCGAATTCGCCGACGCCATCGCGGACGATCTGGCCTGGCTCGGCATTGCCTGGGATGGTGGCATCCGCAAGCAGTCGGAACATTTCGATGATTATCGCGCGGCACTGGCGCGGCTCGAAGCGATGGAGCTCATCTACCCGTGCTTCTGCACACGCGCCGCGATCAAGGCCGAGCTCGAAGCGGCCAATGCCGCGCCACACGACGCGCCGCCGGTCTATCCCGGCACTTGCCGCAATCTGTCCGAGGACGAGCGCCGCGCGCGCATCGGCCAGGGCCTGTCTTATGCGCTGCGGCTCGACGTCGCCAAGGCGCAGGCCAAGACCGGTCCGCTATTTTGGGAGGACGAAATCAAAGGCGCGGTCGAAGCCGCGGCGACGCGCCACGGCGACGTCGTGCTGGCGCGCAAGGACACGCCGACCTCGTACCACCTCGCGGTCACGGTGGACGACGGGCTTCAGGGCGTGACGCTGGTGACGCGCGGCGAGGATCTGTTCGCCGCCACCGATCTCCATCGCCTGCTGCAAGCGCTCCTGGGCTATCCGACGCCGCGCTACCGTCACCACAAGCTGATCACCGACGCATCGGGCAAGCGCTTCGCCAAACGCGACCAGGCAGTAACGCTGCACGGCCTGCGCGCCATCGGCAAGACGCCGGGCGAAGTGCGGGCGATGGCGGGGTTCGGCTGATCCCTTACGGTCCGCCGCTCGCCCAGATGGTCACGACATAGGCGATCGCCTGCTTCGCACCCCAATAGCCGTAGCGCACGATCGGGTTAAACCAGATCGCCAGCACGGCGATGAGCGCCGCGTAGATGACCCAGCGCCGCCAGCGCGGATGGGCGAAGAAGCGCGCGCCACAATGCGGACAGAAGCGCGCCGTGGTGCTCACTTTGCCCCGGCATTCGCGGCATTCGATCAGCATGGTTGGAGCCTAGCCGATCGGCTGGTGCAGGCCGGTGACCAGTTCGAGGTAGTCCGGCGTATCCGGCCCAATGATGCCGTGGCGCAGCGCGAAATCGATGATCACCAGATTGACGTTGAACTTGAAGTCGTCTGTGTCGCGCACCCGTGCCACAATGTCCGTCGCGTCCATCAGCGCGAACGACACGATCTCGCCGTCGGTGTTGCGCGGCACGAAATCCGCCGGCGTCTCGATGTCGTAGACGAATAAAACGTCGTCGCGCAGGCCGTCGGGCATGCCCATGCGGTAGGAAATCGCGCCTGCCGGCGCCGCGCGCGATGTGAGATTACGCGGCATTCCGGCCTCTTCCTCGCCTTCCTTAAGCAATGTCTCGGCCGCGCCGTGATCGCGGCCGATACCGCCGGCGACGAGATTGTCGAGCTTGTCGGGCGCAACCAGCTTGTCGGGCGCGCGCCGGCCGATCCAGAGCTTGAGCGCACCGTTGTCGCGTTGCCAGCCGTTGAGATGAACGCCGTAGGAGCGCGCGCCGAAGAACGCGACCGCGCCGCGGTCGAGGTCGAAATGCGGTGGCGCGCCCCAACATGGCGCGACGGCGAAAAATTCGTGCCGGTACTTGGCGACGAGGCCATCCGCCACCAACGTCTCGATGGCGTCGTCGATGCGCGCGGTCAGCTCGGCGCGGCCGCCCTTACCGATGATCTCCACCGCAGCGCCGCCGACGCCGAACAATTTGGGAAAGCGCCGCAGTTGCTCGGCATTGTCATGCCGCACCCGGCCGACGCGCGCGCCGCCGTGGACGAGCGGCAGGAAATTCGCCGGCTCCCACGCATTGCAGGCACGGATATGACGCAGCAGGTTCATCGCGCGATTCGACCACGCGGTGCGGCTGGCGGCGTGACAAAAACGGGGCGCCGCCGCGCCATGCTTGGTCCCATTTCCGACAACATATTTCCCGGTATGGCCATATTCGCTGCCCAGTTACCCCGCAAGGTTTCGCTCATTCGGACGGAGGATGGCCATGCGCACTTTGCTCGCCTGTCTCTGCCTTGCCACGTCGGCGGCGCTCGTTGGCTGCGGCGCGCTCGGCGCGCCCGAGCCGTCGACGCCGCGCGCCATCGACAGCGATATCTCGGCTGCCCAGCATACCGGCCCGACGGCCGAGCAGGTTGGCCAGGCGCAGATGCTGCCTGACGTGCTCGCGCCGCACGACAACGCGGTGGTGCCGACCGTGACGCTGCAGTTGAACAACGCGTATTAGCCGGGCGCTCAGCTCGGTTCGAGTTCGCTGTCCCAATAAAGGAAGTCGCGCCAGGAATGGTGCAGGAAGTTGGGCGGGAAGGCGCGGCCATTGTCGCGCAACATCTGCGTCGTCGGCTGCAACGGCCGGTGGCGCGGATAGAGCCCGCTTTCGGCCGGCACGCGATTGCCTTTGCGCAGGTTGCAGCCCGAGCAGGCGGTGACGACGTTCTCCCACGTCGTATGGCCGCCGCGCGAGCGCGGCACGACGTGGTCGAAGGTCAAATCGTGCGACGGAAAGCCGTCGCCGCAGTACTGGCAGATAAAGCGGTCGCGCAGGAAGACGTTGAACCGGGTGAAGGCCGGCCGGCGCGTCAAGGGAATGTACGCTTTGAGCGAAATGACGCTCGGCAGCTTTATCTCGAATGACGGGCTGCGCACGATGCGGTCGTACTGCGAGACGATGTTGACGCGCTCGAGGCAGACGGCCTTGATCGTCTCCTGCCAGGACCAGAGCGACAGAGGGAAGTAGCTCAACGGGCGGAAATCCGCGTTGAGCACGAGCGCCGGACAGCTATCGAGCGCGACTGACAACCAGCCTCCAGATCCCGGCGGGCTGGAACCCGCCCATGGCGGGCATTAAAGCCAAAAAAGTATGACGCTGCAATGTCATCGCGACGCCTAACGCGTTGGCACCGGCTTGTCGCCGCGATAATCGTAGAATCCGCGGCCGGCCTTGCGTCCGAGCCAGCCGGCTTCGACGTATTTCACCAGCAGAGGGCAGGGCCGGTACTTCGAATCGGCGAGGCCTTCGTACAGCACCTGCATCACCGCGAGGCAGGTATCGAGGCCGATGAAATCGGCGAGTTCGAGCGGCCCCATCGGATGGTTGGCGCCGAGCCTCATCGCCGTGTCGATCGCCTCGACCGAGCCGACGCCTTCGTAAAGCGTATAGACCGCCTCGTTGATCATCGGCAGCAGGATTCGGTTGACGATGAAGGCCGGAAAATCCTCCGCCGCAACTGGCGTCTTGCCGAGCTTGACCGCCAGCTCGCGGACCGCGGCGAAAGTGGATTCGTCGGTGGCGATACCGCGGATCAGCTCGACCAGCGTCATCACCGGCACCGGATTCATGAAATGCATGCCGATGAACTTGCCCGGCCGGTCGGTCGTGGCCGCGAGGCGCGTGATCGAAATCGACGAGGTGTTGCTGGCGACGATCGCCGACGGTTTCAAATTGGGCACCAGCTTCGTGTATATCTCGCGCTTGACCGCCTCGTTCTCGGTCGCGGCTTCAATTACCATGTCGCAATCCTTGAAGCGCTCGAAGGCCGTGCCGGTCTTGATGCGCTTCTGCGCCGCCGCCTTGTCGGCCTCCTTGACCTTGCCGCTCTTCACCTGCCGCGACAGGTTTTTGTCGATGACGCTGGCGGCACGATCGAGCGCCGCCTGGTCGAGATCGGCGAGATAGACGTCGTAGCCGGCAAGCGCCGCGACGTGCGCGATGCCGCTTCCCATCTGGCCGGCGCCGATGATGCCGATGGTCTTTATCGTGGTCGCTTGCTCCGCCATGCGTTGCTCCCGTTTTTATGCCGTGCCGCGCTTCGCCAGCGCCTGGTCGAGCGCCGGCACGATTTCGAACAGATCGCCGACCAGACCGTAATCCGCGACCTGGAAGATCGGCGCTTCCTCGTCCTTGTTGATCGCCACGATCACCTTGGAGTCCTTCATGCCGGCGAGATGCTGGATCGCGCCCGAAATGCCGATGGCGATGTAGAGCTCGGGCGCGACAATCTTGCCGGTCTGGCCGACCTGATAGTCGTTGGGCACGAAGCCGGCGTCGACCGCCGCACGTGACGCGCCGACGGCGGCGCCGAGCGTGTCGGCGAGCCGCTCCAGTAGCTTGAAATTCTCGCCCGATTGCAGGCCGCGGCCGCCCGACACGATGATGCGCGCCGCGGTCAGCTCCGGCCGCTCGCTTTTTGCCAGCTCGGCGCCGACATACTGCGCGAGGCCGGTGCTTCCCGCGGCGGGAATTTTTTCGATGGCGGCGTTGCCGCCGGTTGCGGCGGTCGCAGGAAAGGCGGTGGCGCGCACCGTGATGATCTTGATCGCGTCCGACGACTTCACCGTCGCGATCGCGTTGCCGGCGTAAATCGGCCGCTCGAACGTGTCCGCCGATACCACGGCGGAAACGTCCGAGATCTGCGCCACGTCCAAGAGCGCAGCAACGCGCGGCATGACGTTCTTGCCGAAGGTGGTGGCCGGCGCCAGCAGATGCGAATAGGCCTTGGCGCGTTCGACCAAAAGCTTCGCCAACTCCTCGGCCAAGGGATGCGCATAGATCGCGTCGTCGGCGACGAGCACTTTGGTCACGCCGGCGATCGTGGCGGCTTCGGCGGCGACAGCGGTGCAGCCCGTTCCGGCTACCAGCACGTGCGTCTCGCCGAGCTTCGCCGCCGCTGCGACCGTATGCAGCGTCGCCGGCTTGAGCGTTTTGCCATCATGCTCGGCGAGGACCAGAACCGCCATCAGATGACCCGCGCCTCGTTCTTGAGCTTGTCGACCAGTTCGGCGACCGAGCCGAGTTTCTTGCCGGCCTGGCGCTTCGGCGGCTCGGCGACCTTGAGCGTGGTGAGCCGCGGCTTTGGATCGATACCGAGGGCGTCCGGCGTCACCTGCTCGATGGGTTTCTTTTTCGCCTTCATGATGTTGGGCAGCGAGGCGTAGCGCGGCTCGTTGAGGCGCAAGTCGGTGGTCACCACGGCCGGCAATTTTGCCGTGATCGTCTCGAGGCCGCCGTCAACTTCGCGCGTCACCGTCGCGGCGCTGTCCGTGATTTTGACGTTCGACGCAAAGGTCGCCTGGCCCCATCCCAATAGCGCCGCCAGCATCTGGCCGGTCTGATTGCAATCGTCGTCAATCGCCTGCTTGCCGAGGATGACGAGCCGCGGCTGCTCCTTGGCGGTGATCGCTTTCAGGAGCTTCGCAACCGCCAGCGGCTGCAATTCGACATCGGTCAGGACGTGGATGCCGCGATCGGCGCCCATGGCGAGGGCAGTGCGGATGGTTTCCTGGCATTGCTGCGCGCCCATCGACACGGCGACGATTTCCTTGGCGATGCCGGCTTCCTTGAGGCGCACCGCTTCCTCGACCGCGATTTCGTCGAACGGATTCATCGACATCTTGACGTTCGCCGTCTCGACGCCGCTGCCGTCGGCCTTGACGCGGATCTTGACGTTGAAGTCGATCACCCGCTTGACGGCGACCAGAACCTTCATGAACGGGGCTTCCCGCCTGTTTTGCTGCAATGCGGGATTGATTTGTGCACGCGCACAAAGCGATGGCAAGCGGTTCGTAACGGAAATTTCATGCGGCAGAACGCGGCGCCGCGCGGCTGAAGCTCAGCGATTGGCGCCGGGCTGCCAGAGCACATCGGCCTGGCCCTTGTCGTTGGCATGCCGCGCAAGCACGAAAAGATGGTCCGACAGCCGATTGAGATATTTGAGCGCCTCCGGATTGATCCGCTCTTTGGCGGCGAGCGCGGTCACCGCGCGCTCGGCGCGGCGTACGATGGTGCGCGCCAGATGCAGCGCCGCGGCGAGGGGCGTGCCGCCCGGCAGCACGAACGATTGCAGCGGCTGCAGCTCGGCGTTGAGCGCGTCGATCTCGCGCTCGAGCCTTGCGGTTTGCGCCGCAACGACGCGTAGCGCGCCCTTCGCCTTGCGGCCGGAGTGCGGCGTCGCCAGGTCGGCGCCGACGTCGAACAGATCGTTCTGGATGCGGCCGAGCATGCGGTCGATCGCGTCGCTCGCCTGCAGCCGCGCCAGGCCGATCACGGCATTGGCCTCATCAACCGTGCCATAAGCGGCGACGCGTGGCCCGTGCTTCGGCACGCGCTTGCCGTCGACGAGCGAGGTCTGTCCCTTGTCGCCGCCGCGGGTGTAGATGCGCGTCAGACGAACCATCGGCGGGTTCAGCGCCGATACAGCATCATGAAGATGAAAAACAGCAGCAGCGCCGTGCCCTGGAACCAGATGCGGTAGCGCATGATGGCGTTGGCGCGCTTGGGATCGCCGCCGCGCGCCATCCAGAACACGCCGACCAGCAGTGTTCCCAGGGTCGCGAGCATGGCGATGACGACCAGAATCGGCAGGATAATTTGCATCACCGCACTATATACCGCCGGCCGCGCGGCGGGCCAGCGCGCGCCGTGGGCGCGATCCCATAATTTGACGCTGCCGGAGCCACCGCCGATAATCGCAGCCAAGCACAAACAACCGCCGGCGCAAGGCGGCCAGCAACGGGGAGGGAAATCGCATGGCTTCGGCATCGACCATCGACGTCGCCCGCATCATCGACGACCGCCGGCTCGACGGCTTCAACTGGTCAGTCATCGTCTGGTCGTTCATCATCATCATCTTCGACGGCTACGACATCTCGGCGATTTCGGCGTCGGCGCCGCTATTGCTCAAGGAATGGCACGTCGCCAATCCCGGCGTGTTCATGGGCACGGTGATCAGCGCCAGCCTATTCGGCATGCTGTTTGGCGCGCCGATCCTGGGCTACCTCGGCGACGGCATGGGCCGTCGCACGGCGACCATGGCGTCGAGCCTGATCTTCGGCATCTTCACGCTCGCCTGCTGCTGGGCGACCGATCTCGAGACGCTGCGCATCCTGCGCTTCTTCGCCGGCGTCGGCATCGGCGGCATGATGCCGAACCTGATCGCGCTCAACGCCGAATACGCGCCGCGCCGCGTGCGCGCGACGTTGATCATCATCATGTTCTGCGGCGTCACGCTCGGCGGTGCGTTCCCCGGTTTCGCCGCCGTCTATCTCGCGCCGACGTACGGCTGGCAGGTGATCTATTTCATCGGCGGCGTGCTGCCGATCGCACTCGCCATCCTGGCCTATTTCGTGCTGCCGGAATCGCTCAAGTATCTCGTCGTTCACGAGAAGCGGGCCGCCGCCGAGAAGCTGGTCAAGCGCCTGTCGCCGTCAGTTTCGGTTTCCGCCTCGACGCAATTCGTCATCGCCGACGAAGGCAAGACCACGAAAAGCCTGTCGCCGGCCAAGTTGTTCAAAGGCGGCCTGGCGTACATCACACCGCTGTTGTGGTTGTGCTTCTGCATGAACCTGATGGGCTTCTATTTCATGATCGCGTGGATGCCCACGATCCTGCGCAACACCCACGTGCTGACGCCGGCGGACGCGCAATTCTCTGCGGTCCTGATCCAGATCGGCGGCACCGTCGGTGGCCTCTTGCTGGCGCGGCCGATGGACAAGAAGGGCTTCCTCCCGGTGACGGTGCTGTTCGCGCTGGCGGTGCCGGCGATCGCGGGCATCGGCTTCTTCGCGCAGACGTCGGTGTCACTGGTGATGCTGTGCGCCTTCGTCGCTGGCTTTGCGGTGTTGGGATTGCAGTTTGGCATCAACGCCGCGTCCGGCATGATCTATCCGACGGCCGTGCGCTCCAATGGCTCGGGCTGGGCATTCGGCATCGGCCGCTTCGGCTCGATCGTCGGCCCAATCCTCGGCGGCTACTTCATCGCCCAGCATCTGCCGCTCAATCAGCTGTTCCTGCTGTGGACCATCCCCAGCATCATCGGCTTCCTTGCCGCGCTGGCGCTGACGCTGCTCTATCGCAACCGCTTCAAGGGCCTGGGATTGGGCCAGCGCGAGGTGCTCGAGGCCGCCGAGTAGTTTTGTTCGGTTGACGATGGCGGAATTTGATTTCGCGCGCTTGGCACCACCCAAGGGTGCGCGCATCGCCGTCGTTGGTGCCTGCGGTGGCATCGGCCGTGCCTTCGTCGAGGCGGCGGTCACCATCGGCCTCGATATCGCGGCACTCGACCTGCCGTCGTCGCTCGACGAATTTCCGCCGCCCAGAGGCGTTAAGCTTACCGTCGCGTTCGACGCTACCGACGAAGCACAGGTTGAAGCCGCCTTCGCGCGCGTCGGCCGCACCTTCGGCGGCCGGCTCGACGGGCTGGTCAATCTCGCCGGTTTTCCCAATCGTCACGTGCCGTTCCACGAGTTGTCGCCCGGAGAGTGGCAGGCGACAATCGACGGCAGCTTGAAGACGACCTATCTCTGCTGCCGCGCCGCCGTGCCGTTGCTCAAGGCATCGGCGGAAGCGGGCGGCGCGCCGGCGATCGTCAACACCGCATCGGGATTGTCGGCGCGGCCGTTGCCGGGTCTGTCCGCGTACAGCGTGTCGAAAGCCGGCGTCGCCAATTTCACCAAGACGCTGGTGCACGAGCTCGCGCCAAAAATTCGCGCCAATACGCTCGCGCCCGGAGTCGTGCGCACGGCGTTCCACACCGGCGGCACCGGCCGGCCCGCCGATTCGCCCAACGCCAATCCGCGCGTCGATTTCGAAAATTATGCGCGGTTGGTGCCGCTCGGCCGTGTTGCGGAACCCGCCGACATGGTCGGCCCGATCCTGTTTTTGCTCAGTCCGGCGTCGGGTTGGGTCAACGGCCAGGTGCTGCATGTCAACGGCGGCGGCCTGATGCCCTGAAAAAGCGGCGGGCCTGGGTTGCGCCTGCCGCGGCCAGCGTGTCCTTGCCGATCATAAGCCTGCTTATTAGACTGCAGTCATGGCTCAAAATCACGATTTTGAGCGCGCCTTCGGCTTTGTCCTGCACGAGGCGGCGCGGCTCCTGTCCAAGCGGTTTGATCAGAAGGCGCGCGCCATCGGCCTGACGCGCGCGCAGTGCAGCGTGCTTTTCCGGCTGTCGATGCAGGAAGGCATGAACCAGGCGCGGCTTGCCGAGCTGATGGAGATGGAGCCGATCTCGCTGGCGCGGCTGCTCGACCGGATGGAGCAGGCGGGCTGGGTCGAGCGTCGCGCCGATCCCGCCGACAAACGTGCGTACCGCCTTTACATGACCGCGAAAGCCAAGCCGGTGCTCGAGCGCATGCTCGCCGTCGGCCTCGAAACGCGCGGCGAGGCGCTCGCCGGCATTTCGCAAGCCGACCGCGACCGCATGATCGACCTGCTGATCCAGGTGCGCCGCAACTTGTCCGAGCGCGGCGGCGAGCCACAGCCGCGCGACGTCGCCGGAGTGCGCGCATGAGTCCCGATGCGCGTCCGCCCGCGCCGCTCGCTCACGAGCCTGGTGCGCTGCGCTTGCGCCGCTGGTTCCGCCATCGCGGCGCGCAGTGGCGCATGCCGCTGCTGCTCGCGGGTCCGGTGCTGGTGCTGCTTGTCGCCGCTTATCTCTATCTGACCGCCGGGAGCACGGTTTCGACCGATGATTCCTATGTCCAGGCCGACAAGGTTACGGTCAGCGCCGATGTCGCTGGCCGCGTCGTTGCCGTCGCCGTGCGCGACAATCAACTTGTCCACGCCGGCGATGTGCTGTTCCAGATCGACGACCGGCAATATCGCATCGCGGTCGAGCACGCCCAGGCCGAGCTCGCCGCCGCGCGTCTCAAGGTGCGCGAGGCGCTCGCCAATCTCGCCTATCGCCAGCGCGAGTTCGACCGGCAGCAGGCGCTGTTCAAGAATCACGTCACCTCGCAGGCCAAGCTCGACGAGGCGGGCAATGCGCTCGACGTCGCGCGCCAGCAGGCGGCGGGACTGGCGCCGCCGTCGGCCGGCGCCGCCGCCGCTGCGGTCGATACGGAAATCGAACAGCATCCGCTGGTGCTGCAGGCGAAAGCTGCGCTCGACCAGGCCGAGCTCGACCTGTCGCGCACCACAATCAAGGCGCCACTCGACGGCGTGGTGACGCGCGTCTCGAACCTGCCGGTCGGCGAATATCTCAACGTCGCGCAACCGGCCTTCGCGCTGGTCGCCAGCCGCAAGGTCTGGGTCGAGGCCAATTTCAAGGAAACCGATCTGACGCACGTGTTGCCCGGCGACAAGGCCACCGTCGCGATCGACACTTATCCCGACAAAACGTTCCATGGCCATGTCGAGAGTATCGGCCCCGGCACCGGCTCGGAGTTTTCGGTGCTGCCGGCGCAGAATGCCACCGGCAACTGGGTCAAGGTGGTGCAGCGCGTTCCGGTGCGTATCGTTATCGACAACAGTGATGCCGATCATCCGCTGCGCGCCGGCATGAGCGCCGAAGTCGAGATCGTCACCGGCTATTCGCGCCTGTTCGGCTGGACCAAGCCGACGCCGCCAGCGGAGACCGCGCGCTGATGGCGCCGGCCGGCGAAGGCGAGGTCGCCAATCGCGGCCTGATCACGGTCTCGATCATGCTGGCGACGATCATGCAGGCGCTCGACACCACGATCGCCAACGTCGCGCTGCCCGATATGCAGGGCAGCTTCGCCGTCGCGCAGGACCAGGTCGCCTGGGTGCTGACCTCTTATATCGTCGCCGCCGCCATCGCGACGCCGCTGTGCGGCTGGCTCGCCATGCGCTACGGCCGCAAGCGGCTGTTCCTGCTGTCGGTTGCGGGTTTCACCTTCGCATCGTTGATGTGCGGCGTCGCGGGCAGCTTGACGCAGATGGTGATCGACCGGCTGCTCCAGGGCCTGTTCGGTGCCGCCCTCGTGCCATTGTCGCAGGCGGTGCTGCTCGACTCCAATCCGCGCGAGAAGCACGGCCAGGCGATGGCGATCTGGGGCGCCGGCATCATGCTCGGCCCGATCCTGGGACCGACGCTCGGCGGCTGGCTCACCGACAACTACACCTGGCGCTGGGTGTTCTACATCAACCTGCCGGTCGGCATTCTCTGCTTCCTGGGATTGCTCTTCTTCCTGCGCGAAACGCCGACGAGCCGCGGCCGGCCGTTCGATTTCTTCGGCTTCGCCATGCTGAGCATCGCGGTCGGCGCGGCCCAGATGATGCTCGACCGCGGCGAGCTCAAGGACTGGTTCGGCTCGACCGAAATCCGAATCTATTTCAGCCTGATCGTGGCATCGTTCTGGGTCTTCATCGCGTGGACGGCGATGGCCGACCACCCGTTCTTCAACCGCGCGCTGTTGAAGGACCGCAACTTCGTCGCCGGCTGCATCTTCATCGCGGTGATCGGCGTCGTGCTCTACGGCACGCTGGCGCTGATGCCGCCATTCCTCCAGACGTTGATGAATTATCCTGTGGTGACGACCGGCATCCTGCTCGCGCCGCGCGGCGTCGCCACCATGGTCGGGATGCTGATCGTCGGCCGCCTGTCGGGCAAAGTGGATACGCGGCTGATGCTGCTCTTTGGTTTCGCATTGACATCGTACTCAATCTGGCAGATGGCGCATTTCGATTTGCAGATGGATTGGTGGCCGGTCGTCGTCACCGGCGTCGTCCAGGGCTTCGGTTTGGGCTTCCTGTTCGTGCCGCTGACCACCATCGCCTTTACCACGCTCGACGCACGCTTGCGCACCGAAGCGGCCGGCATCTACAGCCTGATCCGAAACGTCGGCGCCTCGATCGGCATCTCGTTCTGCGAGACCGAACTGGCACGCGGCATGCAGATCAGCCACCAATCATTCGCCGCGCTGATGACACCGTTCAACCGCGCGCTGTCGAGCCCACACGTCCAGACCTATTGGAACATTCACACCACTGCGGGTCTCGCCGCGCTCGACGCCGAAATCAACCGCCAGGCCGCGATGCAGGCCTACATCGACGACTTCATGTTCATCATGATGATCGCGCTAGCATCGGTGCCGCTGCTGCTCCTGCTGCGCGACACTAAGCTGCGGCCCGGCACCGCGCCGGCGGTAGAATAGTCACTCCCGCGTCAGCGCCGCGCGGAACGCGCGCGGATCGAAATCCGCGGTGCCATCCTTGCCGGTGCGTTTCACCGGCAGGTCGAGCCGCGCCGCCGTCAACAGGGCGGTTTCCGATAGCGCGTCGCCCGGCCCGCCGGCCTCGAGCGCGAAGCGCGCCAATGACGGGCTTTGCGCCAGCAGCCGGAACAGCGCCGTGACGCGCAGGAACAGCGCTAGCGTCACCGGCACGCTGGTGCCGAGCTCGTCGGCGAGCAGACCGAGCACCGCCTTGGTGTCGATCTCGGGCTGCGCCGGCGGGTTGTCGCCATCGTCGGCGCTTTCGTCCGGCGGCGGCAGGTCGGCACGTACGCGGTCGAGATATTCACCGAAGATGAACACCGCCGATGCCAGCAACTCGGGCTCGACCGCCGGCACCCGCGGCGGCAGCGGGAAGGGCAGGACGTCGTTCATGCCACCGCGGCGCGCCGCCTCATGCTGTCGCGCCCGTATCGGCATTGAGGCCAGCCGCCTTGATGCCGGCGATGCCACATGCCTCGTCGTTTTCCGACGTATCACCGCTGATGCCGACCGCGCCGACGATCTCGCCGCTGCCGTCGCGGATCAAGACGCCGCCCGGCACCGGCACGACGCGGCCGTCGAACGCCGCGGACAGCGCTTGGATGAAATGCGGCGCGATCGGCACGCGGCGCGCAAACTCGCGCCCGCCGAAGCCCATGCCGAGGCAGCCATAGGCTTTGCCAAAGGCGATCTCGAACCGCATGATCGAGGTCTTGTCCTCGCGCTTGAAGGCGACCAAGTGACCGCCGGAATCAAGGACGGCAACCGCAAGCGGCTTGAATTTCTGTGCGCGGCCGTGCTCCAGCGCCTTGTCGACGATGATCGCGGCCTGCGCCAGCGTGACATTGCTCATGCGAAACTCCCTCTCGTTCCGAAGCCAAGGGCCGCTATGATAGGGGCTGGGCGCGCCAAACGGAACGCGCCGAATTTCTTTCGGGGGCACAAAAGCGCATGTCGAAACTGCGGATGACGCTGGCGTGTTGGGATTATGACCGCGTCAAGGCGTTGGCCGACGGCACGGTCCGGCCCGAGGGCATCGATCTCGACGTCTTGCCCTTGGTCGTCGAGGAAACCTTTTGGCGCATGCTGCGCCACCGCGAGTTCGACGCCGCCGAGATGTCGCTGTCGTCCTATTGCGTGTCGCTGATGAAGGAGCGCAAGGACTTTATCGCCCTCCCCGTGTTTCCCTCGCGCATGTTCCGCCATTCGTGTTTCACGATCTCGGCCAAAAGCGGCATCCGCGAGCCCAAGGACCTTGCCGGGAAGCGTGTCGGCAATCCGGAATATCAGCTCACCGCCATCGTCTGGATGAAAGGCATCCTGCAGGACGAATACGGCGTCGATTGCGCCAGCCCGACCTATTTCACCGGCGGCGAGGAAGAGCCCGGCCGCGAAGAGAAGCTCAAGCTCGATCTGCCGGCCAAATTCAAGGTGCAGTCGATCGGCCCGACGCAAACGCTGTCGCGCATGATCGCCGACGGCGCGATCGACGCAATCTATGCGCCGCGCCTGCCGTCAACCTTCTACAGCGAGCCCGACAATGTGAAACGCCTGTTCCCGAATTACGTCGAGGTCGAGCAGGCCTATTTCCGCAAGACCAAGATCTTCCCGATCATGCACGTCGTCGCGTTGCGCCGCGATCTCTACGAATCCAATCGCTGGATCGCGGTGTCGTTGATGAAGGCGTTCGTCGAGGCGCAGCGGCGCTGTTATGCCGATCTCGAGATGATCGCCTCGCAGAAGACCATGCTGCCGTGGCAGAGCGCGCATCTCGAGGAAACCAAACGCGTCATGGGCAACGAATGGTGGCCCTACGGCCTCGCGGCCAACCGCCACACGCTCGACACTTTTTTGCGTTATCACCACGAGCAAGGGCTGTCGCAGCGGCGCCTGTCGCCCGAGGAGCTGTTCGCGCCCGAAACCTTCGAGGCGTTCAAGATTTGAAGCTGGCCCGGTTCACGCTCGCGCTCCTTGCCGCTGCCCTGTTCGGCAGCCCGGCTTGGGCGCAGGCGGACCCGCCTGGCACGGCGCACCGCATTTCTGCCGACTTGCCACCGCCGTTCACGACATCGTCTGCATTCAATCCGCCGCGCTTGGTCGCGCGTCCTGCGGATGCCGTTCTCGCCGCGCCGCGGGGCTTCAGCGTCAGCAAATTTCTCGGCGGCATGACGCGGCCGCGGCTGCTGGTCACCGCGCCCAACGGCGACATCTTCGTCGCCGAAAGTGCCGCCGACCGCATTACTGTCGTGCGCGTGCCGGCCGGCGCGGCGCAGGCTGCCGAGCATCAAGTCTTCGCTACCGGTCTCAACCGGCCGTTCGGCATCGCCTTCTATCCGCCCGGCTCCGATCCGCGTTGGGTCTATGTTGCCAACGAGGATTCGGTGGTGCGCTTCGCCTATCGCAGTGGCGATCTGCGTGCGAGCGGTCCGGCCGAAACCGTGATCCGGGCGTTGCCGAACGGCGGCAATCATTGGACGCGCGCGCTCGCGTTCACCGCCGACGGCAAGCACCTGTTGGTCAGCGTTGGCTCCGCCAGCAACGACGCCGAAGGCGGCATGGAGCGCGAAGCCGACCGCGCGGACATTTTCGAATTCGATCCCGACGGCGGCCACAAGACAGTTTATGCCTCGGGTCTGCGCAACGCCTCGGATATCGGCATCGCCGCCGATGGCAGCACGCTGCTCGCCGTGGTCAACGAGCGCGATGGGCTCGGCGACGATCTACCGCCGGATTACCTGACGCGCGTCAAGCCAGGCGGCTTCTATGGCTGGCCGTGGTACTACATCGGCAACCATCCCGATCCGCGGTACAACGGTGCGCATCCCGAGCTCGCGCATTCGGTGGTGACGCCCGATCTCCTGATCCAGCCGCATTCGGCGCCGCTCGGTCTCGTGGTTTACGAGGGCGCGCAATTCCCCGCCGATTACAAAGGTGATGTGTTCGTTGCGCTGCACGGTTCGTGGAACCGCGCGACCCGCACCGGCTACAAGATCGTGCGCGTGCGCATGAAGGACGGTGTGCCGACCGGCGAATACGACGATTTCGTCACCGGCTTCTTGCTGTCGAACGGCACGGTCTGGGGAAGACCGGTCGGCGTTACGGTCGCGCGTGACGGCGCGCTGATTTTCAGTGACGACGGCTCGGGTACGCTCTGGCGCGTGACGTATACCGGAAAGTGAGCGGCGCTGATCGCACGCCGCTCACCGGTGATGGCCATCAGCCCGCGACCAAGGCCGCGGTGACGACATCCGCATAAGTCTGGCACCCGTTGATCGCGGGCGCTGAAGCTTCAGCGGCAAGGCAGGTGAGGCCGGGCTGTTGCGCGGCTTCGGCAATCTGCGCCGCGCTCACCGCCAAGCCGGTGCCGGACCAGAGCGTCAGGACGAGGAGCGCCTTCGGCAGGAACGAGTGCATGAACGATCTCCTTTTTTCGACGCGTTCACCCTACCGCGCGCGCCTGACGCGCCTCTGACGCTCTGCATTTTTTCCGTCGCAGCCGCCAGCGGAGCTAAGAATAGAAGCCGCGGCCCTCTTTGACGCGGCGTTCGATCAGCGGGGCGGGGATCAGCGCCTTTTCGCCGAGCTCGCGCGCCAGATGCGCGAGCCGGTCGCGCACATTGGCGAGGCCGATCTGATCGGCATAGAACATCGGTCCGCCGCGCCACGCCGGAAAGCCGTAACCGTTGATCCAGATCAAGTCGATGTCGCCCGGCCGCAGTGCGACGCCGGCTTCGAGCAAACGCGCCGCCTGGTTGACCATCGGATAGATCAGCCGCTCGACTATGACACCGGAGGCAATCGGCTGCGGCGCGATGCCGAGCCGCTCACGCACCCCGGCGACGATGCGGTCGGTTTCGGGGTCGGCCAGGCCGTCGTGGCTGCCGGCCTGGTAACGGTAATAGCCTTTGCCCGTCTTCTGGCCGAAGCGGTCCGCCTCGCACAGCGCGTCGGCAACCGGAAACGAGATTCCGCGCGCCTTGCGCATGCGCCACGACACGTCGAGGCCCGCCAGGTCCGCGGCGGCAAACGGTCCCATCGGAAAGCCGAACTCGACCATCGCCTGGTCGACATCACGCGGCAGCGCGCCGTCGCGCAGCAGCCGGTCGGCTTCACGCGAGCGCTCGAACTGCATGCGATTGCCGACGAAGCCCGGCGCCGCGCCGACGACCACCGGCAACTTGCGGAGCTTGCGCACCAGCGCCAACGACGCGGCGAGCACCGTTGGCGCCGTTGCGGTCGCACGCACCACCTCGACCAGACGCATGACATGCGCCGGACTGAAGAAGTGCAGGCCGAGCACGTCCTCGGGCCGCTTGGTCGCGGCGGCGATCTGGTTGACATCCAAGTAAGAGGTATTGGTGGCGAGGATCGCGCCCGGCTTGGCAATCGCATCGAGCTTGCCGAAGATGGTCTGCTTCAGCGGCAGCTCCTCGAATACGGCCTCGACGATGAGATCGGCGGCCGCCGCATCAGGGAGCCGCAGCGACGGCTTGATCAATCCGAGGCGCTTGTCGAGCTCAGCGGCGGGGAGGTTGCGCCGCCGGACGCTGCTTTCGAAATTGCGGCGCAGCGCGACAAGCCCGCGTTCGAGCGCGCCGCGGTCGCTTTCGATCAGCGTCACCGGAATGCCGGCGTCGGCGAAGCACAGTGCGATGCCGCCCCCCATAGTGCCGGCGCCGATGACCGCCGCTTGCGCGATCTCGCGCGGCGGCACGTCAGTTGGTAGATCGGGAATCTTTGCCGCCCCGCGCTCGGCGAAGAAGACATGTCGCAGCGTTGCAAACTGCGGCCCACGCAACAGCTCGGCGAAGATCGCCTGCTCGCGCTTGAGGCCGTCGTCGAAGGGCATCATCGACGCCGCCACCGCGTCGACGGCCTTGAGCGGCGCCTCGAAGCCGCGATAGCGGCGCGCCACGTCGCTGCGTGCGCGGCTGAACAATTCCGCCGGCGCCGGCGGCACCGCGCGGTCGCGCAGCCGTTTGGGCGGCCGCTTCTCGGCGACCATGCGTCGCGCCAGTGCGATCGCCGTGGTACGCAGATCGTCGCGCGTCGCCAGCGCGTCGACCAAGCCGGCTTCGAGCGCCGCCTGGCCGCCGATCATGTCGCCGCTGGTGATCAGGTCGAGCGCCGGCTTGGCGCCGATGGCCCGCGGCAGGCGCTGGGTACCGCCGCCGCCGGGAATGATGCCGAGCTTGACCTCGGGCAGGCCGAGACGGGCATCCGGCGCGGCGACGCGCCAGTGGCACGCGAGAGCGAGTTCGAGACCGCCGCCGAGCGCGGTGCCGTGGATTGCCGCCACCACCGGCTTGACGCAGGCGTCGAGCTGCGTCGCGATGTCGACCGTCAGCGGCGGCGAGCGCGGCTTGCCGAGTTCGTTGATGTCGGCGCCGGCGACAAAGGTGCGGCCGGCGCAGGCGATCACCACGGCCTTGACCACATCGTCCGCGGTCGCTTCGTCAAGGCGCGATGCCAGCGCCGCGCGCACTGCATGGCTCAACGCGTTGACCGGGGGATTATCGATCTCGATGACGGCGATCTCGCCCGCCCGCTCGAGCCGTACTTCCGCCATCTCTAGTCCCCGATTGCTCCCCGGACCGGAGCCTCGGGCGGGCCACGGCGGCCTGTCAAGCACGCCCGACCCGGGCGCCGGTCAGGTCTGCACCGACCGCCGTTTCAACCCGGATCGGCAATGCTATATCGTTTGCCATGCCCGCCGGTCCGCCATCCGACGACAAACGCTGCACGCACAAGCTCACGCGCGAGTCCGTACTGAGCGGTGAAATGCGTCGGCTGATCGAGCAGCGCGATCCGTCGGTGCGGGTCATTCCCGACGAAGAGCATTGCGCGGCGGTTGCTGCAATTCTGGATCACCGTCCCGACGGCGGCGGCGACGTCTGGTTGTTCGCCTACGGCTCGCTGATTTGGAATCCGATGATCCATTTCGTCGACAAACGGGTCGCGACGGTGCATGGCTTTCACCGCCGCTTCTGTTTGTGGACGCATCTCGGCCGCGGCAGCGCCGAGCGCCCGGGATTGATCCTCGGTCTCGATCGCGGCGGCACCTGCCGCGGACTTGCGTATCGCATCGAGGCGTCGAAAGCGCCGGCCGAGCTCGAACTATTGTGGCGGCGCGAGATGATCACCGGCTCCTATTGCCCGCGCTGGGTGCGCATCGCCACCACCGAAGGCGGCCCCGGTTGGGCTATCGCCTTCCTGATCAACCGGTCGCATCCGCGTTACGCCGGTCAGGTGCCCGAGGAACGTATCGTCGAGTCGATCGCCCAGGCGCATGGCGCGCTCGGCCCCTGCGCCACCTATCTCTTCGACACCGCCCACCATCTCCAGGCCCTTGGCATCCGCGATGCGCGGCTCTTCCGCCTCCGTGACCGCGTCGCCCAAGTGCTTGAACACCAAAAGAAAAGTCCGGAATAAGCTTTACGCGGGCATCGCCGCCGCTTTATCAATAAAATGACGGCGCGGATAACGGGCAAACCGGACAGGGAGCAAGCGGCGGATGACGGCGGCGCAGCAACGGCGCGTGACGATTCTCGGCTCGACCGGATCGGTCGGCTGCAACACCGTCGA
>DASQHO010000022.1:0-21459 GCA_035632055.1 Allostellaceae bacterium
GCCGCGAAGACGTTGCCGATGCCGATACCGGCGCCGACGAGCGCGATGCAGGCCAAGCCTGCGCCGATCATTTTTGCCGAAGCGAGATCCATTGCAATATCCCCAGAGGTTTCAGTGAAGGTTGATGGCGTCGTTGAGATAAAGACAGGTCAGAATGGTGAAGACGTAGGCCTGTAGCACCGCGACCAGAAGCTCAAGGAAGAAAATCAGGACGTCGAGGCCAAGCGGCAGCAAGCCCAAAATCCCGATGCTGGCGGCAAAGCCGCCGAAGATCGCGAGCATCGTGTGACCAGCGAGCATGTTGGCGAACAACCGGATCGACAACGTGAACGGCCGGATCAGGTAGGACAGCAGCTCGATGGGAACCAAAAGCACGAGCAGCACGATCGGCACGCCGTGCGGCACGAAAAAACTGAGGAAGTGCCAGCCGTGGCGCCAGATGCCGATCAAGGTCACGCCGACGAAGACGACTGCGGCCATGGCGAAGGTGACGATGATCTGTCCGGTGAACGTGTAGCCGTAGGGAATCAGGCCGAGCATGTTCCCGAACAGGATGAACATGAACAGCGTGAAGACGAACGGGAAATAACGCTGGCCGTCGGTACCCACCGTGTCGTCGATCATGTTCCCGATGAATTCGTAGGCGAGCTCGCCCAGCGACTGGACGCGGCCGGGCACGAGTTCTTCGCGGCGCGTGCCGATAACGACGATCACAGTCGCCAGCAGCACCGCGATCGTCATCAGCAACGCCGAATTGGTGAACGAGATGTCGATCTTGCCGATATGCAGCGGCACGATCGGCTTGATCACGAATTGCTCGAGCGGATGTAGTTCAAGCGCCACGTCAGTCCTCGTCCTCGTCGTCCCCCGTCGCGTCGGCCTTGCCGCCGCGCGCACCGACTTTCATACCCATCCCGGTGACCGCGCGGTACACGTTCCACATGCCCGCGGCAATGCCGAGAAAGAACATCACCACCATTGCCGCTGGCTTAGTTCCGAGCCAACGGTCGATCGCCCAACCGATGGCGACCGATACAACCACCGCAACCACCAGTTCGAGCCCGATGCGCAGCCCAAATGCCAACGCGTCTTGCGTTGGCGGGGCGCCACGTGGCGCGAGCTTCGGCGGCAGCCCGCCACGTGCCTTGGCCAGGCGCTCGCCTAATTCCTTGAGGCTCGCCCGCGCCTCGCGTTCGTCCATTCCAACCACCGGGAATGCTTGAGAGAATCCCCCGCGACACGGGCGCGCGCGGCAGCTAACCCGCGCCGGAAAGGCGCGCAACTTCTAAAAGGCGTCACCGGGCGAGTCAAGCGCAGGAAGGCGCCGAATCAGGCGGTGCGACGAAGCTGCTCGACCCCCTGAAGATCGACCGAAACCAGCTGGGAAACACCCTTTTCGCCCATGGTCACGCCATAGAGCCGGTCGACGCGCGCCATGGTCAGGCGGTGATGGGTGATGATCAGGAAGCGGGTCTCGGCGCTCTCCGCAATCTCGGCGACGAGGCGGCAGAAGCGATCCACGTTCGCATCATCAAGAGGCGCATCAACCTCGTCCAGCACGCAGATCGGCGCCGGGTTGGTGAGGAAGACCGCGAACAGCAATGCCAGCGCCGTCAGCGCCTGCTCGCCGCCTGAAAGTAGCGTCAGGTTCTGCAGTTTTTTGCCCGGTGGGCTGGCCATGATTTCGAGGCCGGCCTGCAGCGGATCGTCGTCCTCGCCGGGGTCGAGCCGCAGATGGGCGTTGCCGCCGCCGAACAGCCGCACAAACAGTTTGCCGAAATGCTCGTTTACCTGGGTGAAAGCGGCGAGCAGCCGTTCGCGGCCTTCGCGGTTGAGCGCGGTGATGCCCTGGCGCAGCTTGGCAATGGCACCGACCAAGTCCTCGCGCTCCCGATTGAGGCCGTTGAAGCGCTCTTCGATCTCGCGCGATTCCGCTTCGGCAACCAAATTCACCGGGCCCATATTCTCGCGCTCGCGCAACAGCCGTTCGAGACGCGTAGTGGCGGCACCGATCTCCGGCAGCTCTTCGTCGGCTTCGATGCCGGCCGCAGTCAGAACGTCCTCGGGCTTGGCCTGAAGTTTTTCGGCCATGGCTTCGGCGACAGTCGTGCGCGCCAGCACCGCCTGATCGCGCACGCCTTCGGCGCGCACGCGCTCTTCGCGCGCTTCGCCGGCAGAAGCCTCCGCCGCGCGCGCCGTCTTGTCGGCTTCGGCAAGCTTGGCCTCGCCGGTCGCCAGCGCGTCGGCAGCCTGATTGCGCCGCGCGGTCGACGCCGTGATGGTTTCCGCCAGCCTGTCGCGTTCGGCGGCGATTTCCTGCGGCCGTTGCGCGAGCGATTCGACCTCGGCATGCAACTCGCCCCGGCGGCTTTCGAGCGTCTGACGCTGACGCGCCGCAGCCTCGGTGCGCTGCTCCCAGGACTTATATTCGACGCTGATCGCCGCGAGCCGCTCGCCGCGCGCCGCCGCTTCGCGCACCAGCCGGTCGTGTTCGCCCTGATGTGCCTGTTGCAGGGCACGGCGCTCGGCGAGGGTGCCGCGCGCCGCCTGAATCTCGTCACGTCCCTTCGCCGGATCGGGCAAAGCGTCAAGCGCGCGCCGTGCAGCGGCGGCTTCCGCCTCGGCCTCGTTGCGATCGAGCGCCAACCGTTGCGCCGCCTCTTCCAGCGCTGCACGGCGCGAAACGATTGCAGCGGCGGCGCGCGCAAGCTCGGCCTCGTGATTGCGGATGTCAGCCAATGCGTCGAGCGCTTCACGGGCGTGCTGCCGCGCCTGGCGATCGGCTTCGGCGCGTTCGCGGTTATGGCGTTGCGCCGCTTCGAGTGCCTCGCGCCGGCGCGCAACCTCCGTCTCCGCGTCCTGCAGTTCACGCGCCAGCTCAGTCAGGCGATGGCGCTGCTCGAGCCGTTGCGTGGCCGCGGCCGGTGCGCCCGGCAAACGGCGGAAGCCGTCCCATCGCCACAGCCCGCCATCGCGGCTGACGAGCCGCTGGCCCGGACGCAAATCCGTTTGCAGCCTCTCGCCGTCGGCGACGGTATCGACCACGCCGATCTGATTGAGGCGGCGCGTCAACTGTGCCGGAGCCGCGACATGTTCCGACAGTCGGCTCACGCCGGCCGGGAGCGGCGGTGCATCGGGATAATCCGGCAAGCCGAACCAATGCGCCGGCGCGGCGGCATCGGTCGGCGCCGTCAGGTCATCGCCGACGGCAGCGCCAAGCGCCGCCTCAAAGCCGCGCGCCACTTGGATTACGTCGAGCACCGGCGGCCATCTATCGTGATCTGGCTTTGCCAAGAGTTGCTGCAAAGCCTCGCTCTCGGCTTTCAACTTGGCACGGTTCATCTCCACTGCTTCGAGCGGCCCGCGCGCCTCGGCTTCGGCAGCCTGGGCTTCGGCCAACGCCTGCTCGGCCGCCGCCAGCGCGGCGCGGCTGTCTTCGGCTGCGCTTTCGGCTGCCTTGAGGGCGGCCAGGATTTCAGCGTCAACGCCGCTGGCGCCGGCCTCGGCTTCGAGGGCGGTACGCTGCCGAGCAATCTCGTCGGCGCGATCCTTGAGTCGGTTCTGGCGCTCGCCCGCGTCACTGATCCGGGTCACGAGCGTCGCGCGGCGCGCCTCCTCGGCGGCAACGCGCTCGGTCAGTGCAGCCAACTGGCCATCGAGCACCGCGACGGTCTCGGCCACATGCGCCAAATCCTCGGCGGCTTTCGACTGCAATCGCTGCTCGTCCTGCTGGGCGGCGGCGAGAGACTGGCGTTCCTCGCCGAGTCGCGCCAATGCAGAGCGCGAATCGGCGGCGAGTTCGTCCTCGCGCTTCAAATCCGCGGCAAGCTGATCGAGCCGGGCTTCGGCCGACTGTCGTGCCGCCATGATGCGGCGCTCCTCCTCGTCGAGCGCCTGGCGCGCCAAAGTCAGGCGTTGGAGCTCGGCCGATGCCGCCGCTTCGCCTTGGCGTAGCGCCGGCAGCCCCGCTGCTGCCGCTTCGCGCAGCCGGTCGGCCGCGGCGGCCGCCGTCATGCGCTCGGCAACGAGGCGCTCGGCAGCGCGCAACCTCTCTTCCGCCGCCGTCAATTCGCCGGTTGCGGCGGCATACCGCAAATGCAGTACGGTCGCTTCGGCGCGGCGAATCCAATCCGATAGGCGGCGATAGCGCTGCGCCTGACGCGCCTGCTTCTTCAGACTTTCGAGCTGCGTTTCGAGCGTGCGCAGTACGTCATCGAGCCGCGCCAGATTGGTCTCGGCGGCTTTGAGACGCAACTCGGCCTCGTGTCGCCGCGAATGCAGACCGGCGATGCCGGCCGCCTCCTCAAGCAGCATCCTGCGGTCGGCGGGTTTGGCGCTAATGATGGCGCCGATGCGACCTTGGCTAAGGATGGCGCTCGAATTGGCACCGGTCGCGACGTCGGCGAACAACAGCTGCACGTCGCGGGCGCGGACGTCGCGGCCGTTGATGCGATAGTCCGAGCCGATGCCACGCTCGATGCGGCGGAGAATCTGAATCTCGTTGTGTGCGTCGTAGGGTTGCGGCGCATCGTGCGCCGCGTTGTCGAGGTGCAGCATCACTTCGGCGACGTTGCGCGCCGGCCGCGCACTCGTGCCGGAGAAGATCACGTCGTCCATCTCGCTGCCGCGCAGGCGTTTGGCCGAGGTTTCGCCCATCACCCAGCGCATGGCATCGAGGATGTTGGACTTACCGCAGCCGTTCGGCCCGACGATGCCGGTCATGCCGGGTTCGATCACGAGCTCGGTCGGGTCTACGAAGGATTTGAAGCCGGAGAGCCGGAGTTTGGCGAAATGCACGAGCGGGCTGCGAGCTTTAGGTACGCGACATGAGCGAGCCGAGCCAGCTTCGGACCGTGGCGATCACGCCACGATGGAGATCGTTCGCCGCCGTCGCCGGGCCGGCCCGGTTCGGCGACGCCGCACCGGATTTGGCTTCAAGGTATTTAACGAACTCATCATAGGACACGTCGCCAACAACCTTGGTGCCGTTGACGAAGAAGGTGGGCGTTGAATCGATGCCGTATTGATTCTGTGCGACGAGCCGCGAATTCAGCACCGCATCGGAGTTTTTCTGGTCGGCCGCGCAAGCGTCGAACTGTGCCTGGCTCATGCCGCCGAGCTTGGCAATGCGTGCGAGCGCGGTCTTGGTCGCCGCTTCGCTACCCTGGGCCCATTCGCGCTGCGTCTGGAACAGCGTCTCGATGAAAGGAAAATAGCGCTCGGCCGGAAAGCAGCGCGCGATCGTCGCCGCGATCACTGCCGATTGATCGAGCGGAAAATCGCGGTACACCAGCTTGGCCTTGCCGGTGTCGATCCAATCCTTCTGCAGCTTCGGCAGCGTGTCGTTCGCGAACGCGGCGCAATGCGGGCACGTGAGCGACGCGTATTCGAAGATCGTAATCGGCGCCGTCTTGTTGCCGAGAATGTGATCGTCGGCTTGCAGTGTCGGCGCGTCAGCGGCGTGCGCCGGAAGCGCGGCGACTTGCAGTGCACCCATCGCGATCACGGCGGTGAAGATCAGCCGGTAAAAACGCATGAACAACTCCAAACCCTAAAAACGGCTCGATGCTAGGGCTTGCGCGGCGGCAGTTCAAGCAAAGCACCGCAGTCGAGTCGGGGAAAAACCGTTCAGCGATTTTTTTCGCGCGCGGTTCCGATTACCGCTTCGCCGAGTCGCGTCAGTGCGTTGCGCAACTCGCTATCGGCGATGCCGGCGACTCGTTGTGCCAAGGCCTCTTGCTCGCTCGCCACGAGATCGCGGCGGCGGCGCGGCACAGTCATACGCTCGGCCGGCAACGGACCCTGCACCAGGACGAGCCGCGCCAAGGCGCGGTAGCCGAAAAAGGCGTTGAGCCGCTCGAGGATTTGCGGTTCGCGATGCTGCGCCTCAAGCGCGAATCCAGGCGCCACCCGGAGCCGCAGTGTGCCGTCGTGACGTTTGCCCATTGGAAAAGCGAGCTTTTCCGGCATCATCCGCCGCGCGAGATCGGCGCCGACGATCTCCGCCCATTGCGCTACCAACTGGCCAGCGGCAAAGCCGCGCTTGCCCAATACCGGCTTGACGATGCGCGGCACGTCCGCCGCCAGCGCCCGCATCGCGCCGCGCCGCGGATCGGCGTCGTTCGATTTACCGGCCAACTCGTAACCTCCTTGCGCTCGTGGCAGGATAAAGCGTGAAGCGCGCTCCGTCGATGCCCCGTCCTGCCGCCGATCTCTCGGCATCGTTGCTCGCCTGGTACGACCGGCATCGCCGCGTGCTGCCCTGGCGCGCGCGGCCGGGCGAAGCCGCCGATCCTTACCGCGTTTGGCTCAGCGAAATCATGCTGCAGCAGACCACGGTCGCCGTGGTCGGACCGTATTACGAACGGTTCCTGGCGCGCTGGCCGACCGTCAACGCGCTGGCATGCGCCGCGCTCGACGACGTGCTCCATGCCTGGCAGGGGCTCGGCTATTACGCGCGGGCGCGCAACCTCCACGCTTGTGCGCGTGCGGTCGTCGCGCGCGGCTTTTTCCCCGTCAGCGAAGCCGGCTTGCGCGAGTTGCCGGGTGTCGGCGCCTACACGGCGGCGGCGATCGCGGCGATCGCCTTCGGACGCCGGGCTGCAGCGGTTGATGGCAATGCCGAACGCGTGCTGGCGCGGCTGCATAACGTGCGGACGCCGTTGCCGGCCGCCAAGGTGCGGCTCCGCGAATACGCCATGGCACTGGTGCCGGCCGACCGGCCCGGCGATTTCGCCCAGGCGCTGATGGATCTGGGCGCCACGGTTTGCACGCCGAAGCAACCGCGCTGCAAAACATGTCCGTGGCAGGCGGATTGCCGGGGGCACGCCCAGGGAATTGCCGAGACGTTGCCGCGCCGCCTCGCCAAGCCCGCCAAGGCGCGGCGGCATGGCGTCGCCTTCTGGGCGGTTAATGAGTCCGGTGCTGTGCTTTTACGTCGCCGTCCGCCGAATGGCTTGCTCGGCGGCATGATGGAAGTGCCGTCGACCGAATGGCGCATCAAGCCCTGGGATGACCGTGAGGCGGCGAAAGCGGCACCACTCAAGGCGCGCTGGCGGCGTGTGCCAGGCACGGTTGCGCACGGCTTCACGCATTTCGATCTCGAGCTCGTTATTCTTGCAGCGACGGCAGGCGGCGCAGCCGTGCGCGACGGCATTTGGGTGGCGCCCGATGGTTTCAAGGACCACGCACTACCCAGTGTGATGAAGAAGGTGATTGCCTGGGCGCGGAACGCCGAGGCGCCTGCCTAGACGGCTGGGCCCATTTCGGCGCGGTACTTCTGCCGCAGCACATCGATCGGCACGGCACGTCCTTTGACGTCGATGTGCCAGAACGCCCAACCGTTGCAGGCGGCGGCACCTTGCACTTCGGCCGCCACCTTGTGGATCGAGCCTTTGGTTTCGGCCGAAATCACCGTGCCGTCGGCGCGCACCTTGGCGGTCCAGCGGCGCGAGGCGTCGAACAGCACATCGCCCGGCTTCAGGAAGCCGTTCTCGACCAGCGCCCCGAATGGCACGCGTGGCTCGCCGCGCTTCTCGGCGGTTGCGATTTCCTCGGCCGCAGCCGGTGTCACGGTGGCGACGCGTTCACGCGCCAGTCGCGCATAATCTTTCTCGCGCTCGATGCCGATGAAACGGCGGTTGAGCCGCTTAGCAACTGCGCCGGTTGTGCCGCTGCCGAAGAACGGATCGACCACCAGATCGCCGGGCTTGGTCGCGGCCAGTAATATGCGGTGCAGCAGCGCTTCGGGCTTCTGCGTCGGATGCGCCTTCTTGCCGTCGCGCTTCAGGCGCTCGCTGCCGCCGCAAATCGGCAGCAGCCAATCGCTGCGCATCTGCACGTCGTCGTTGAGCGACTTCATCGCGTGATAGTTGAAGGTGTACTTGCTATCGCGCGATCTGGCGCACCACAGCAGGGTTTCGTGCGCGTTGGTAAAGCGCCGGCCGCGGAAATTCGGCATCGGATTGGTCTTGCGCCAGACGATGTCGTTGAGGATCCAGAATCCCAGATCCTGCAGCAACGAGCCGACGCGGTAGATATTGTGGTACGAGCCGATCACCCACAGCGTGCCATCGGGCTTCAAGAGGCGGCGCGCCGCCTCGAGCCAGGCGCGACTGAAACGGTCGTAGGTCGCGAAGTTGGCGAATTTGTCCCAGGCCTCCGTGACAGCGTCGACGTGGCTGTTGTCGGGCCGATGGAGGTCGCCGTTAAGCTGCAGATTGTAAGGCGGATCGGCGAAGACGAGGTCAACCGACTCCGCCGGCAACCGCGCCATGACTTCGACGCAGTCGCCGATCAGCACCTCGCCCAAATCGTCGGCCGCTTCCCCCGATTCGCGCACCCGGCTCCCCATCCGGATTTCGGCCGCACGTGCGAGTCGCACTCCGGCGGCCGAATCGGCGCATCCTGCGATGCCCCGAGTCGAGTGTCAATATATTGGGAGAGTCAAAGGCTTAGTCGAATTCCTTCGAATTTGAATCGAAGGCAAGGCTCAGCTGTACTGGCGCAAACGAGCGGCGATGGTGGGGGGTCGGCCCGAGGGTCAGCAGCCCATTGCGATGTTCGGGGGTGGCATAGCCGACATTGGTTTCCCACCCGTAGCCCGGGTAACGCAGCGCCAGCGTGCGCATCAGACGGTCGCGTGTCACCTTGGCGATGATCGAGGCGGCGGCAATCGACAGTGACAGTGCGTCGCCGCCGACCACGGTGCGGGTGCGACAGGGCAGGTGTGGGTTCACATTGCCATCGACCAGCGCCCATTGCGGCGCCGCCGGCAGCGCATCGATAGCACGCCGCATGGCGAGCAACGACGCTTGCAGGATGTTGATTTGGTCGATTTCGCGTACCGAGGCGGCCCCAATGCCGATCGAGGCGCATTCCCATAAACGCGCGGCGTAATCCTCGCGCGCTGCCCGCTCCAACTTCTTCGAATCGTCGATCTGATTGCGCAGATCGCGCGGCAACCGCGCCCGGTCGATGATGACCGCTGCCGCCACAACGGGACCGGCCAAGGGTCCGCGGCCGACTTCGTCGACGCCGCAGACGACGCCATCACATTCCCGCTCAAGCGCGAGATCCGGCATATCGCTAAGTGACACGCGACGCGTCCGCGGTGCAAGTGCTGCGTCAGTCGCTGGCGGAGTTGGAACTACAGCAGCCGGAGCTGAGCGCTCGGCAGCGGCGGCGGCGTGAACTTGGTCGTGTCGAGGCGCCACAGCCGACCGCGATTGAGATTGAGCTTCAGCCGCCGGCAAGCGGTTTCGAAGCGGATGCGCAGGAGCTCGGCATAAGGACCGGTGCCGGTCATGCGCTTGCCCCATTGCGAATCATAGTCCTTGCCGCCATGGCCTTCGCGCACCAGCGACATCACATGCTTGGCCTTAGCGGGGAAATGATCGTTGAGCCACTCGATGAACAGCGGCGCCACCTCCAATGGCAGGCGCAGCATGGTGTAGCCGGCACCGAGCGCGCCGGCGGCCGCGGCGCGTTCCAGGATGATTTCGAGCTCGGCATCGTTGAGCGCAGGGATCATCGGCGCCGCCATCACGCCGGTCCGAATACCGGCACTGGCTAACGCGGCGATAGTTTCCAACCGCCGCTCAGGTGTTGCCGCGCGTGGCTCCATCGCGCGCGCCAGCTTGCGGTCGAGCGTCGTCACCGACACAGCGCAGGCAACGAGATTATCTTTCGCCATTTCGGCGAGAATGTCGATGTCGCGCTGGATCAGTGCCGACTTGGTGACGACCGTGACCGGATGCCGGAAATCGCGCAGCACTTCGAGGATGCCGCGCATGATCCCGTAACGCCGCTCGGCCGGCTGATAAGGGTCGGTGTTGGTGCCGAGCGCGATCGGCTGGCAGCGGTAGGACGGCTTGCGCAGCTCGGCGGCAAGCAGCGCGGGCGCCTGCTCCTTGACCAGGATGTGGCTTTCGAAATCGAGACCCGGCGAAAAGCCGAGATAGGCATGCGTCGGCCGGGCGAAGCAATAGATGCAGCCGTGCTCACAGCCGCGATAGGGGTTGATCGAGCGGTCGAACGGAATGTCCGGCGAATCATTGCGCGCAATGATGGTGCGCGAGCTGTCGCGCGTGAAGCTGGTAGGAAGCCGCGGCGGCGGCTCGTCCGCGGTGCCCCAGCCGTCGTCGAACGCTTCCCGCTTTTCCTGCTCGTAGCGTCCGCTTGCGTTGCTGCCCGCGCCGCGGCCTTTTTGCAGCGGCGCCCGCACGCTCTCATCCATACACATAGCATGCGCCGACATCGGGAACAAATCAAGAACCGGCTGCGGGGTGACACAGCGGCGACCGAGCCGATGCTCAGCGTGGCATGGGTGCGATGTGCTCTTTAAGCCGCGGCATCAGCTCGACGAGATTGCACGGCCGGTGACGGTTGTCGAGCTGTGGCCCGATCACCTCCCAGCCGTCGCGGCAAGCGCCGGGCGAACCGGGCAGGGCGAAGAGGTATGTGCCACCGGCGACGCCGGCGGTGGCGCGGCTCTGTATCGTCGAGGTGCCGACTTTCTGATAGCTGAGCCAACGGAAGAGCTCACCGAAGCCGGTGATCTCCTTCTCGTACACCGACTGAAACGCTTCCGGCGTGACGTCGCGGCCGGTGACGCCGGTGCCGCCGGTAGCGATCACGACGTCGACGGCGGGATCGGCAATCCACGTGCGTAACGCGGCGACGATTGCGCTCTGCTCGTCCTTGACGATGCGTTTGGCAGCGATGTGGTGGCCGGCGTTGGTTGCCAGTTCGACCAAGGTGCGTCCGGACTTGTCGGACGCCTCGTCGCGGGTGTCGGAAACCGTCAGAACCGCGATGTTGACCGGAACAAACGGCCGCTTGTCATCGATTGTCGGCGACACGGCGTTCACCGCTATCGTGCATATCGAAAGCGGTATAGATCGGCCAATGGCCCTCGGCAAGCGCATCGAGGTCGGGCGTTGGTTGGCCGAGACGCAGGCGATAGATCCAGTAGTTCGCCATCACGCGCTCGGTGAAGGCGCGCGATTCCGCAACCGGGAAGGTTTCGAGGAACAGCAGCGGATCGGCACGATAATTGGCCATTGCAGTCTTCCGCCGCTCGACCGCGCCTGGGCCGCCATTATAGGCGAGCGCGAAGAACAGTAGATTGCCGCGGATGTGGTCGTTTTGCAGCAGCGTGCGGACATATTCCTGCGCCAGCATCATGTTGGTTGCCGGGTCAGCCAGTTGCTCGCGTTCGCCGCGGCGATCGCCGACATCCTGTCCCAGTTGCGTCGCCATCGAACGTGCAGTAGCCGGCATCAGCTGCATCAGACCGCGCGCGCCGGCATTGCTCACGACGTGCGGCGCAAATTTCGATTCCTGCCGCATGACGCCGAACAACAGGGCCCGGTCGACGGTGAAACCGCCGCGCGGCATCCAGCGCGGGATTGGATAGAGTGCCCGGTCGTAATCCTGGCCATCGCGGCGCGCGACGATCGCGCCCAACTGCAGGCTCAGCGCTGGCAGATTGGCGTGATCGGCAAGCGCGATCGCTGCCTGCATCGCCTGGGTCGAGCCGCGCGCAGCCATCAGACGGAGCTCGGCGGCGGCGGCATTCTGGTCGCCAATCTCGAGCTCAGCCACCGCGCGTCGTCCAGCCGCGACGCCGGTCATGATTCCGGCATCGAAGGCAGTAAATGGCGCGGCGACGAAATTGAAATCGGTATCGACACCGAGCAGCCGACGGGCGAGCAGTCCGTAGAAAGTGTGCGGATGGTTGGCAGCCAGGCCGAGCCAACGGGCGACGTCTGCCGGATGGCGCGAACGAAGCTCGACCCGCGCGGTCCAAAACGCGGCCGCCGAGACTGTCCAGGGCGATTGTGCCGGTGCGGTCGCAAGCGTCGAGAAAGCCTTGCGCGCTTCATCAAGATGGCCGTCGCGCCACGCCGTTAATCCCGCCTGCCATAAACCGTTGGGTGACCCGGCGGCATCCACATCAGCGTGGGCCGGGTGCGGGTCGAGATCGCCATCCGCCAGCGACAAAGCGGCGAGCACGTTGGCGGAAGGCTTGGGCGGCTTGGCACCTTCGGGCGCGCGTTTAAGCGCCAGATTATAGATACGACCGGCTTCCGGCTGGTCACCATAGGCATCGAGCCAAGCGGCGAGTTCGGCGTAGCTCGCCCGGTAACGTGGATGGATGTAGCGCTGGGCGAGGACGTGGCCGAGCAGCAGCCGATCCTTGAGCGAGGCGATCTCATGATCGGCCGCCTGCCATTGAGCCGTGCGTTGCTGCAGTTCGATCAATCTATAGCGTTCAGCATCCGCCCCATTCAATACGTAGGGCAGATCGGTATCGTTGCGGAAATCGCTTGGAGGCGTCAGCGCGGCGAGTTCGAATTCGCCGCTCAGATCACCTGCTGCTGCGTTATGGAAGGCGAACAATGCTGCTGAAAATACCGCAATAACAAACAGCGCAGCGTAAGTCTTGCTCGACCGTCGCCTACGTTCCCAGCCGTTCATTCGGCAGGCCTTAAACTATCTTGCGGGGAAAAGGCAAGTCAAAATTTTATAAAGTTTTGTAGCCTACCACTTGCATTTATACCACGGTTAAAACTTCTACAACTTGGCTGAGTATTACTTATCTGAATTCATCTTAGACTGTATCACCAAGAAATCGCGCCAGGATTCACTTTTGTGTGCAGGTGCACGCAAAAGAAAAGACGGATGATACGTTGCCAAGGCTGGTACCGGTCCGAGGTCTGGCACAATCAGGTCGAACCACCGACCGCGCAGGCGTGTAATCCCGTCATTACGGTTGAGTAGGGTGGCGGTGGCGGTTCCACCGCACAAAACCACGACTTTCGGCCGTTTCAGGGCGATGTGGCGCCAAACGAAGGGCAGACAGATCGCGGTTTCCTCGGGTGTCGGCTTGCGGTTACCGGGCGGCCGCCAGAATAGGACGTTGGTGATATAGGCGTTCTCCGTCCGCCTGACGCCGATGGTGGCCAGCATCCGATCGAGTAGCTGGCCGCTGCGTCCGACGAACGGCAGGCCGATCCGATCTTCGTCGGCGCCGGGTGCTTCTCCGATCAGCATTAACGGCGCGTCCGGGTTACCGTCGGCAAAGACGGTATGGGTCGCGGTCCGTCGCAGGGAACATCCATCGAACGATTCAACCGCAGCCCGTAGCGCAGCCAGATCCTTGGCGGCGTCCGCCAGCTCCTTGGCACTCGCCAGCATGGCGCTCTGCGGTACGGTCGCGGCCGGCGTAGCTGGCAGGGGTGCCGCCGCAGTTGCCGGCCGTGGCCGATTGACGGGCCTCGGCTTCGATTGTGTCCGGTCGCGCGGCGCATCGACCACGGCGTCGTCCGCGCCCATCGCGGTCTGCCATTCGAGAAGCCGCAACAGCGCGGCGCGATCCTGCATCTGGCGAGACTAGCATCGCTGGTTCTTTGGGCACCACCGGCTATAGTCCGGCCGATGCAGCGCGAGCGCATGGAATACGACGTGCTAATCGTCGGTGCCGGCCCTGCGGGTCTCGCCGCCGCCATCCGATTGAAGCAACTGCGACCGGCGGCTTCCGTTTGCGTCATCGAGAAGGGATCGGAGATCGGCGCGCATATCCTGTCCGGCGCGGTGTTCGAGCCCCGCGCACTCGATGAGTTGCTGCCCGACTGGCGCGACCGCGGCGCGCCGCTGCTGACGCCGGCTACCGACGACCGGTTTATGCTGCTCACGCGGCGACGCGCCTGGCGTTTGCCGACACCACCATCGATGCGCAATCACGGCAATTACATCATCAGCCTCGGCAATCTTTGCCGGTGGCTGGCCAAGCAGGCAGAGGCTGCGGGCGTCGAGATCTATGCCGGCTTTGCCGGAGCCGAGGTGCTGTATGACGCGAACGGCGCTGTCGCTGGCGTTGCCACGGGCGCCATGGGCATCGGGAAGGATGGCGCGCCGACGGCGGGATTCCAGCCCGGAGTCGAATTGCGCGCCAAGGTTACGTTGTTCGCCGAAGGCTGCCGCGGCTCACTTGCCAAAGCTCTCGAAGAGCGATTCAACCTTCGCGCCGGTTGCGAGCTGCAAACCTACGGCATCGGCATCAAGGAGCTGTGGGAAATTACCGCCGCGCGCCACCGTGTTGGCCGCGTCATTCACACGGTCGGCTGGCCGCTCGATGCGCAGACCTATGGCGGCTCATTCCTTTACTACCTTGAGCACAATCAGGTGGCGGTCGGCTTCGTCGTCGGCCTCGACTTCGCCAATCCGTTTCTCAATCCGTTCGAGGAGTTTCAGCGCTTCAAAACGCATCCGGCTATCCGGCCGATCCTGGCCGGCGGCCGCCGTGTCGCTTATGGCGCGCGCGCTCTCAACGAAGGCGGGTTCCAATCGATTCCGGCACTAAGTTTTCCGGGCGGTCATCTGATTGGCTGCGCCGCGGGCTTTCTCAACGTGCCGAAGATCAAGGGCAGCCACACGGCAATGAAGTCGGGGATGGTCGCGGCTGAAACCGTGGCGCGACAGCTGGCCGGCGAAACAGCCGATTTTCGCGGCGCGCTGGCGGCGTCATGGGTTTGGCCCGAGTTACGCGCCGTGCGCAACATCCGGCCCGGATTCCGCTGGGGTCTGTGGGCCGGTCTCGCATATGCCGCTTTCGACACTTACATTCTGCGTGGCCATGCACCGTGGACTTTGCGCCACGGCATCGACCATGAGGCTCTAAAACGCGCCGGTGCGGCGCAACCGATCGTCTATCCCAAACCTGACGGTGTCGTGAGCTTCGACCGGCTGTCATCGGTGTACCTGTCGAATGTAAGCCACGAAGAGAACCAGCCGCCGCATCTGCGTCTGCGTCGGTCAGAGGACGCCATCGCGGTCAATTACACGCTTTATGATTCACCGGAGACGCGCTATTGCCCGGCTGGCGTCTACGAGATCGTCAAGACCTCCGCCGGTATACCACGGCTCCAGATCAACGCCGCCAACTGCGTCCACTGCAAGACTTGTGACATCAAGGATCCGGGGCAAAATATCGATTGGACCGTGCCGGAGGGCGGCGGCGGCCCGAATTACCCGAATATGTAACGATTAGGCTGACCTAACCGGGCGCTGGCGGTGTAATCTCCGCCCAACACGCGATCCGCCGGATGGTGCGATGAAGCTGCGATCCTCTCTTACCCGCGCTGCAGTGACAGGTCTCGCCCTGGGACTGGCCGTCTCTTCGGGAAACGCCGCCGACCATCCCGCAACGGCGCCGTCGCCGCAGCCCGAAAGCGGATACGGTGGCTACTTGGCGGCGCTCCATGCGCAAGAGGATCACGACTACCGCGGCGCGACAGACTTCATCGATGCCGCACTCGCCGCCGATCCCGACAACTACAATTTGATGCGCCACGCCTTTGCGCTGCGGGTCTCGGCCGGCCGCGTCGATCAAGCGGCTTCGTTGGCGCGCAAGATCGCAGCGCACGACGGCGCTGGCGGATTGGCTGGCTTGGTGTTGGTCGAGCAGGCGATCAAATCGGGCAACGACGCGCAGGCCCTGAACCAAGCGGCGTCGGTGCCGCACGAAGGTGCGCAGCGTTATGCCGTGCCGCTGTTGGCCGCGTGGGCCGATGTTGGCCGGGGCGACCGGAAACGGGCACAGCGCGAACTCGATACAATGGGCGACACGCGCGGCCTCGGTCCACTCAAGGCGCTGCATGAGGCCCTCATTGCCGACTTCGCCGGGCAGGCGGCAGCGGCATCGGCGCTCTATAAGAAGGTGCTGGCTGCCGAGACGCCGCCAACGACACGGATTGCCGAGTTGGCCGGCAATTTCTACGAGCGTCAGCACGACGGCATTGCCGCGCGCACGGTTTACCAGAGCATGGTGCCAATCGATGATTCCGGCGTCGGCGCCGCTGGCTTGGATCGTTTGGAGCACGGTGTGATTCCGCGACCGCTGATCACAACCGCCAGCGAGGGTGCGGCAGAGGCGCTGTTCGATCTTGCGAGCCTGCTCAATCAGGCCGAGACCCTCGACGCGGCGCTGATCTACGCGCGGCTGGCGCTCGACCTTAGGCCAGACTTCGCGCTGGCGCAGCTGCTCACCGGCGAGATTCGCGCCCAGCAAGATCAGTCTGAGGATGCGCTGGCGCTCTATCAGCACGTCGACCCTTCGTCGCCCTATGCGTGGACGGCGCGGATGCGTGTCGCCTTGACGCTCGACACGCTGTCGCGGACCGACGAGGCGATCAAACTGCTCGAGACGATGGCGGCGGAGCAGCCGACGCGCGCCGCTCCGCTGATCGAGCTCGGCGATATCCTTCGTTCGCACAGTCGTTTCACCGATGCGATCGGCGCCTATGACCGTGCGCTGGCGCGCATTTCCAAGCCGGCGGCGAACGATTGGCAGGTCTTTTACAGCCGCGGTGTTTCGTTCGAACGTTCAGGACAATGGCCGCGCGCTGAAGCCGATCTCGAGCGCGCGCTAAAACTGCGGCCCGAACAGCCGCTGGTGCTGAATTATCTCGGATACACCTGGATCGACAAGGGCGAAAAGGTGCCCGAAGCGGTCAAGATGATCCAGCGTGCGGTGGCGCAGCGGCCCAATGACGGCTACATCGTCGACAGTCTCGGCTGGGCCTATTTCCGGCTCGGCGAGTTTGCCCGTGCGACCGAAACGCTGGAGCACGCGATCGAGCTCGTGCCCGAAGATCCAACGATCAACGACCATCTGGGTGACGCTTATTGGCGCAGCGGCCGCGAAACCGAGGCGCGCTATCAATGGGAGCGCGCGCTTCAGTTCAAACCGGAAGCGGACGAGGCGAAGACCATTCAAGCCAAGCTCGACCACGGACTCAGCGTCGAGCCCGCGAAGGTGAGCGGCGGCTGAGTTTGCTGGCGCCGGCCAAGCTCAATTTGTATTTGCACGTCGTCGGCCGCCGCGCCGATGGCTTTCACCTGCTCGACAGTCTCGTGGCGTTTGCCGACATCGGCGATGAGATCACCGTCAGCCCTGCGCACAGCCTCAACGTCGCGATCACCGGTCCTTTCGCCACGGAACTCGCGGCCCACGATCCGAAGCAGAATCTGGTTTGGCGCGCCGGCGAAGCGCTTGCGCGCGAACTCGGCCGTCCGCCCGGTGCCCTGATCATTCTCGAGAAGAATCTTCCGATCGCGTCCGGCATCGGCGGCGGTTCGAGCGACGCGGCGGCGACGCTGACATCGTTGGCCGCGCTGTGGAACGCGAAGCTCGCGCCGGAACGGATTGCCGCGATCGGTGCAACGCTCGGCGCAGACGTGCCGGTCTGCCTCGCCGGACACGCGGCATTCATCGGCGGCGTCGGCGAATTGGTCGCGACCGCGCCGGCGCTGCCCGAAGCGTATCTGGTGCTGGTCAATCCCGGCCGGCCGCTGCCGACGCCGGATGTCTACCGTTCGCGGCAAGGCCCGTTTGGCCAGCCGGCGCGTTTCGCCTATGCGCCGGCCAACGTGACCGAGCTGGCGGCTATCTTAAAGGCGCGCCGCAATGATCTCACCGATGCGGCGCGCACCATCGTGCCGGAGATCGGCGATGTGCTGACCGCGCTTGCGGCCTGTGATGGCGCGCTTTTGGCCCGCATGAGTGGCAGCGGCGCGACCTGCTTCGCGCTCTTCGCTGACAACACCGCGGCAAGCGCGGCCGCCGCGCGCCTGCATGGCATCAATTCGGGCTGGTGGGTGGCGAAGGGACGGCTTGTGTCGTGAAGCGAACCGCCAGATCTCTGGCGGGCGTCCGTGCCGGTGCATGATCAGGGTGTCGCAGCGTTGACCTTTTGCGACGTCGCTGTGGCGGCGCTGGTCTGAATCATCTGCTGCAGCAGTGTCGCGCGCGCCTGTGCCTTCGTCAGATCACCGGGTGCCAGCGTGCTGGCGATATGGTCGCGCCGTTGCGCCGCGCCTTGGTCACCGCGTGCGGCGGCGGCGGCGTACCACGCATAAGCCTCGACCAGCGATTGGGGCACGCCTTCGCCGCGTTCATAGAGTAAACCGAGGTTGAACTGGGCGTTGATTACGCCGGCTGAGGCGGCGCGGCGGAACCAGCGTGCCGCTTCGGGCATATCCTGTTGCACACCGGTGCCGTTGGAGTAGGCGACACCGAGATTGAAGGCGGCGTTGGCGTTCCCCTGTTCAGCGGCCTTCCGGTACCAGGTCACGGCTTGCGCCGGGTCATGCTCGACGCCCATCCCTTCGCTGTACATCACCGCGACGTTGTATTGCGCTTCGGCGACGCCTCCGTTCGCAGCCGACTTAAAGAGCTGCGCGGCTTGGCCATAGTCCTGCTTAACGCCCTGACCGAGGGCGTAGAGCACGCCGAGCCGGTACTCGGCGACGGGGTCGCCGGTCTTGACGCGCTGGTCGAGCCAACTGGCGAGCTTCGTCGGATCTTTCGGTGTTTCGGCCTCGGCGGCCTGACGCGCGGCAGCGGTGGCGGCTGCTTCCGCCTGTTGCATCGGCTTTACCGGCGCCGGCTTGACGGCGGCGAGTTTACGCGGCGGCAGCGGCGGCGGCAGGGCCGGCGTGGCGGCCACGGTTGCCTGCGGTTGGGGTTCGGGCGCGGCGACGATCGGCGACGGCATTGCGGCGGGCACGGCCGTCTGCGGCGTTGCGATCGGTGCCGGTGACATCGGCACCGTCGCGGTCACCGGCGGTGGCGGCGTCGGTGAATTTTCCGGCGACACCAGAGCTGGCGGCAGCAGTGCGCCACTATCACTGGTCGGTGTCTGTGCCACGGTCGCGGGCGAGCTCGGCAGCATTGCGGCTGACGGCGGTGGCAAGGTCTGGGTCGGTTCCGGTGCGGATTGTGGCAGGGACGGCGACAGTGCGGCTTGGTGTGGCGCGGGGACGGATGGATTCGCGGTCGGCGACAGAGCGGCGCTTTCGACCGATTCGGATTGACCGAGGCGTCCCGAGATGAACCGCTGTGCGCCGATAGCGCCGAGCGCTACGGCCAGCGCGATCGCAACGGCAATCAACAGCGGGCGGCGCGAACGCCGTACGCGGATCGGGTTGCGCAACTCGAGTGGCTCGCGCGTGTCGAAACCGGCATCGGCGTCGAGCGGCACATATGGTTCTTCGTCGAAGCTTTCGCCGAATGCTGGCCACGGCGTGCCGGCGCGCGGCGGCGGCTCGTCGTGCGCGCGCCAATCGGCGACTTCAGTTGCAAAGGCGGCCGCGCGCCGCTTCGATTCACGCGCACGCTCCATCGGCGACGGTTCATGCGCGGAGAAGTCCTCCGGTTGGTGCACGGGTGCACGCGGAGGCTCGAAAGTCGGGGCTGCCGGCGCAACGCCGGCAAACGGCAATTCGGCGGTAGGCGGCGGCGCGACCGGACGCGGTGCCGGCATCGGCCGCGCTTCAGGATACGGTTGACGCGCGCGCGCCATCAACTCGGCGAGCGCCGCACCAGCGCCGCTCGGCTGCGGCGTCGGCGGGATCTGAGGCATCAAAGGCGGCGGCAGCGTCGGATGTGGCGGCTCCCCGTACGCGGTTGGTGCCTGCGGCGCGGCCGGCGCTGCCGGCACAAAATAATCGGGGCAGGCGCGCCGAATGGCTCGTTCGAGCCAGGCGTCAACCGGAATGCCGGCAATGCGCGCGGCGCGCTCGGCAAGCAGGCGCAGCGTCGGATCGACGTCCATATCGGACCAGCTGACGGGTAATTCGCGCATCATGGGCGTTGTCCTCCTGGCACGGCGGCGATGCGTCGCAACGCCTCGTCGACGCCGGCCTGTTCGGACAGCATCTGATCGGCAGCACGTTCGGGATCGGGTGTGTCGAGCAACGCATAGGCCTGCGCTTGCGATAGCCGGCCGGCGACAATCAGGCCACGCAGGCGCGGCGGCAATCCGAGCAGGCGCAATGTGCGCACGACGTGGGTCATGTCACGTTCGATGGCGCCGCACACGACGCGTGGATCGAGCGAGAACTCCGTCAGCAGGCGCAAATAGGCGCGTGCTTCATCGATGACTGACAGCGTGCCTTCGGCGAGATTTTCGGTCAGCGAAGCGAGGACGGCTTCGGGATCGGGCAGATTGGTGACGACGGTCGGAATCTGCGCCAAGCCGAGACGGCGGGCGGCGCGCCAACGGCGGCGTCCGGCGATGATTTCGTAACGGCCGTCGCCGGATTTGCGGCGCGCCAGAATCGGCTGACGCAATCCTTCGCGCCCGATAGAGGCGACCAGGGTTTCGGGCGCGTCCGGTTCGTCGCCGCGCACGCCGACATTGCCGGGTTCGAGCGCCAAGGGCGAGAGCATGATCGCGGTTGCGTCTATCGGCGCGTTGCGTGCCGCCGTGTCGGGCATCGGTTGCGGCTGAACCGGTGGTGGCGGCGCCACGGCCCGCGGCATCGGCGGCGAAGCCGGCGCGGCCGGCGGCGTGAAAGGTTGTGGCGCCGGTGCGGCCGCGCGCGGCGGCGCGATTGGACGAATCGGCAGCGGCTGCACGACGACGCGCGGTTGCGGTTGCGGTGGCGGCGGCGCGACAACGCGAGGCGCGGCGCCCAATGCGACGCCTTCCGCGGCGGCGGTGTCGGCGATCAGCCGACCGAGCCACTGTGCCAGCGGCATATTGGCGGCGCGTGCGGTGCCTTCGGCGGCGTTGCGCGCTTCCGGGGAAAGCTGGTCAAATTGCCAGAAAGCGGACGCCGTCATCAGGCCTGGCTCCTTACATTGTCGCCATTAGTTGCGACTATAAGACAATTTAACGGTTAATGCTCCGTTACCGGAATCGCACAATAAGTGCCTGTGTGCGTTGACGTTTCCTTTACAAACCGCCTAGACTCGGAATTTCATTCAGGGGGCCTTAAAAGTGGGGCGACTCGAACAGGCGGCTGGCCGGCTGGAACAGGCCGTGGTTCGCCTCGAATCGGCGGTTGCCAGCGTATCTGGCCGCGCGGCGGGGCAGGCCGGTTCGCCATCCGGCAAGGCCCCGGCAGACGTGGCCGCGCGGATCGACGCCGTGATCAGCCGTCTCGACCGGGTGCTGGAGGGCTGATGCCGCAAGTAACCGTCGCCATCAACGGTCGCTCTTACACCATCGCTTGCGAGCCGGGCGAAGAAGATCGTGTGCGGCAGCTCGGCCGCAGCATCGACGCCAAAGTCGTCGGCTTCGCCAAGGATGCGCCGCAGGCTGGCGAGGCGCGATTACTCGTTATGGCGGCGCTCATGCTGGCAGACGAACTCAGCGAGGCGCGCGAAACGTTGCGCCGCGCGCGCGGCGCATCGAATGGTCCCGCCGCGGGCGTCGACGAAGAAACGCTGGCCAATGGCATCGAACGTTTGGCCTTGCGCATCGAAACGGTTGCAGCGCGTCTCGAAGCAACCCAATTATAGCGACACGAGGATGGGGCTGCGCGGTGCGTTAGGCGCATGAAACCCCGGGGCCGATATCGACACCTCGGGGACTGTCCCTACCGGAGCCGTGGCTTCGGCACATGGTTCCCACCTGCGTTAGCGGGCCACGAGGGTTCGTCAAG
>DASQHO010000023.1:0-19276 GCA_035632055.1 Allostellaceae bacterium
GGGGGTGGATTCGAACCACCGAACTCCGAAGAGGGCAGATTTACAGTCTGCTGCGTTTGACCGCTCCGCAACCCCTCCAAAATTCCACGGTTCGCGGCAAGTGATTGCGGGTCTTAGAGATTCGGCCTGTTTCTGTCAACCAGCAACCGGCCCGCAGCTTGCGGCTGCGCGGCGTCCGGGTATGCTCGCCGCCGGCAGGCGACAGAATGCGCGAGAAGGCGACACAAGATAAGGCAGCGGCGTGGCTTTACGGCCGCCATGCGGTCGAAGCGGCGCTCGGCAATCCCGCGCGGCGCTGCCAGCGGCTCATCGCGCTGCGCGAGACCGCAGGGGAAGCCGACATACTGCTGCGCGGCGCGCGCGCCAGGCCGCCACGTGCCGGCGTCGAGATCGTCGAGCGCCGGGCGCTGGAGAAACTCCTGCCGCCAGGCGCCGTGCATCAGGGCTTGGCGTTGGCCGCCGAGCCGCTGCCCGCAGTCGATTTCGAAACCATCGTGGCGACCGCAGCCACACCGGGCACGCCGCAAACCGTCGTTGTGCTCGATCAGGTGACCGATCCGCACAATGTCGGCGCGATCCTGCGCTCGGCGGCGGCATTCGGTGCGCTGGCGGTGATCGTGCCCGAGCACGGCGCACCCAGCGTCACCGGCGTGCTCGCCAAGGCGGCGTCCGGCGCGCTCGAAGACGTACCATTGCTGCGCGTCGCCAACCTGTCGCGCGCGCTCGAGAAGTTGAAAGACGCCGGCTTCTGGTCGCTCGGCCTCGACGAAGAGGCAAAACAGACGATCGCCGCGCTCGACCTGCCGGAACGTATCGCGCTGGTGCTCGGCGCCGAAGGCAGCGGCTTGCGCCGGCTGACGCGCGAGCACTGCGATTTCCTGGCGCGGCTGCCGAC
Organism: Allostellaceae bacterium; assembly: GCA_035632055.1. GTDB lineage: Bacteria > Pseudomonadota > Alphaproteobacteria > ATCC43930 > CGMCC-115725 > REEB95. Next base: position 896 of record DASQHO010000023.1, read on the forward strand.
GCGCTCGGCGATGGCCTCGCTCAACGTCTCGAACGCGGCGGCCGTCGCGCTCTACGCGCTCGCACAACGTGCGTAATTATCACGCGTCGATCACAGCGCCGTCTTAATTGCCTCAAATCGACCCAATATAGTCCGCCCCTTTCGATCGGAGGGAATTGGAGCGGGGACCGCTCATGATGGACCGACCGGCCGGGCTGATCGCGACACCAGGTGTCGAGCTTTCCCGCGTCCTGACGCGATTGCGCGCGATGCGGGCTTGGCGCGAAGAACTCGGTGTATTCGCGATCATAGCCGTCTTGAGTGCGGTCGCCTTCGCCGCCATCATGCTGCGCGACGGCTATTTCACCTACACGATCGACGCGCCTTACGACCATCTGGCGGTCGCCGATCAAATCCTGCGCGGCAATTACGGGATCAACGCAAACGAGCCGGAAGCGGCGGTTTCGTCAATCCTTTATCCGTTCTTGCTCGCTCCGATCGTCGCAGCCGGCGCTGGCATGTATGCGCCGCTGATCGTGACCTTCGCGGCGACCGTGGCGATTGGCCTGCTGTTGTGCCGAATCGCCGACGAAGCGGCCATTCCGCTGCGGCGCCTCCCATTTGCGGGATTTCTCGCGCTCGCTTGCGCGGTCATCCTTGCGCTCAATCTGATCGGGCTTGAATTCACGGGGCTCGAACATTCGTTGCATGTGGCTTTGGCGCTCGGCTCGTTCCTTGGCTTCGTCCGTTTTCTGCGCCGACGCACGGCCGACTGGTGGTGGCTGGCGTGTATCGTGCTCCAGCCATTAATCCGCTTCGAGGCGATAGCGTTTCTCGCGATCGAGGTTTGCTTTCTGATTGCTTTCCGGAAATACCGCCCGGCCGCCATCGTCGTCGGCGCGACGGCCGTTCTGCTGGGAGGCTTTTGTCTCTTTCTTCATGGGCTGGGCCTTCCGCCGATCCCCAATTCGGTCATCGAGCGGTCTGACATCGTCGCCGACAGCCTCGGCCAGATTGTGAAGCCGTCGAGTCCGATTGCGATCCTGATTACGAATTTCAAAAACAACCTTTTCGAATACGGCGGCGCACTAATCACGACCATGGTGGCGGCGCTCCTTGCGTGGTTTGCGGGCCCACGCGATTTCCATGTCTTGTCCCGTGACACGATCGCCAAGGCGTCGGTCGTGATTTTCGCGGCGCTGACGAGCGTGGCACAGCTCGTCGGCGGCAGCCTCGGTTCCTATTCGCGCTACGAAATTTACATCATGGCGCTCGACTTTGCGGCGCTTGCCGTTGTCTACCGCGAATCAATTGCGCGGTGGACCCGGAGTGCCGGCCTCCTGCGCTGCGGCGTCATGGCGCTTCTTATCGTGGTCGCATTTTCGGGCTACGTGCGCCGCAATCTGGTGACGCCCGAAGCCGCCGCCAATGTCTTCGAGCAGCAATACCAACTGAACCGGCTGGCGACCAAATTTTATCGCGGGCCGATCGCTACCGACCATCTGGGCTGGGTGGCCTATCGCAATCCTTACTACGTACTCGATCTGATGGGCGTCGGATCGGAGCGCGCGCGGGAGTTGCGCGAGGGCGCGAAAACGCCGGCGTGGATGGACGGACTAGCGCGCGATCACGGCATTGGCCTTGCTATGATTTATCCGAATCTCGACCCTCAGGTGCCGGTGTCGTGGCAGCCGGTCGCCGAGCTCCGTTTGACCGATCGAGCGCACACCGTCGCCGGTCCGATTGTCCGGTTCTTCGCCGTGACGCCGCAGTATCGCACCAAGATCTTGGCCGCGCTGCGGCGGTTCGGCCCGACGTTGCCCGAGGGCGACGCCCTGATCTTCCTAGGCGCGAAAGCCACCACGAAGCATCCGAACAAATAGCCGCCAGGCGATTCGATGTGACCGGCTTGCCGGTTACCCGCCGGGGGCAGTATGACGGGCATGTATTCGGGCGGCCACGACGACGCTTGCCGGGTTAGCTCAGCGGTAGAGCAGCGGTTTTGTAAACCGAAGGTCGGGGGTTCGATCCCCTCACCCGGCACCATGCGTTCAAAGCGTCAGCGCCGTTCGCAGACCTGCCGAGCAGAGACCCCGGGGAGTGCCGGTGCGCAATTTGACGGTCCGGAAGCGATGATCTTCCTTACGACCCAGCCAATGTGGGTCTTGGGGATTTTGGTCGCGCTGGCGACGCTGCTCGCCATGCTGGGGCCCATCGTCGTCCGCCGCCGTCTCGGCTTGGAATGGCTGAGCACCAACAACGAGGTCGCCGGCTTCAAGTTCGCCACTATCGGCGTCCTCTACGCGGTGTTGCTCGGCTTCGCGGTGATCGTCGTTTGGGAGGAATTCAACGGGGCCGAAACTTCCGTCGTCCAGGAGGCCGGCGCCGCAGCCACAATTTACCGCCTGTCGGACGGCATTGGCGGTGCGTCCGGTTCGGCGTTGCGGGACAAGCTGTCGGACTATCTCAAAATTGCGATCGACGACGAGTGGCCGGCCATGGAGCGGGGCCGCGCCAGTCCTGCCGCGACCCAATCGCTCGACCGTGTCTATGCAATGGTTCTGACTTTCCATCCCGCCGATCTGCGCGAGGCGGGTATTCAATCCGCTATCGTCAGCGAACTCGGCATCCTGACACGCGAGCGCCGCGACCGGCTGGTCAGGGCAACAGGCATCGTCCCCGACGTTCTGTGGCTCGTGCTGTTCGGCGGGGCCGCGCTGACCGTCGGCTTCACGTTCTTCTTCGGCACGCGGAATTTACGCGCCCAAACGATGATGACCGGCATGCTCGCGGTGCTGGTCTTTGGCGCGTTGTTTGTCGTCATCGTCATCGACCATCCGTTTTCCGGTTCGGTCAAAGTGACGTCCGATCCGCTCGCCGCTGTACTCGCGGATTTTGCCAAATCACCGCCGTGAGGTTTGCTGCCGCCGCAAGTGCGGCGCGCACCATCAGCGCGGCGCACCCGGTTGCGCCGCACAGCACACATGAACTGTGAGCACTCAGAGAGTCGCTTACGCGGTACGCTTACGCAGCCCGGCGGTCGGCGTTTTGATCGGCTTGCCGGCGAATGCCTGCATGCTCAGAAGCGGCCCAACTTTCCACGACGCCAGATGCCGCATGCGCTGGCGAGCGATCTCGAGGTCGTTCGCAACGCTGGCTGTCGCCTCGAAGGGGACGATGCTCAATTCCAAGTCAGACCGGCGCGTTAATGGGTCCATCAACGGGCCTCCCTTAGCTTAGCTGTGACGGTTGGCCAGACAGTGCGTCAGGCACGGCGACTCGCCTTGATGCAGATCAATCCGATGGGGAAGCGAGCCGCGCCACGCGTGCGCGGGCGGCATCCAGCAGATAAGGGATTTTCCGTATGCGCGTGCGGCCCGCAAACTGCGGGCTCTCGGACGTTCGATCTTTGCGCGGGCCACGGCCACGCCGGCGCATGCACTGCGAAATAACGCCGCGGGCGAATGCAATTGTGGCGGATTGGTGGCATGGCCCGTTGCGGCAAATCGGTGATCGGCCGGGGATAGAAGCGCGCGCCCACCCATATCTAAAGACGAGGCCCGATGACGAATGCCGGGCCGCTGTCTTTCGAGTGAGGTGACGCCATGATGACGAAGACGCTCATCCGCGGACTGCTCCTCGGCGCATTGGCGCTGGCGCTCAGCGGCTGCTACTACGGAGCGCCGCCGCCGGCTTACGGGTATTACGGCTACGGCTATCCGGCCTACGGATATTCCTATGGGCCGTCGGTCTCATTCGGCTATTGGGGCGGCGGCGGCTGGCATCACGACCACGACTGGCATTGAGACCGCGCGTCGCGCGGCCGCTAAGCGGCGACGCGCGCGACGATGTGGAAGATGTGCCAGTGCTTGGCCTCACCGCGCGGCGTGACCGCGTCGGTTTCCTCTTCCTCGAACATTTCGACCGTCCAGCCGGCGAGCAGCGCACGCGCTGCGTCGCGGCTGTGCACGGTTAAGCCGGGTCGACCGGCCCAACTGTCGCGCGCGCCGTAGAGCTGGCCGGCGAAGCGGCCGTCGGGCAACAGCGAGGCGCGCAACCGCGTCCATAATTCGGGAAAGCGTTCGGACGGACACAGCGGCAACGCGAAGCTGGCATTGACCAGGTCGGCTTGCGGCCAAGCCGTATCGACGAACGAGCCGTGCAGCGTCACCAGCCGCGCGCCTGGCGGCAGATCGCGACGGCCGCGCAAACCGGCGAGCGCGGTCGCATCGCTGTCGATCGCCAATACCGACCAGCCGCGTTTAAGCAGCGCGATGGTGTCGCGCCCCTCGCCGGCGCCGAGATCGACCGCAAAGCCGACGCGGCTCTCGCCATCGAATGCGGCCAGCGCGCGGAGCAGCGTCGGACGCGGCGGCCGGCCGGCGACCGCCGCATGGTAAACGCGAAACCGCGCGTCATCCGATTCCATCGCTCGACCCTTGGGCGTTGTTGGCGGATTTTACAGGACCGCCACTGATCAAGGCGACGCTACCGGTAAAGCCGCGCGTTGCCGCCGCTGGCATAGCGCTTGCGATAGAGGCTGCGGACGCGCTGTGCGTCCCAAGCGGCAGCAAGCCGCAGATAAAGAGTCCGTTCGGCCGCGTTTCCCCGCGCCGGTCCTCGCCGCCATGACCGGCCTGCGCATGCGCATTGGCGCATGGCGAGGTGAAGCCGTGCCGCCCGGCTAGACAGAGGAAGAGAAGTCATGCGTCTCCCGATTTTCGGCCTCGTGCTGGCGGCCGTGCCTTTGCTCATCGGCAGCGGATTGTCGCGCGCCGCGAGCCAAGATGCCGCGCCGGAGCCGGGCCTGTCGCCGCAAGCGATCAGCCATTACGAGCAGATGTTGCAAAGCCTGTCGCCCGATACCGTCAATTCGCTGGTGAGCGAAGCGGTGACCCTGCTCCACACCTACGCCGCCATGGACACCAACGCGGCCGGACTGGCGGCGCTGAAGCAGCACAAGGCGGAGCTTGAGGACTTGAAGGCGCAGCTCTGCTCGGCCGCCTTCCGCTGCTGAGCGGCGTCTAATCAAGAGCCGGTTGCGCGCGGCACGGCCGCGGCTTATCACAGCCGCGGCTTCGGCAGGACGGTGCGGCGCGCGCATGGAGACGAACGCGGCGGTGGCGGGGGCAATCGTGCTGGCCGCCGGATTCGGCAGCGCCATCCTGACCGCGCTGATGCGCGACTGGCTGCACAGCCGCGCAATCCTCGACCGGCCGGGCGAGCGCTCGTCGCATGCGACGCCGGTGCCGCGCGGTGCCGGACTCGCGGTGGTCGCGGCTCTGGTCGTTGGCTGGCTCGGACTCGCGGCATGGAATCCGCTGCCGTCCGAGACAGTCGCCGTCGCGCTCGCCGCATTGGCGCTCGCGCTTCTGTCTTTCCTCGACGATCTGCGCGGCCTGCCGGTCGCGGTTCGGCTGGGAGCCCACTTCGCCGCCGCGTTGGTCGCGCTGGCGTCCTTTCCGCACGATGCGCTCGTCTTCCAGGGATTGTTGCCGCTGCCGCTCGACCGCGCCGCAGCGGCACTGCTGTGGGTGTGGTTCGTCAATCTCTACAATTTCATGGACGGCATCGACGGCATTACCGGCGTCGAGACCGTCTGCATCGGCCTCGGCGTCGCCATCGTCTCGTTTATCGGCGGACGCGACCTCGCCGCCCTGGCGCTGGTCGCCGTCGCCGTTGCGCTTGGCTTCCTGCGTTTCAATTGGCAACCGGCGAGCGTGTTCCTCGGCGATGCCGGCAGCGTACCGTTGGGCTATGTGATGGGCTGGCTGCTGCTGGTGCTGGCGCGCGACGGGCTGTGGGCGCCGGCTTTGATCCTGCCGCTCTATTATTTGGCCGATGCGACCGTGACGCTGGCGCGGCGCGCACGGCGCGGCGAAGCGTTGTGGCGCGCGCATCGCGACCATTTCTATCAACGGGCGCTGCGCGGCAACGATCACGCGGCGGTCGCGCGGCTGGTGCTGGCCGGCGATGTCGGTCTCGTGGTGCTCGCGCTGTTGGCTTTGGCCCATCCGCTGATCGCCGTCGGCTTGGCGGTGATTCTGAGTGCGGCGATGCTCGTCGGCTTCGCGCGCCGCGGCGCCGTTGATTAGCGCGCCGCCTGGCTGACATGCCGATCAAAGCCGATCCGCGTCCCGTCGTGATCCTGGGTGCTGCGGGGTTCATCGGCCGCGCGCTTGCGGCGCATCTCGCCGCCAGCGGCATTGTGGTGCGTGCGGTGACACGTACTGCCGCGACGTTTCCGCCGTCCATTGAAACGCGGATTGCAGGCCCGCTCGATCGCGGCAGCGACTGGCGCGGTCTTCTGTCCGGCGCGCGCGCCGTAATTCATCTCGCCAGCCGCGCCCACGCGCCGGCAGGCGACGCCGCTTGGCACGCGGCCGAGCGCGACACCGCTGCTGCCATCGCCGCCGCCGCCGCAGCGGCCGGTCTGGAGCGCACGATCCTGCTGAGCTCGATCAAGGTACTGGGTGAGACGACGACCGACCGGCCATTCTCAGCAAACAGCGCTTGCGATCCGCGCGATGCCTATGGCCGCGCCAAGCTCGCGATCGAGACAGCGATGCAGCAGCGCGGCGCGCCGGGCCTGACGATCATCCGGCCGCCACTGGTTTACGGGCCGGAGGTCAAAGGCAATTTCCGCACGCTGTTGCGGATCGTCCGCCGCGGCGTGCCGCTGCCTTTGGCCGCAATCCGCAACCGGCGCGCCTTCGTCTTCCGCGACAATCTGCTGGCGCTGATCGCGGCGACGCTGACGCATCCGGCCGCAACGGGGCAAATCTTTCTGGTGCGCGATGACGACGAGATCGGCACGCCAGAGCTGGTGCGCGAGATCGCCCGCCGTTTCAGCCAGCCGGCGCGCTTGTTTGCCGTGCCGCCCGGCCTGCTGCGCGTCATGGCCAAGGCCGTCGGCCGCGGCGACGCCGCCGAACGATTGATCGACTCACTGGACATCGACGACAGCGCGACGCGGACGCGCCTGGGATGGCGGCCACCCTTCAGCCTGGCGGAAGGACTCGACATCACCTGCCGCTGGTTTGCCGACGCCGGAGGTGCGCGGCTGCGTGGTTCTCGCCTATAAGACGCGCATGACATCGGCGACTGGCTCCGAAAGACGAGGCGCGCCCGCGATCATCCTGGCGTTCGCAGGATTCGTTGCGCCGCCGCTCGCCGTCCTGGCGCCGCTCGGCATCGCACCGTTGCTGACCGCGGTTGCCGTCGTGCTGCTGATCGCCGCGCCGCGCCGCCTGCTCGCGTCCGCACGACCATTGTTGCCGTTGGCGGCGCTGTGGGCCGCGCTCGCAGCCTTTGCGCTGCTGTCGGCGACGTGGTCGATCCTGCCGCGCCACAGCGTCGCCGAGGGCGGACGCTTTCTTGCCATCGGCATCGAAGGGCTGATTGCGTTGGCAGCGGCGCGCTCGATGTCGGCGCGCGATGCACGGCACGCCGGAATCGCAGCGGCGATCGGCGTCGCATTTGCCGTCGGTCTGGTGCTGTTCGAATGGGCGACCGACGCGGCGCTGACGCGCTGGATCCACGGCCTGAACAGCAGCGTCTTCATCAACGATTCCCGCTACGACCGCGGCGTGACGACGCTGGTGCTGATCCTATGGCCGGCGGCGCTGGCGCTGCGGGGTTCGCGCGTTCTTCAAATTATTGTCGCCGCCGCAGTCGCGCTTGCGGCTTTTATCATGCCAAGCGCCGCATCGCTCTTGGCGTTTTTCACCGGCCTTGCCGGCTTTGGCGTAGCGCTGCGCGCGCCGCGTCTCGTTGCCGGTACGTTGGCGGTAACCCTCGTCGTCGGTGCTGCACTCCTGCCCGTCGCGGTGCCGACCTACGAGTCGACCGTGCAACTGCAGCATACGGCGCCGTGGATCAAGAGCTCCGGCATCCATCGCCTGCTGATCTGGCGGTTCGCCGCCGAGCGTATCGCCGACCGGCCGCTGCTCGGCTGGGGCATGGATGCGTCGCGCGAAATTCCCGGCGGCAAACGCGATTTCGGCACGACCTTGCCCGGCATCGAACTGGGGCCCGGGCACGATGCCTTGCCGCTGCATCCACACGATGCGCTGCTGCAATGGCGCGTCGAGCTCGGCGTGCCCGGAACGATCCTTGGCCTCGCGATCGTCGTCTGGGCGCTTTACCGCGTCGGCTGGCGGTTTGCGGGCGAGCGCGAAGCCCAGGCCGCTGCGCTCGGCTGGGCGGCGACTGTGACGGTCATCGCACTGTTGAGCTTCGGCATCTGGCAGGAATGGTGGCTGTCGATCATTCTCCTTACCGCGTCTCTGCTCGCCGCGAGCGCCGCCGATGTCGCCTGAGCGGCCGAAGCTGATCTTCCTCGTCACCGAAGATTGGTATTTTTGTTCGCACCGCTTGCCTATGGCGCGCGCGGCGCGCGACAGCGGCTTCGACGTCGCGGTGGCGACACGCGTTACGGCGCACGGCGACACGATCCGCGCCGCCGGGTTTACGGTTCATCCGCTGCGCTGGAAGCGGCGCGCGATCGGGCCATTCGCCAGCCTGGCGGCGATCATCGAAATCCTGCGGCTCTATCGCCGCGAACGGCCGCTGATCGTGCACCATGTTTCGCTGAAGCCGGCGCTGCTCGGCGGCATTGCCGCGCGTCTTGCCGGCGTGAAGCTGGTCGTCGGCATGGTCACCGGCATGGGCTATCTCGGTGGCTCGGACCGGCTTGGAGCACGCCTGCTGGCCTGGCTGGCGCGCCGCATCGCGCCCGCGGCGCTCTTCGGCCGGCATGGCCGTGTCATCGTGCAGAACGAAGAGGATCGGCAGGCGCTGATTGCGATGTGCCCAAGCAAAACCGCGCGCGTCGTGCTCATTCCCGGCTCAGGCGTCGATCTGGCGCAGTTCGCGCCGGCGCCGGAGCCGGCATCGCCGCCGGTGATCGTGGCCTATGCCGGCCGCATGATCGCCATCAAGGGTGTCGGCATACTCGTCGCCGCGCAGCAACTGGCGCGTCAGCGCGGCGTCGACCTGCGCCTGGTCCTCGCCGGCGATAGCGACACCGAAAATCCGAGCGCGATTTCGCACGAAACGCTGCAACGCTGGGCGAAGCTGCCCGCGGTGACTTGGCTCGGCCGCCGCGACGACATCCGCACCGTCTGGCGCGATGCGCATATCGCGGCGCTGGCCTCGCTGGGCGGCGAAGGCGTGCCAAAGAGCCTGCTCGAAGCCGCGGCGATGGCGCGGCCAATCGTCGCCAGCGACATTGCCGGCGTGCGCAGCATCGCGCAGCACCAGGTGAACGCGCTCCTGGTGCCGCCGGGCAACGAAGCCGTGTTGGCGGATGCGCTGATTACGCTGGCGCGCGACGCTGCGTTGCGCAGGCGGCTCGGCGCCGCAGGCCGCGAATTGGTCGAGAAGGGTTTTTCCGATCAGGCCGTCGCGGCTGCGACCAGCGCGCTCTATCGCGACCTGCTGCGCGAGATCGGCCGCTAGGGACCCGGAAACAACGCGTCGGTCCAGCCCGCAATGCGATAGGCGACGAGGCCGAGCCATTCGTGCGCCGCTTCGTCGATGGTATTGAGTCCGACCGCGAGCGAGATATGCAGGCGCCGCGCCGCGTGGAAATCGACCGGGTCGGGCAAGACGGGCCAGCCAACCTGACGGAAGCAGCCGACCGCGCGCGGTATGTGATCGGCGGACGTCACCAGGATCCAGACCTGGCCGGGCTTGGGATCGGCGATTTGCTTCGAGAATACGGCGTTTTCGTGCGTCGTGCGCGAACGATCCTCGATCACCAGCCGATCGGGCGCGACGCCCAACGCAATCAGCAACCGCGCCGTCGTCGCCGCCTCGGTTGTCGGCTCGTGCAGCAGGCGACCGTTGCCACCCGACAACACGATGCGTGCCGTTGGATAGCGCTGCGCCAGCCGCAATGCCTCAAAGACGCGTCCGGCCGATTGATTGAAGGCGACCTGGCCGTATTCGGCGGTGCGTTCGGGATCGACCGCGCCGCCGAGCAGGATGATGCCGTCGACCTTATCCGGCAGCGTGCGCAACTCCGGGAATCGATCTTCCAGCGGAATCATCGGCAACGCCGCCAGCGGCTCGATCGCGGCCGCGGCGCCTGCGACCAGCACCAGCACCACCAGCGCCAATCTCTTGCGCTGGCGAGTCGCGGTCAGGCGCCACACGCCGATCGCAAGGACGATCAGCAGCAAGTTGCCGGGATCGAAAATGACCTGGAGGATCTTGCTGATGACAAAGAGCATCGTGACCCATCCTGCCCGAGACCGTGCGCACTCCGCCAGTCCGTCGAACAGCGCGGAAACGCGGGCCGGCCGCATTTTCCTTGCTGCGCCGGCGCTGTCTCACGTAACGTCGCCCCAACTCATGACCATCGTCAGCCGTCGCGCCGGTGCCGCATACGCCCATGACATCGTCATGGCGGCGATCTCGTTTTGGCTGTCGTTCTATCTGCGCGTCGGCGACGATATCGCGCATTATTCACACGAGCTGATCTGGACCTACGACATCGCTTTCGCGGCGACAGCGGCCGTTGTGTTCTATGCTTCCGGCCTCTATCGCGGCATTTGGCGCTATGCCTCCGTGCCCGATCTCATCGGCCTGGCACGGGCCGTCACGCTCGTCGTCCTCATCTACTTTCCGCTGATGTTCCTGGTGACGCGCCTCGAGGCGCTGCCGCGCTCGATCGTCGGCATCAACTGGCTTGTATTGATGGCGCTGCTCGGCGGTCCGCGCTTTGCCTATCGGCTTCTGAAGGACGGCAGCCTGCGGAATATCCTCCGCACCGATACAGCACGCGCCTCCGTGCCGGTTCTGCTGATCGGCGCCGGCGAAGGCGCCGACCTTTTCATCCGCACGACCTATCGCGACGCCCAACAGGCCTATCGCGTCGTCGGCATCGTTTCTGACGACAAGGAACGGGTCGGCCGCGAGATCGGCGGTGTCCCGGTGCTCGGCACCATCGATCAAATCCCAGCCGTCGTTGGGCGGCTTGCGGAGCGCGCCGACAAGCCACAACGCCTGATTCTGACCGGCCGCGACTTCGAAGGCGCGGCGGTGCGGCGGCTTCTCGACGTCGCCGACGGGCTCGGTATTTCGCTCGCACGTCTGCCGCGCTTGACCGAGTTCCGCGACACCCGCGCTGACGGAACCCGGCCGATCGAGCCCGTGGCGATCGAAGATTTGCTTGGCCGGCCGCAAACCGTGCTCGACCGCAACAGCATGCGCGCACTGATTGCCGGCCGGCGCGTGCTGGTCACCGGCGCCGGCGGCACCATCGGCTCCGAGCTCGTGCGCCAGATCGCGGCATTCGGTCCGGCGCGGCTCGCGCTGCTCGACAACGGCGAGTTCGCGCTTTATTCGATCGAGCGCGAGATCGTCGAGCGGTTTCCAGATTTGCCGCGTGTCGCGCTGATCGGCGATGTGCGCGACAGCCGGCGCATCGACGCGGTACTGGCGGCGGAACGGCCGGACCTTGTGTTTCATGCCGCAGCGCTGAAGCACGTGCCCATGGTCGAGGCGAATCCGCTGGAAGGCGTGATGACCAACGTCCTCGGCACGCGGCATCTCGCCGAGGCCTGCCGCACCCACGGCGTGCGCGCGATGGTCATGATTTCGACCGATAAAGCGGTCAATCCGGCCAACGTCATGGGCGCGTCCAAGCGCCTCGCAGAAAGCATCTGTCAGGCGCTCGACGTCATCGAGGCGCGGCACGCCGGCGGCACGCGCTTCGTCACCGTGCGCTTCGGCAACGTCCTGGGATCGACCGGATCGGTGGTGCCGCTGTTCCAGCGCCAGCTTGCCGCCGGCGGTCCGCTGACGGTGACGCATCCCGACATCACGCGCTATTTCATGACGACGCGCGAGGCGGTCGAACTCGTCCTCCAGGCCTCGGCCCTCGCATCGGCGGACGACGAGGCGCGCGGCAAATTGTTCGTGCTCGACATGGGCGAGCCGGTGAAGATCGTCGACCTGGCGCGCCAGATGATCCGTCTCGCCGGCAAGCGGCCCGACCGCGACGTGAAAATCGAATTCGTCGGGCTGCGGCCGGGTGAAAAGCTGCACGAAGAACTGTTCCACGAGCAGGAGCCGCTGGTGCCGACGCAGGCGCCCGGCATCCGGCTCGCGGCGCCACGCGTCATCGATTATGCGATGCTGGCGCGGGCGCTCGACGAGCTTGCCGAACATGCGCACGAAGGCCGCACCGACCGCGTGCTCGTCGTCCTGCGCAATCTGGTGCCGGAATATGCCGGCAACACCGCGGCGGCCGAACGCGTCGCGCACGGCAGCTAGGCGTCGGGTCCTTCGTCGGCCAGACGCTCGAGGTAGGTGCCGTAATCCGAATTGCCGTAGAGCGTCGCCAGCTTGCGCAGCGCTGCGGTGTCGATCATCCGCTTGCGGAATGCGACCTCTTCAAGGCAGCCGATCTTCTGGCCGGTGCGCTTTTCGAGTGTATGGACGAATTCGGTCGCTTCGAGCAGCGACTCGTGCGTGCCGGTGTCGAACCAGGCATAGCCGCGGCCGAGCTTCTCCACCGCCAAACCGCCATCGCGCAAATAATCGCGATTGAGATCGGTGATCTCGAGCTCGCCGCGCGGCGACGGCTTGAGCTTTTCGGCCCGCGCGCACACGCTGCCGTCGTAGAAATAGAGGCCGATCACCGCCCAATCGGAGCGCGGCGCGCGCGGCTTCTCGGCAAGATCGATCGCCTTGCCGTCATGATCGAAGCTGACGACGCCGTAGCGCCCCGGATCGACGACGCGATAGGCGAAGATGGTCGCGCCCGACGGCCGCGCAATGGCGCGACGCATCATGTCGGACAGGCCGTCGCCGTAGATCAGATTGTCGCCGAGCACCAGGCAGCAGCCGTCGCCGGCGAGGAACGCGCGTCCGACGATGAAGGCGTGCGCCAAACCTGCGGGCTTGGGCTGTTCGGCATAAGTGAGCCGGATACCCCAGGCCGCGCCGTCGCCCAATAGCGTGCGGAATAGCGCCGCGTCGGCCGGCGTCGTGATGATCAAGATGTCGCGGATGCCGGCGAGCATCAGCGTCGACAGCGGATAGAAGATCATCGGCTTGTCGTAGACGGGGAGCAGTTGCTTCGACAGCGCGCGCGTCAGCGGGAAAAGCCGCGTGCCCGAGCCGCCCGCGAGGACGATGCCTTTCATCCCCGTTCGGCCTTCGCCGCCGGCCGGCCCAGCCGTTCGCCGCGATAGACGCCGCTACGGATCGGCCTCCACCACGCTTCGTTATCGAGGTACCAGCGCACGGTCTTGCGCAAGCCGGTTTCCAGGCTTTCGACCGGGCGCCAGCCGAGCTCGCGGCGAATCTTGCGGTCGTCGATGGCGTAGCGCAGATCGTGGCCCGGCCGGTCGGTCACGAACTCGATCAATTGCGCACGCGGACGATGCGGCGCTTTCGGTAGCTCGGCGTCGAGGATGGCGCAGATCGTTTGCACCAGGTCGAGGTTCCGGCGTTCCTCGCCGCCGCCGATATTATAGGTGTCGCCGGGCTTGCCGCGGCGCACGACGAGCGCTAGTGCCGCGGCGTGATCACCGACATAGAGCCAATCACGCACGTTCTCGCCCTTGCCGTAGACCGGCAGCTTTTTGCCTTCGATGGCATTGAGCACGATCAGCGGAATGAGCTTTTCGGGAAATTGCCAGGGACCGTAATTGTTCGAGCAATTGGTCGCGATCACCGGCAGGCCGTAAGTCTGGAACCAGGCGCGCGCCATATGATCGGCGCCGGCTTTCGATGCGGCGTAAGGGCTGTTCGGCCGATACCGGGCGTCCTCGGCGGCGCGTTCGCCGGCGCCGAGCGAGCCAAAAACCTCGTCGGTCGAGATGTGATGGAAGCGGAAGCGCGCCCGCGCCTCGCCGGCCAAATCCTGCCAATAGGAGCGCGCCGCTTCGAGCATGGCGAAGGTACCGACAAGATTGCTGTGTACGAACTCGTCGGGCCGGTCGATCGAGCGGTCCACATGCGTCTCGGCTGCGAGATGCATCACGGCATCGGGCTTGTGCTTGGCGAAGACGCGCGCCACGGCGGCGCGATCGGCGACATCGGCGATTTCCAGCGCGTAGTTCGCGGCCGTCGCCAATGCGCCCAGCGGCGGGTTCGAGCCGGCATAGGTCAGCTTGTCGAGATTGACGACGCTGTCGCCCGCCGCAAGCAGATGCCGCACGACCGAAGTGCCGATGAAGCCGGCGCCGCCGGTGACCAGAACCTTCAAGCCGTCTTCTCCCCCTCAGCCAACGCCAGCACGTCGGCCAGCCGCGGCATCACCCAAATGTCGTCCTTTTTCGCCGGCGCAGCTGCCGAATCGTTCAATAATACCAGCGTTGCCACGCCGGCGTCGCGGCAGGCAACGATGTCGCGCATCTCATCGCCGATTCCCCATGAGCGCGACAGATCGAGGCCGAGATCATGCTGGGCGGCGGTTATCATGCCGGGATGCGGCTTGCGCCATGGGCTGTCGCGCCGATAGCGGCCGACGCCCTCGGTCGGATGCTCGGGCGCGTGGTAGACCGCGGCGATCGGCACGCCGTGGCGGCGGAACTCGGCGGATATGTAATCCATCAGCTTGCGGAAATCGGCTTCGGTGAACAGGCCGCGACCGATGCCCGACTGGTTGGTGGCAACGACGATCAGATATCCTTGGGAGACGAAATAGCGCGTCAAGTCGAAGATGCCATCGACGAAACGGCAGCGTTCGATTTGCCAGAGAAAACCGACGTCTTCGTTGATCACGCCGTCGCGATCGAGAATGAGCGCGGGCGTGCCGCCGGTCTTGGGGCTCATGACGCCAGCGGAATGTTGTCGATGAGCCGCGTACGGCCGAGCCACGCGGCGGCCAGCACCCGAGCGGGCCGCGATGGCAGCGGCGGCTCGAGCGTTGCGGCGTCGCGCACTTCGAGATAATCGACCTTCGAAAAACCGGCAGCGAGCAACGAGCGGACGCCACGCTCGGGCGCGGCCAAGTCGCCGGCGGCGAAAGCCCGGGCAACCTCGCCCAGAGTCCGACTCAATATTGGCGCGCGCGCGCGTTCGTCTGCCGAGAGATAAGCATTGCGCGACGACAAAGCGAGACCGTCGCTCTCGCGCACCGTCGGCACACCTTCGATCCGGACCAGAATATCGAGATCACGCGCGACACGGCGGATCACCAGCAGCTGCTGATAATCCTTCTCGCCGAAGATCGCGACGTCCGGTTCGGCCTGCAGCAGCAACTTGCGGACGATGGTGGCGACGCCCGCGAAATGGCCGGGACGGAAGGCGCCTTCGAGGATCGTGCCCAAAGGCCCGGGATCGACGCGCGCGACCGCACCTTCCGGATACATTTCGGCTACCGAAGGGATGAACGCGAGGTCGCAGCCCGCCGCCGCCAGCTTGCGGCAATCGCCGTCGATATCGCGCGGATACCGCGACAGATCCTCGTTGGGACCGAACTGCGTCGGATTGACGAAGATGCTGGCGACCACGCGTTGCGCGAGCGTCTTGGCGCGCGAGACCAACGCGAGATGACCCGCGTGCAGCGCGCCCATGGTCGGGACCAACGCGACCGTCGCGCGCGCATCGCGCCACGCCGCCACGGCGCGGCGCAACGCGGCGACCGTTGGCGCGACAGCGATGTCGCGCGTGCCGGACTTGGGCGGCGATGTCATCGCAGACATTCTCACGCGGGGAAAAGACGGCTTAAGTACGCCGCGTGCCGATCACGACAAGGGCCACGCCGGCGACGATGGCGATGATCCCAACATAGTTAGGAATCACGTAATCGGTTTCCTTGTCGGTGTTCACCGTCAACGCGCCGATTTTCGCCACCTGCTCCTGGTGGTGGACGGGAATGACATTCACCGCCAGCGCGACGACACCAAGCGCGACCAGCACAAGACCCGCAATCATCATTTTCCGCATCAATCTCTCCCGTCGCGATTTATATCCAATTCGCCTTAGCCGAACACCAGTCCCATGATCGGCACCGTGTCCGGAAAAGTCTCCAAGCGCCGGACTTCGTCCGGCGTCAGCCATTTGACTTGCAGCGCGTCGTGCAGCGCCTCGCCGTCGCCGGCGCGCCATTCGAGCAGAACGCACACCAGCGTGAAATGCGTCATCACCTTGCCGGCTTCGTCCTGGCGGATCGCTTCGATGACGGTCAGGACGCGCACCGGCTCCGCGGCGACGCCGGTCTCCTCCAGCAGCTCGCGCCGGGCGCATTCGAAGACGGTTTCGCCCAGCTCCTGCGCGCCGCCGGGAAAACCCCATCTGCCGACGCCCGGCGGCAGCGAACGCTGTGTCAGCAGCGCGCGGCCATCGCGGCGGACGATGGCGAGGCAGCCGACGATCGGCCGATCGGGATAAAGGCGACCGGGCTTGGCGCCGGACGCGGTCTTGCCGTGTGCGGCGCTCACGGGTCGATGGCGGCGGTTTTACCTTCGAGCACTTTGTAGATCTCGCCCCCGGCCTTGCGGAAATCGGCCGATTTCTCGGCCATGCCCTGCTCGGCATAGTCGCGGACTTCCTGCGAGATCTTCATCGAGCAGAATTTCGGCCCGCACATCGAGCAGAAATGCGCCAGCTTGGCGCCGTCCGCCGGCAAGGTTTGATCGTGAAACTTTTCCGCCGTCTCGGGGTCGAGCGACAGGTTGAACTGATCGCGCCAGCGGAACTCGAACCGCGCGCGCGACAAGGCGTCGTCGCGTTCGCGCGCGCCGGGATGGCCCTTCGCCATGTCGGCGGCATGCGCCGCGATCTTGTAGGCGATGACGCCGGCCTTGACGTCGTCGCGGTCGGGCAATCCGAGATGCTCTTTCGGGGTGACGTAGCAGAGCATCGCGGTGCCAAACCAGCCGATCATCGCCGCGCCGACCGCCGAGGTGATGTGATCGTAGCCAGGCGCAATGTCGGTCACCAACGGCCCCAGCGTATAGAACGGCGCCTCGCCGCAATGCTGGAGCTGGAGGTCCATGTTCTCCTTGATCATGTGCATCGGCACGTGACCGGGACCCTCGATCATCACTTGTACGTCGTGCTTCCAGGCGATCTGCGTCAGCTCACCGAGAGTCTTGAGCTCGGCGAACTGCGCCTCGTCGTTGGCGTCGGCGGTCGAGCCCGGCCGCAAGCCGTCGCCGAGCGAGAAGCTGACGTCGTAGGCGCGCATGATCTCGCAGATTTCCTCGAAGCGCGTGTAGAGGAAATTCTCCTGATGGTGCGCCAGACACCACTTGGCCATGATCGAGCCGCCGCGCGAGACGATTCCGGTAACGCGCTTTGCCGTCAGCGGGATATAAGGCAACCGCACGCCGGCATGGATGGTGAAGTAGTCGACGCCCTGCTCGGCCTGCTCGATCAGCGTGTCGCGGAAGATTTCCCAGGTGAGCTCTTCCGCCGCGCCGTTGACCTTCTCGAGCGCCTGATAGATCGGCACGGTGCCGATCGGCACCGGCGAATTGCGCACGATCCACTCGCGGATGTTGTGAATGTGCTTGCCGGTGGACAAATCCATCACGGTGTCCGCGCCCCAACGGATCGCCCAGACCAGCTTGTCGACCTCTTCGGCCACCGACGAGGTGACGATCGAGTTGCCGATATTGGCGTTGATCTTCACCAGGAAGTTGCGGCCGATGATCATCGGCTCGCTTTCGGGATGGTTGATGTTGGCCGGAATGATGGCGCGGCCGCGCGCGACCTCGTCGCGCACGAATTCCGGCGTCACGTGCGCCGGAACGGCGGCGCCGAAACTTTCGCCGCGGTACTTCGCCTCGACGGCGCGGGCACGACCGAGATTTTCGCGGATCGCGATGTATTCCATCTCCGGCGTGACGATGCCAGCGCGGGCATAAGCGAGCTGCGTCGCCGCCTTGCCGGCCTTGGCGCGCAGCGGCTGGCGGCCGGCGCGATCGAAGACGGGAACCGCGCTGACTTCGCCGGATTTGAGGCCGTTGTCTTCCGGCCGCACGGCGCGGCCCGGCTGCTCCTCGACGTCGCCGCGCGCGCGAATCCAGGCGTCGCGCAGCGGCGCCAAGCCGAGGCGAATGTCGATGGCGACGGCAGGATCGGTATAAGGCCCTGACGGATCGTAGACGCGTACCGCCGGCTCCTTGGCCGCGGCGGTCAAATCGATCTCGCGCATCGCGACGCGGAGACCCGGATGGCGCTCGCCGGACACATGGACCTTGCGCGATGCCGGCAGCGGACCGGTCGAGACTTTGAAATTCTGGCTCAGTGTGCCTTCCGGCATGGGACGCCTCCTTCGCACGCAACTTGGCGGGATCGGTCTGCGGAGGGGCGCGTGAGCGAGTTCCTGTCCCTACGCCGGTACGATCCGGATCAGGTTCAAAGGGTTCCCGCGCCGTCCCGCGGTGTCTCAGCCCCTGTCGGCGGGGCTCCCCTTGGAATCGGCCGTAG
>DASQHO010000024.1:0-23991 GCA_035632055.1 Allostellaceae bacterium
GGATTGGCGGCGCGCCGCACGGCCGGTATGATGCGGCCTATGTCGACGGTTGCCACACAAGAGCGGCTTCGCTTCATCGATCTGGCGGCATTCGAGCGCACACCGCTTGAGGCCGATCCGTTTCCTTACCTGATCGTTCCGGGCTTCGTGCCGGCGGCGGCGCGTTCGGCGTTGTCTGCGGACTATCCGGTGGTCGAGCAGCCAGGCAGCTTTCCGGTCGGCGACGTTACCTACGGTCCGGCATTCGGCGAATTCCTCGCCGAGATCGAGGGACCAGACATGCGCAACGCCTTCGCGCGCAAATTCGGCATCGATCTCACCGGTCGGCCAACGATGGTGACGGTTCGCGGTCAGGCGCAGGCCAAAGACGGACGTATCCACACCGACAGCGCGACCAAGATCATAACCGTGCTGGTTTATATGAACGAAGCCTGGGAGGCGCCGGGCGGACGGCTGCGGTTGCTACGCTCCAACACCAGCCTCGACGACATGGTCGCTGAAGTGCCGCCGGCTGCCGGGACGCTGCTGGCGTTCCTGGTCACGCCGCATTCGTGGCACGGTCATCATCCGACGAGCGGACCGCGCCGTGTGGTTCAGCTCAATTGGGTCGAGAGCGACAGCGTCGTGCGGCGCGAGCGCTTCCGTCACGGTCTGTCGGCGCGCATCAAACAATTGCTGCCGGCGCGGCGCTGAGCTGAACGGACGCTTCGTGTCGCTGCAAAACGCGCAAGGGGCCGAGCGGTCTTGCTGCTCAGCCCCTTGGCTTGAAAAATGGCTCGGGGGGTCGGGATCGAACCGACGACCGATCGGTTAACAGCCGATTGCTCTACCGCTGAGCTACCCCCGAATAGTGCCGCATCATATACACGCGCCCGGTTAACGAGTCCAAACTGGAAGCGCGTGGAGGCCGGAAGCGGAATCGAACCGCTGTACGGGGATTTGCAGTCCCCTGCATAACCACTCTGCCATCCGGCCGGCGCGCGGAGGCCGACATATAGGCGTTTCCGCGGGCTCCGCGCAATGCCGAGGCGACGCTGCGATTGTCGCGCCGCTGCGCTGCAGCTATAATTGGATGTTCAAGACCATTAGCGGCCGATCTTCATCCAAACCCATGACCCGATCCGATTTCCGTGCCGCGCGCCTGGCCATGGTTGAGAGCCAGCTGCGCACCAACACCATCACCGATAGCCGCCTGCTCGACGCCTTCAACGAGCTGCCGCGCGAACGGTTTGTGCCGGACACGCTCGCTCGCGTCGCTTACATCGACGAAGACCTGCCGCTTGGCAATGGCCGCTGGCTGATCGAGCCGATGGTGCTCGCGCGGCTGGTGCAGTTCGCGCATATCGCGCCGACCGATCGCGCGCTGGTGATCGGCGATCAAAGCGGCTACGCCGCTGCCGTCGTGTCGCGGCTCGGCGGCCAGGTCTTCATGCTTGAATCTGATTCGGCTGCAGCCACCGCCGCACGCCAACGCTTGGCCGAACTCGGCTGCGCCAATGTGCAGATTGTGCAGGGCGCGCTCGACCGGGGCTATCCAGCCGGCGCGCCATACAGCGTGATTGTCCTTGCCGGTGCCGCAACCGATGTGCCGGAGGCGTTGCGTGCGCAGCTGGTCGAAGGCGGCCGCTTGGTCGGCGTCATGCGCAAGCCCGGCACGCCGATGGGCGAGGCCGAGGTGATGACGCGCGTCGACGGTGTGCTGTCGCGCCGGCCGGTGTTCGATGCCGGAACGCATTACATGCCGGGATACCAGCCGGCGCCGAGCTTCGTGTTTTGAGCACGCAGTGATGCAACGCAGCGCGATCCTCGCGTTGCTACCGGCGCTGGTATTCGGCACTTTATCGGCGCGGGCCGAGACGCTGCAGGATGCGCTCGCCGAGGCCTACGATACCAATCCGCAATTGCTCGCCGAGCGCGCCAACCTGCGCGCCATCGACGAAGGCGTGAATCAGGCGCTATCCGGCTGGCGGCCGACACTCGAGTTCAATGGCGCCATCGGCAAGCAGCAGTTCGAGAACACGCCGACCACCAGTACGCAGCAGCCGGAAGGCTATAACACGCCGCGTTCGCTCGATTTCAAGCTGATCGAACCGGTCTATCAAGGCGGCCAGACCGTCGCCAAGACCGCCGCGGCCGAGGACACCGTAAAATCCGAGCGCGCCCACCTGATCGCCGTCGAAGGCGGCATCCTGTTCAGCGTCGCCTCGGCCTATCTCGACGTCCTGCGCGACCAGTCGGTGGTCGATCTCGATCGCAACAACGAGAAGGTGCTGCAGCAGACGCTCGATCAGGCTCAAGCCCAGTTCCGTTCGGGCATCATCACGCGCACAGATGTCGCTCAGGCCGAGGCCCGACTGCAGGCGGCGCACGCCCAGCGACAGCAGGACGAAGGCACGCTGCAGTCCGACCGCGCCAACTACAAGCGCTTCGTCGGCCGCGCACCGGAGAATCTGGTGCCGCCGACTGTGCGGCCGCAGATCCCGGCGACGCGCGACGACGCGCTCAGTCAGGCCGCGCTCAAGAATCCAAACGTGATCTCGGCGCTGTTCGGCGAGGACGCCGCGCGCGACCAGGTCGCGGCGACTGAGGCGCAACTGCTGCCGAGCGTCAATCTGGTCGGCGAGGCCAACCGCACGGACGATCCAGTGCAGCTCCAGGGCCATGAAACCACTTTCGGCACCGTGCAGGCGCAACTCAGCGTGCCGCTTTACGAGGCTGGTCTGATCTATTCGGAATCGCGGCAAGCCAAGCAGAAAGTCGGCCAGAGCCAAGGTCTTACCGACGATGCGCGGCGCTTCGCCGTCGAAGGCGCCACCGCCGCCTGGGAGACAATTCTGGCGCAGCGCGCCAACATTGTTTCGCAGCAGGCCGCCATCCAGGCCGATACGATCGCGTACGAGGGGCTGCAGGCGCAGCAGCGCTCGGGCTTGCGGACATTGATCGACGTGCTCAACGCCGAGCAGGAGTTGTTCAGCGACCGCACGAATCTGGTGCGGGCGCAGCACGATCTCGCGGTTGCCGAATTCAATCTTTCCAATCAGATCGGCCGGCTTACCGCCGCGGATCTGAAGCTGCCGGTGAACCTTTACGACGTGAACCGTTATTACCAGGCGGTCCGGTCGAAGTGGCTGGGGTTCGGCCCGGACAAATAGAGTCGATCGCTAACGGGAGTTATCCCCAGGCCGGACGGCTTCCTAGCATTTGCCAGGGTCTTTTCCTACTATATCTGGGTGCCGCCCGGTTGGCGGCGCGTGTTGGTGGAGGTTGCCATGTCGGATATCCGGCGCCAGGACGAGCCCTCGATGGAGGAGATCCTCGCCTCGATCCGTCGCATCATCGCCGAAGACACCAAAGACAGCGGCAAGGTAAGTGCGGTCGCCGCGGAGCAGGACATTCTCGAGTTGACTGACCGCGTCGAAGCCGACGGCTCGGTGGTGTCGCTCGCTGCACGTACCACGCCACGTACCGAGACGCCGCCGATTGCGGTGGCGCCCGACGAGCCGGCGCCGAAACCGGCGCCCGTGCCGGATCCTGCCGCCGACAAGCCTGCGACGGTCGAAGCGCCGACCGAGAGCGTTATCTCGGCGGGCACGGCCGCCGCTTCGGTTGCGGCGCTGTCGGCGTTGACGCGCGAGACCGCGCGCGCCGCGGCGTCGTCGGGTGATCGCGCACTCGAGGAGGCGACGCGTGAGCTGCTCAAGCCGCTGCTCAAAGCGTGGCTCGATGCCAATCTGCCGCCGCTCATCGAGCGCATCGTGCGCGAGGAGATCGCGCGGCTCGCGCGCGAGGCGCGCGGCGACTGACAGGCCAGCCGGCATAGAGATCGGCACGACGCGCACCTTGCGGTGATCCGTTTGGCCGCCTAAAACGGCGCGATGCTCGACAAGACCTTCAATCCCGGCGCGATCGAGCCGGTCATCTACGCGCAATGGGAGAAGTCCGGCGCCTTCGCCTGCGATCCCCGATCGCCGAAGCGGCCGTTCTGCATCGCCATGCCGCCGCCCAATGTCACCGGCAGCCTGCACATGGGCCATGCGCTCAACCACACGCTGCAGGACATCTTGACGCGGTTCGAGCGCATGCGTGGCCGCGACGTCTTGTGGCAGCCGGGCACCGACCATGCCGGCATCGCGACGCAGATGGTTGTCGAGCGCAATCTGGCAGCAGAGAAGACGGATCGCCACGCGCTCGGCCGGGCGAGATTCGTCGAACGTGTTTGGCAATGGAAAGCCGAGAGCGGCAGCACCATCACGCGCCAATTGCGGTCGCTCGGCACTTCGCCCGACTGGGGCCGCGAGCGTTTCACCATGGACGAGGGCCTGAGCGCCGCCGTGCGCAAAGTCTTCGTCAGTTTGCACAAGGAAGGCTTGATCTACCGCGACAAGCGGCTGGTTAACTGGGACCCCAAGCTGCATACCGCCGTGTCCGATCTCGAGGTCGAAAACCGCGAGACCAAGGGCTCACTCTGGTACATCAAATATCCGGTCGCCGGCCATGACGGCACGTTCATCACCGTGGCGACGACGCGGCCCGAGACCATGCTCGGTGATACGGGCGTCGCGGTGAACCCCGAAGATGAACGCTATAAGAGTCTCATCGGCAAGCACGTCGTTCTGCCGCTGACCGAACGGCACATTCCAATCGTCGGCGACGAGCACGCTGATCCGACGGCCGGCAGCGGCGCGGTCAAGATCACACCGGCGCACGATTTCAACGACTTCGAGGTCGGCCGCCGGCACAACCTGCCGCTGATCAATATTTTCGACCGCGACGCCAAGCTCAACGACAACGTGCCGGCGGCCTATCGCGGCATGGATCGTTTCGCCGCACGCAAGCAGGTGCTTGCCGATCTCGAGGCTGCCGGCCTTTTGGAAAAGACCGAACCGCACACGCTCATGGTGCCCTACGGCGACCGCTCGGGCGTGGTCATCGAGCCCTGGCTGACCGACCAGTGGTACGTCAATGCCAAGGAACTGGCGAAGGCGGCAATCGAAGCGGTCGAGCGCGGCGCGACGGTGTTCGTGCCGCGGCAGTGGGAGAACACCTTCTTCGAATGGATGCGCAACATCCAGCCGTGGTGCATCTCGCGGCAGATTTGGTGGGGCCACCAGATTCCGGCGTGGTACGCGCCCGACGGCCGCATCTTCGTGGAGGAGACCGAGGACGCCGCCAAGGCGGCGGCGCGTGCGCATTACGGCAAGGATGTTGCGCTGAAGCGCGACGACGACGTGCTCGACACCTGGTTTTCGTCGGCACTGTGGCCATTCTCGACGCTCGGCTGGCCGGCCGAGACGCCGGAGGTCAAGCGCTATTACCCGACCGACGTGCTGGTCACCGGCTTCGACATCATCTTCTTTTGGGTCGCGCGAATGATGATGATGGGCTGCAAATTCATGGGCGAGGTGCCGTTCAAGACGGTCTACATCCACGCCCTGGTGCGCGACGAGCGCGGCCAAAAGATGTCGAAGTCTAAGGGCAACATCGTCGATCCGCTCGCCATCATCGGCAAGTACGGCTGCGACGCGCTGCGCTTCACATTGACCGCATTGGCGGCGCAGGGCAGGGACGTGAAGCTCGCCGAAAGCCGCATCGAAGGCTATCGCAACTTCGCCACCAAATTGTGGAACGCGGCGCGTTTCGCCGAGATGAACGAGTGCCGGCTCGATCCCAAGTTCGATCCGGCGAGCGCCAAGTTGACGCTCAATAAATGGATCGCCGGTGCGCTGGCGCAGGCGGCGCTGCGTGCGACCGAAGCGATCGAAGCCTTCGAGTTCAACGCCGCGGCCGAAACGCTCTATCACTTCACCTGGGGCACGTTCTGCGACTGGTACGTCGAATTCTCCAAGCCGCTGCTGACCGGCGCCGACGTCGCCGCCAAGGCCGAAACGCGCGCGATGACCGCCTGGGTGCTGTCACGGCTCGTTCACCTGCTGCATCCGATCATGCCTTTTGTCACCGAGGAGCTATGGAAGCATCTGGCCGATGGCAAAGGCGGACTACTGATCCAGAGCCAATGGCCGGCATTTGATACCGAGCTTGTCGATCGTGACGCCTCGGCTGAAATGGACTGGGCGGTCGCCCTGATCGCCCAGATTCGCACGGCGCGCGCCGAGATGAACGTGCCGCCGGCGCAGGAGATTGCGGCTTATGTCACCGAGGCTGGTGGCGAGAAAAAGGATTGGCTGGTGCGGCACGACGCGCTGATCCGGCGGCTCGCGCGGCTCAAGCGCATCCATCCGGTTGATGCGACCGCGCCGGCCAAGCAGAACACCATCCAGGTGGTGGTCGAAGGCGCTTCCTTGTTACTCGACTTTGCCGGCGCCATCGACGTCGGCAAGGAGCGTGCGCGCCTTCAGAAAGAGGCTCAGAACGTTCGCGTCGAGCTCGACAAGATCGCCGCCAAACTCGGCAATGAGCAATTCTTGGCAAAGGCCAAGGCTGAAGCGATCGATGAGCAGCGCGAGCGCCAGGCCGACGCGCGCGCCGCGCTCACGCGGCTCGACGCCGCACTCGCCCGCATCGGCGGGGCGTAGGTCTTACGCCACCAGCGCTTGCGTGATTTCGTCGTTGGTCATTGGCCAGCCGACGGTGCGGCCCATCAGGTCGAGCGCGAAGCGGTGCATCTCCGGCCCGTCCATTGTGTCGACCGCGTCGGACGCGATCACCACCTTGAAATCGAGATTGGTGGATTCAAACGCACAACACAGCACGCATGACGTCGTGTTGATGCCAGCGAGGATCAGCGTGCCGACGCCCAGCCGGCTTTTGAGCAGGAACAGCAGGTCGGTGCCGAGATAGGGGCTGTAGCGTTTCTTGCCGCGCACGACATGGTCGCCGTCGCGCAGTAGGTCGGGAATGATCTCGGTGCCGCGGCTGCCGACGAGATTGTGTGTAAAGGCGCCCTGGCGCATTTTCGGCCGGTTGTCGCCCGGCTCGCCGCGCCAGAATGGATTGGCCTTGATCTCGTCCGGGTCGCGGTACTCGGTGACGACGTGCACGATCGGCACGCCGCGCCGGCGCAGCGCCTCGAACAGCTTGGCCGAGCGCGCGATCACCGGGCCGCAGCGTTCCGCGGGCAAGGGCAGCGTCGCCACGGCTGGATCGAGATGGCCGCGATGCATGTCGATGGTGACGCAAGCCGTCGTCTTCGGATCGATCCGGATCATGCTTAGCCTCCCGTGCTGTCGCCGCCTGTTGGTACCGTGGATGCCGCCGGAATGCTATCCTGCTGCCAGCCACAACAGTATCCGGGGAGGGTCCAATGGCGAAATATCTTGCGCGCGCTTCGTACAATGCTGAAGGCGTCAGGGGTCTGATCAAGGACAAGGCATCGGGCCGGCGCGCGTCCGTGGGCAAGCTGGCGGAATCGCTCGGCGGCAAGCTCGAAAGTTTCTATCTCGCATTTGGCAGCGACGACATCGTTTCGGTCGTCGAATTGCCTGACAACGGCGCGGCCGCCGCGTTCTCGCTCGCGGTCAATTCCGCGGGACTGGCGCAACTGAGCATGACACCGCTGATGACGGTTGAAGAGGCCGACGCCGCGATGACCAAGCACGGCAATTACAAGCCGCCGGGCAAGTAACGTTCGACGGAGCGTTACAGGAACTTCGTCGGCCAGATGATGGTGCGCCACATGTGCGCGACCGGGCTGTCGTCGAAACCCAGGCCTTCTTCGGGCTGCTTGAAATTGCGGCCGAGGACGTCGGTAAAGTCGTCGAAGCTCACTTGAGCGTTGGCGTCGAAAGAATAGACGTCGTAAACCGTGATCAGGCGCCCGGTCATGTACCATTTGTGCTTGCGCGCGCGGCGATAGGCCTCCTCGATGTACGGCTCGGGCTTGTAGTCAGCGCCAAACATCCGCACGTACATCTCGGGATAGGTGTAGCCGACGCTCTCGTCGGCATAAAAGCGCAGTGCTTGATGCGCGCGGATCGCCCACGCGACTTCTTCATCGACATAGGGCTCGACCAGCTGCGCGCCCCAATAGCCGTGGTCGGCGCGGATGAATCCAAGGATGGCAATGTCGTGCAGCAGACAGGCGGTGATCACTTTCTCGCTCATGCCGGCCTTGCGCGCGTGCGTCGCGCTTTGCAGCAGGTGATGCGCCGGCGCGAAGCGCAGCCGGAAGAAATCCGTCAGCGTCGGCTTCGGCGGCATTTTCTTGAGGCGCGGATCGTCGCCCATCAGCACATGCTGTCCCGGCGCCAGCGTCTTGAAGCGCATTGGCACCGGCTCGGTCGGATCGCGGTCGCCCGAGGTGAATAGCACCGAGCGGTCGACCAGCCGCTCAAGTTCCGCGATCTGCCGGTGCTCGAGTTCGTCGGCGCGCTGCGACAATGTTGGAGCAGGGCGTCCTTCCATGCGTGCGATCTTGGCGCGCGCGCACGGCGATGGCAAGATCGCGGCATGAGCAAGGCTTTCACCAAGGAAACCGACGACGCGCCCGACGACGCCGAATTCGAAAGCGGTCCGGCGCTGCCGGCCGGCGCCAAGAACTACATAACCGCCGCCGGGCATCGCCGCCTGCAGGACGAACTCAAGGCGCTGATCAAGGTCGAGCGGCCGAAGGTGGTCGAGACGGTAGCGTGGGCCGCCGGCAACGGCGATCGCTCGGAGAACGGCGACTACATCTATGGCAAGAAACGGCTGCGCGAGATCGACAGCCGCATCCGCTTCCTGACCAAGCGCCTTGAGATCGCTGAAGTGGTCAACCCGGCGGCGCAGACCAACCGCGAGCAGGTATTCTTCGGTGCCACCGTGACCTACGCGACGCCCGACGACAAAGAGCACACGATCACCATCGTCGGCATCGACGAAGCCGACGCCGACAGAGGCCAGGTGAGCTGGATCGCGCCGGTGGCGCGCGCGCTGTTAAAGGCGCGAGTCGGCGATGTGGTCGAGCTCAAAGGTCCGCGCGGCGCCGAAGCGATTGAAGTCGTCGCGATTCGCTACGGCGGCGCCGCGAATTAGCCGGCGCTGACCGGGCCCTTGATCCAGATCAAGGCGATGCCGCGCCTGATGGCGCCACTTATCACACGCCAATGATATCGGGTCGGGTGCGCGATGGTCGCGCCCAAGGAGGGTCCATGCGCGCAATTCACCCGTTTGCACGAATTTCTGTCGTGTCCGTGATCGCGGCGTTGCTCGTCGCCGGACTGGTGATGTTTTACGCTCCACGGGCCCATGCCCATTGCGACGGCCTAGACGGGCCGGTGGTGACTGCTGCCAGGGCGGCGCTCGACAGCGGCGAGATCAACCGTATTCTGATCTGGGTTCAGCCGCAGCATGCCGACGAAATACAACAGGCATTCGCGGACGCCCGCGCGATGCGTAAGCTTGGTCCGCAGGCGCGTGAGTTCGCCGACCGCTATTTTTTCGAGACCCTGGTTCGAATTCATCGCGCCGGCGAGAACGCGCCTTATACCGGCCTCAAACCCGCCGGTCGCGATCTCGGCCCGGCAATTCCCGCGGCCGACAAGGCGCTCGAGACGGGCTCCGACGCGGCGCTGGTCAAGCTCATCACTGCGAAGGTCGAGGAGGGGCTGCGCGCCCACTTCAAGGACGCTCAGGCGAAAAAACAGTTCAAGCCCGACGACATCGCCGCCGGGCGCGAATACGTCGAGGCATACGTGACCTATATCCATTACGTCGAGCGGCTTTACGAAGCAGCGGAGAAGACTTCGTCCGGCCACTACGACGAGACCCAATGATCGCGGCACGGGCCGAGCGGGATTTCGCCGCCACAACGAGGAGCGATTCATGCCGGCAATGATTTCGCATACACCGCCATCGATGGTGCGCGAGCACGAAGAGTTGCATGCCGCACTCGCTCATGCGACCCGTTCGGGCGGCCGCACGGCCGCAGCAGCGGCCGACGTCGCGCGCCTGCTGCACCCACATTTCATCAAAGAGGAAGCCTTCGCGTTGCCGCCGCTCGGACTGTTGCCGGCGCTCGCTGGCGGTAGGGTCGATCCAGCCATGGCCGAAGTTCTGGCCATGACCGACAGGCTCGCGGCGGAATACGAGAACATGCTGGCGGAGCACAAGACGATCGTCGCTGCGCTCGAGAAGCTTGCCGCCGCCGCGAAGGACGAAGCCAAGCCAGAAGCTGCGCGCTTCGCCACGCAACTAATCGCACATGCGCGGATGGAGGAAGAAGTCTCCTATCCGGCGGCGTTGTTGGTTGGCCGCTATCTTAAGGCGACACTGCCGCGCGGCAAGCACAAGGCGGCGTAGTCTGGGGCACCATTATCGCGGCTTGGGCGTCGAAAGTCTGGAAAGGCCGCTCACTGCTTTGTAAGGTGCGGCATCCGGTCCGCAGGAGAGTCCGCTATGCCCGATGGAATGAGCAACAAGCCGTTCGACAAATCGAAGCTGCCGAGCCGGCACATCACCGTCGGGCCGGAGCGCGCGCCGCACCGCTCCATGTTCTACGCCATGGGTGTCACCGAAGAGCAGCTGATGCAGCCGATCGTCGGCGTGTGCACGACGTGGAATGAAGCCGCACCGTGCAACATTTCGCTGGCGCGTCAGGCGCAGGCGGCAAAGAAAGGCGTTGCGGCGGCCGGCGGCACGCCGCGCGAATTCACCACCATCACCGTCACCGACGGCATCGCCATGGGCCACGCCGGAATGAAATCGTCGCTGGTGTCGCGCGAAGTAATCGCCGATAGCGTCGAGCTAACCATGCGCGGCCACTCTTACGATGCGCTCGTTGGCTTGGCCGGCTGCGACAAGTCACTGCCCGGCTTGATGATGGCAATGCTGCGGTTGAACGTGCCGTCGGTGTTCATGTACGGCGGTTCGATCCTGCCCGGACGCTTCCAGGGCCGTGATGTCACCATCGTCGATGTGTTCGAGGGTGTTGGCATGCACAACGCCGGGCGGATGACCGACGAGGAACTGCATGACCTCGAATGTCATGCCTGTCCGTCGGCCGGTTCGTGCGGTGGTCAGTTCACCGCCAACACCATGGCCTGCGTCTCCGAAGCGCTGGGATTGGCATTGCCGGGCTCGGCCGGCACGCCAGCGCCGTATGATTCACGTGACCAATACGCCGAGGCTTCCGGCGAAACAGTGATGGCGCTCATCCGCCGGGGTCTCCGGCCGCGCGATATCGTCACCAAGAAGTCGCTCGAGAATGCGGCGATGGTGGTCGCGGCCTCGGGCGGCTCGACCAATGCGGCGCTGCATCTGCCGGCAATCGCCAACGAGGCCGGCATCGATTTCGACATCCACGCTGTCGGAAAGATTTTCAAGAAAACGCCGTATATCGGCGACTTCAAGCCGGGCGGCAAATATGTGATGAACGATCTGCACCGCGTCGGCGGCGTGCCGGTGCTGCTCAAGGCGTTGCTCGACGGCGGGTACTTGCACGGCGATTGCCTGACTGTCACCGGCAAGACCATGGCCGAGAATCTCAAGGACGCTGTCGTGCCCAAAAACCAGGACGTGGTGCATTCGACCAAGAAGCCGCTGGCCAAGAGCGGCGGCCTCATCGTGCTCAAAGGCAACCTCGCGCCGCAGGGCGCGATCTGCAAAGTCGCCGGCATGCAAGGCATCGAGCTCAAGTTCCGCGGCCCCGCGCGGTGTTTCGATCGCGAAGAAGATTGCTTCGCTGCGGTCGAGGCGAAGAAATACAAGAAGGGCGATTTGCTTGTGATCCGCTACGAGGGCCCGCGCGGCGGTCCCGGTATGCGCGAGATGCTTTCAACCACGGCGGCGCTTTACGGCCAGGGTGCCGGCAAGGACGTGGCCCTGATCACCGACGGCCGTTTCTCGGGCGGCACGCGCGGCTTCTGCATCGGCCATGTCGGGCCCGAAGCGGCAGTCGGCGGCCCGATCGGCCTGCTGAAGGATGGCGATATCGTCGAGATCGATGCGGGCAAGGGCACGCTCAACGTCAAGCTGAGCGCCGCCGAGCTTGCGCGCCGCCGCAAGGCCTGGAAGGCCAAGAAGACGGAATATCAATCGGGCGCGATCTGGCGCTATGCCCAGACCGTCGGTGATGCCGAAAAGGGCGCAGTCGTACATCCCGGCGCCAAGGCCGAAACCCACTGTTTCGCGGATTTGTAATCGCCGCCGTGGCATGATCCACGGCCGCAGTCCGGCGGTTCCGGCCGAATGGTTTGCGCGGCATTAACCATTCTCCCTCATCCTGACTGGGAGCCATGCCCGACGCCGAAGCACCCAGGATTCGTCTCCAGACCCAGCCGGTCGAAGCCGTCAATCCGGCGCTGATCGCGGGCGCCGCGATCTATATCGCCGCTTTCGCGCTGCGGTTGCTGCCGGTCTTTGTCTTTCCCGGAATCAATTTTCCCGACGAAATCTTCCAGACGGTCGAGCAGGCACACCGCGTCGTCTACGGCACCGGCTTGGTGCCGTGGGAGTTTCTCTATGGCACGCGTTCGTGGGTGTTGCCCGGCTTCATCGCCGGCATCATGCAGGCGGTACGCTTCGTCGGCGACGGCCCGGCCGTCTATCTGCCCGCCATTGGCACCGTGTTCGCCGCACTCGGCGCCGGTAGTGCGCTTTGCGCCTTTCTCTGGGGCCGGCGGCTTTACGGCCTATGGGGCGGCATCGTCGCCGGCGCGCTGACCGCCTGCTGGGTGGACGCCGTCTATTTCGGCCCGCGCACGTTGAGCGAGGTGGTGTCCGCGCATGTGCTGGTCATTGGCCTCTATCTTGCCGTGCCCGGTTACGCGGTGCAGGCGCGCGGCCGTTTGATTGTCGCGGGCTTTTTGCTCGGTGTTGCCGCACTGCTGCGCATCCAGATCGCGCCCGCGATTGCGTTCGTGGTCCTTTGGCCGTGGCGGAATGCAGCGCCGTTGCCGCTGCGCATATGGCCGCTCATCGCCGGTGGTGTGGCGGCGCTCGTTCTGTTCGGCGCAGTGGATGCGGCGACCTGGGGCTGGCCGCTGGAATCGCTGTGGCGCAACGTCGAGATCAATCTGTTCGAGGGCGTCAGCACGTATTTCGGCGTCATGCCGTGGTACGAGTATGCCGACATCGTTCTTTATTATTGGGGCGCGGTCGTCATCGCGATTGTGGTGTTGGCGCGGTTCGGTGCGCTGCGTCTGCCGCAGCTCGCGGTGCTGGCGCTCATCGTCGTGGCGCTACACTCGCCAGTTGGGCACAAGGAATTCCGCTTCATCTATCCGGCGCTGCTGCTGACGATCATTTCCGCCGGCCTTGGCCTGGCGCAAATCGTCGACTGGATCGCCGACGGTTTCGCGTTGCGCGGCATGTCGACGGCCGCTGCGTTGCGCACCGCCGCCGTGCCCGTGCTGTTGCTGGCCGTCCTGACACCGGCGGCGCTCGCGTTCACGCCGCCGTACCAAGAGATTTGGATGCGCGGCGCCAACGCGGTCCGCGCCGACGCTATCGTCGCGAAGCTGCCGAATGTTTGCGGCGTCGATCTCTATGGCGTGCCATGGTTCCTATCGGGTGGCTACAGCATGATCCACCAAAATGTGCCGCTTTATTGGATCAGCGATGAAGCCGGCTTCATTGCGCACCGTGACGCGTTTAATACAGTACTGGCGTCGCATGCCCTGCCGGAGAATTCAGGCTTTGTGACGTTGCGCTGCGTGCATGACGTGTGCATCGCCCAGCGGCCGGGTTCATGCACCGCCTTGCCAATGGCGCCGTCCGACAAGCCGGCGGGCCTCGAGAAAATCACCCCGCTGATACGCTGAATACCGCTGGACGTGTGCGGCCGCGCGCGGCTACCAAGGCGCATGAAATCTCGCACGCTTCGCCGCGCCGACGAGCTGGTGGATGCCGGCTTGCTGCCGGCGCGCCGCCGTCGCGGGGTGGAGCGCGTCGCGCGGCGTTTCGCCGTGGCCGTCACGCCGCACGTCGTGGAATTGATCGAGACCGCCGGTGATCCGATCGCGCGCCAGTTCGTGCCGAGCACGGCAGAGCTGCGCATTGTGCCCGAGGAACGGGCCGATCCGATCGGCGACGACCGCTTCGCGCCGATCAAAGGCATCGTCCACCGATATCCCGATCGTGTGTTGTTGAAGCCGCTGCTCGTCTGTCCGGTCTATTGCCGCTTCTGCTTCCGGCGCGAAGCAGTGGGGAAGGGCGGCGCACTGACCGCGCGCGAGCTTGCCGCCGCGTTCGCCTATATCCGTCGGAATCCGGCGATTTGGGAAGTGATCGTCACCGGCGGCGATCCGTTTCTGTTGTCGGCACGGCGGTTGAAGGAAATCGTGCGCGCGCTCGACGCTATTCCGCACGTGCAGGTAATCCGGTTCCATACCCGTGTGCCGATCGTAGAGCCGGCCCGGGTGACGCCGGCGTTGGTTGCTGCGCTCGGCACCGAAAAGGCGGTTTATGTCGCGATCCACGCCAATCATCCGCGCGAACTGACGCCGGCGACGCGCGCCGCATGCGCGCGGCTGACCAAGGCGGGCATTCCATTGCTCGGGCAAAGCGTCTTGCTCAAAGGCATCAACGACGATGCCGCGACCCTCGAAGCGCTGTTCCGCGGCCTGGTCGCTATGCGGGTAAAGCCCTATTACCTGCACCATGCTGACCTGGCGCGCGGCACGGCGCATTTTCGCACCACGCTCGCGGCTGGCCGCAATGTCATGCGCGCCTTGCGCGGCCGGGTCTCGGGCTTGTGCCAACCGACCTATGTCCTCGATCTGCCCGGTGGCCACGGCAAGGTGCCGGTGGGCCCAGACTATGCGGAATTGCTCGATGACGACTCCTGGTTGATCGAAGACCCAGATGGTCAGCGGCACCGTTACCCCGCAGTCACACCCCGGAGCGAATTCCAGCGGTCTCAGAATAAGTTATAAATACAAAGAGTTATCGCCGTAGAGTCGCGCGGTTGCGCGCAGGTGAGGGCCGGTTGCGATTGAATCGTGCCACCGGCGCGGATAGAGTAACTGCGGTTTATGTGCCCGGCACAGTTAGGTCGTTATGGCTCGTTTTGCGAATGGATTTGTGTGTGCCGTCGTCACGGCCGCCGCGGTTGCGGTTGCTCTGCCGGCGTTTGCGCTTGAGTCGACTTCCCTGGTCCGCGGTGGCGCACCGTTGCCGGAATTCCAACTCAATCTGCCGAATCTGACGCCGCCTTCCGCCGGTGCCGATGATTTCGAGGTGGCGTTGACGACGCCGGGCAGCAAGAGCGCGTTCAGCTTCATATTCTCTCCGCGACCGGAATCGGCGCTCGAACTCGATCCTGCGAGCAATACCGCGCGCAACGTCGCGGGCCTGTCATGGAACCTCTTCAATAGCGACCATTTCCACGGCGGCTTCGGCCTTTCCGGCAGCTTCTTGAGTCCGGGTACCGATCCGATGCGTGAGGCGCTATCAGGCGGCGCACCGGCAGCAGTGCGCGGCACGTTGAGCCTCGGCTACGATTTGAGCCAGAACCAGAGTGTGATGCTGTCCTTCGACCGGACCCGCACTCCGGATTTCAGCACTGTGCACGGCGAATTCGGCGACAATTTCCGCCTGGGTTACGGCGTCAAGTTCTGATCCGCGCGCTCGCGCGATCGATTTCCCGCTGCGTTAATCGTGATTGTCGTCGCGCCGGCAAGCGCCCGCGCGCTTAACCAACGACACGCCGCGCGCAAATGTTGGCGCGTCGCTTTCGGCGATTTCATTAGGCATAGATTCTCGCACGTTAAACATACATTCCATTTGTCGTGAAATTTCCACGCGATTATTTTGCATCCAACAATAAAAAAACGCGATTACCCGAACCCGAAGGTGCTGACATGAACCGGATTATCCGCGCATCTGCGCGCGCGTCGTTGCTTGCCGCTGCGTTGACTTTCACCGCGGCGCTGCCCGCCTTTGCCACCGTGGTAACCGCAACGGGGACCTATTCCAACGACGCCGACGCCTTGAACATGGCGACCGGATTTCCGAATGGACCGTTCAGCCTCACCAGCAATCCGACGACCTACAGCTACGTCGATTTCTTCCCGAACCAGACGTTCAGCCTGAACAACATCGTCGGCCTCAGCGCCAACTTTAACGACATTTCCGGCGGCGCCGACGGCGGCGCGCCGCGGTTTGTCGTTGGCCTGGCCAACGGCAATTTCTACAGCGTCTATCTCGGCCCGCCGCCGAGCTTCAACCAGAGCAGCCCGTCGGCTTTCACGACGGCGTTCAGCGGCCTGAATCTCGTCAACGCGACCAATGACACCGGCTTCGAGAACACCGGCACCTATAAGACCTTTGCGTCGTTCCAGTCCGGGTCCGATGGCTCGCAGATCGTCACCGACGTTGCGTTCGTTGTCGACGCCGGCTGGGCGGCCAACGGACCGCAAGCGCTGACGCTCAACGGGCTCACCGTGCAGTTCCTCGCCGCACCTGAGCCGGCGACCTGGACGATGCTCGCGGCTGCTCTCGGCTTGCTCGGACTGCTGGTTGCGCGCCATCGCCGCAACGCCGGCCGCGCCGTCGCAGCCTGATTTTCGATCCTCGAAGCGGCGCTGCATGTAATCCCAATAGGTATAACGCTGGCCTTCGCTATGCAGCGTGCGGAACGCGTCGGCGATGCCGAGATTGAGCAGCGCACGGAACTGCGTTCGTGATTCCGGCCGGCACAACGCGTCATCCTTCCAGCCCGCGGGATCGTAGACGTCGTCGTCAGTCGGCGCGACGTTGAAATCGCCGGCCAGCGCAAACGGCAGCTCACGGTCGAGCAGGCGTCGCGCATGCGCCGTGAGGCGCTTCATCCAAGCGAGCTTGTAGTCGAACTTCTCGCCTGGCGCCGGATTTCCATTGGGCAGATAGACCGAGGCGACACGCAGATCGTCGATCGTCGCCTCGATATAGCGAGCCTGTTCGTCCTTGCCGTCGCCGGGGAGCGTCGTCACCACATCCTTCGCGGGCGCGCGCGACAGGATGGCGACGCCGTTATAGGCTTTCTGTCCGGCGACGACGGAATCGTAGCCGAGGCTCTTGATCTCGAGCCGCGGAAAGTCCGCTTCGGTGCATTTCAATTCCTGAAGGCAGACGATGTCGGGCTGCGCTGTCTTGAGCCAGTCAAGCAGATGGCCGAGCCGCGCCTTGACCGAATTGACATTCCAGGACGCGAGTTTGGTCAAGCGGGCAGGGGCTCAGTCGACCGAGAACGAACTGCCACAGCCGCACGACGATGCGGCGTTCGGATTCTTCACTTGGAACGACGCGCCCATCATGTCTTCGACGAAATCGACCACGGCGCCTTTGACGAGGTCGAGCGAAGTTTCGTCGACCACGAGCATCACGCCGTCGCATTCGAACGAACGGTCGTCGGGCTGGAGATTCTCGTCAAAGCTGAAACCGTATTGGAAGCCCGAGCAGCCGCCGCCCGACACGGCGAGGCGCAAGAATGCATGGGGCAGATTCTCCTGCGCCTTGAGTTCCTTGACGCGCTTGGCGGCGCTCGCCGAAAGGCTGACGCTGCGTTCCTTTTCGAGGATATCGGCCATGTTCGGATGCTCCGTGTTGCCTTTATGTGGGGATGCCGGCGCGTTTGTCAAACCGGTCTCCAACACCGGCGCATGTTGTCTTTCACGCATGCGTTAATGCGGTTCAACGCCGCCACAAGAGATTGCATCGACTCGACGCGAGGGATAGTTTCGCGCCATGACCGTTGCGCTCGCTCCTTACGCCTCCTCGCCGGAAAGGAGTCGCGGGCGGCTGCATCGCGAGCCGGAGAGTCCGAGCCGCACGCCGTTCCAGCGCGATCGCGACCGCATCATTCACTCCGCCGCGTTCCGCCGCCTGCAATACAAGACCCAGGTCTTCGTCTATCACGAAGGCGATCACTATCGGACGCGACTGACCCACAGCCTCGAAGTCGCGCAGATCGCGCGTAGCCTGGCGCGCGCGCTGGGACTGAACGAGGATCTCGCCGAGGCGCTGGCACTGGCGCACGATCTCGGCCATACCCCATTCGGCCACGCTGGCGAAGAAGCGCTCGACGCCGCGATGAAGGACTATGGCGGCTTCTCGCACAACGACCAGACGCTGCGGGTCCTGACATCGCTCGAACGCCGTTACGCCGATTTCGACGGTCTCAATCTCACCTGGGAAACGCTCGAAGGCACGGTCAAGCACAACGGTCCGGTCAAACCGCCGCTTTCCGAGACCATCGCCGCGTATAACGCGCAGCACGATCTCGAACTCGCTACCTGGCCGTCGGCTGAGGCGCAGGTCGCCGCGTTGAGCGACGACATCGCCTACGACAATCACGACATCGACGACGGCTTTCGCGCTGGTTTATTCACGCTCGACGATCTGCGTGACGTGCCGCTGATCGGCGACGCGCTCGCCGACGTGCGCAAGTCGAACCGCGCGATCGAAGACAGCCGTGCCATTCATGAGGCTGTGCGCCGGCTGATCGATCGCATGGTCACCGATGTTGTCGCCGAGACCAAACGGCGCATCGCGCAATCGAGCATCGGCTCCGCCGATGCTGTGCGCCAATCACGCGCGGCGTTGGTCGCATTCTCCGACACGATGCGCGAACATGAGAAAGGCCTGCGTGCGTTCTTGTTCGAGCGCATGTATCGTCATTATCGCGTCAACCGCATGTCGTCGAAGGCGCGCCGCGTCGTCGCCGACCTGTTTCGCATATTCAATCATGAGCCCGAATTGTTGCCGAGCGAGTGGCGCGACGAGGCGGCGAAGCACGACGCCAAGGGCCGCGCGCGCGTAATTGCCGATTATATCGCCGGCATGACGGACCGTTTCGCCCTCGACGAGCATCGCAGGCTGGTCGATCCCGACGCCACGACGTGATGAATCTGTTCGCGTATTTTCACGACAAGATTGCGGCTGAAATCGCGGCGCTTGGCTTTGCGCTCGATACCAGCCGCATGTCGGTCGAGCCGCCGCGCGATCCCGCACACGGCGACGTCTCGGCGAACGCGGCAATGGTTCTGGCCAAGGGCGCCGGCATGAAGCCGCGCGATTTCGCGGAGAAGCTGCGGCCGCGCCTCGCCAAGCTCGATCACGTCACAGCGGCCGAAGTTGCCGGTCCCGGCTTCATCAATCTGCGGCTCGACAACGCTTTCTGGTACGCGCGGCTGGCGGAAATTCTGCGGGTCGGTCCGGCTTACGGCGACAGCACAATGGGGCAGGGGCGGACCGTCAACGTCGAATATGTTTCGGCCAATCCAACCGGGCCGATGCATGTCGGTCACGGCCGCGGCGCGGTGGTCGGCGATGCACTCGCCGCGTTGCTGCACAAGACCGGACATGCCGTCACGCGCGAATATTATGTCAACGATGCCGGCGCCCAGGTCGATGCGTTGGCGCGCTCGGTCCATCTGCGCTATCGCCAGGCGCTCGGCGAAACCGTCGGCGAAATTCCCGCAGGGCTTTATCTCGGCGAATATTTGATCGACACCGGCGCGACGTTGGCGCAACGCGACGGCAAGAAGTGGCTTGGAAAACCCGAAAGCGAATGGCTGGTTCCTGTGCGCGATTTCGCCATCGAGGAGATGCTGACGCTGATCCGCGGAGACCTCGCACGGCTCGGCATCGAGTTCGACGTCTTCGCGTCGGAGCGCAAGCTGGTGAAGGCCGGCGCCATCGAGCAGGCAATCGCCGAGCTCGAAAAGCAGGGCCTGATCTATGTCGGCACGCTCGAGCCGCCCAAAGGCATGCTGCCCGATGATTGGGAGAAGCGGCCGCAAACTTTGTTCCGTTCGACATCTTTCGGCGACGATGTTGACCGGCCGATCAAGAAAGCCGACGGTTCGTGGACCTACTTCGCCGCCGACATCGCCTATCACTGGGACAAATACAAACGCGGCTTCGCCGATTTGATCGACGTCTGGGGCGCCGACCATGGCGGTTACGTCAAGCGTATGCAGGCCGTGGTCAAGGCGTTGACCCAGGGCAAAACGGCGCTCGACGTCAAACTGTGTCAGCTCGTCAATCTGTCGGACGGCGGCCAGCCGGTGCGGATGTCGAAACGCGCCGGCAATTTCGTCACCCTGCGCGACGTCGTCGAGCGCGTCGGCAGGGATGTGGTGCGTTTTGTCATGCTGACGCGGCGCAACGACCAGACGCTCGATTTCGATTTCGCCAAGGTCGTCGAGCAGTCGAAAGACAATCCCGTCTTCTATGTGCAGTACGCCCATGCCCGCGCGCGCTCCGTCATGAGGCTGGCGGCGCAGCATTTTGGCGCGGATGAGCTGACGCCCACGGCGCTGTCGCACGGGCCGCTGAATTTGCTCGCCGACGTCGACGAAATCGCGCTTGTGCGGCACCTCGCGCAGTGGCCGCGCACCGTCGAAGGCGCGGCACAAATGCACGAACCGCATCGCATCGCCTTTTATTTGCAGGAAATTGCCGCATCGTTCCACGCATTATGGAACAAGGGCAATGCGGACTCTGGTTTGCGCTTCGTGGTGGAAGGCAAGCACGACTTGACGCGCGCGCGTTTGGCGCTGGTTCAGGCCGTCGCGTTCGTTATCGCGTCGGGCCTCAAGGTAATTGGCGTGACACCGGCCGAGGAGCTGCGCTGATGACGTTCGGCGCCGATCCAGAAGATCGTATTCCCGGCGCACCGGTCCGATCGTCGTCGAAGTGGCCACGGCATTTCGGCGCCGCAGTGCGGGTTGGCGTCGTGCTGGTGGTTATCGGCGCCGCCGCGGCGTCGGGCTGGCCTTATATCAAGGAGCATTTCCTGACGTCGAGCGCGCCGACAGGCCCGCTCCCCGTCATTGGTCCCGGCGACGAGCCGATCAAGGAAGCGCCCAAGCAGCCGGGTGGGATGCAGGTGCCCGACCAGGACAAGATCATCCTCAACGGTACTGCGGCGCAGCCCAAGGTCGAGCAGATCCTGCCGCCGCCGCCTGCACCGC
Organism: Allostellaceae bacterium; assembly: GCA_035632055.1. Classification (GTDB taxonomy): domain Bacteria; phylum Pseudomonadota; class Alphaproteobacteria; order ATCC43930; family CGMCC-115725; genus REEB95. The sequence goes on from DASQHO010000024.1 coordinate 20,835, forward strand.
TACCGGCGCCGGCGCCATCGGCCGTCGCGCAAACCCCGCCGCCTGTACCACCGATGCCTTCGGTTGCTTCGTCGCCCACACCGTCGCCGCCTGCCGTCGCGAGTGCCCCGCCGCCGGCTGCACCGGCTACATCGTCCCCGCCGGCTGAAGCGCCGCAGCCGCCGTTGACTACAGTGACGCCGCCACCACCACCACCACCACCGCGGCCGGCCAGTGTCGCAACCACCAACCCACCGGCGAGTTCGGTGCCGGCCACGACTTCGGGTGAACGCGCACCGGCCGAGCTCGCAAGCCACGGCTGGTTCGTCCAGCTGGGCGCCGTGAGATCGACGGCGGCGGCGCAAGCCGAGTGGACGCGTCTGAAGCGCGCGCAGCCCGACTTGCTCGCGTCGCTGTCGGCGAACGCCGTGCGCGTCGACCGCGCCGGCGCCGTCCTTTATCGCATCGAGGCCGGACCCTTGGCCGACGCGGATACGGCGTCGCACCTCTGCCGGTCGCTGCAGCAACGTCATGTCGCCTGCATCGTCCTCCGCCCGTGAGCCCCGCGCGGCGATTTTCGGCTGCGCTGGACTGGCGCTGTCGGAAGCCGAGCGCGATTTCTTCCGGTCCGCCAACCCGCTCGGATTCATTCTCTTTCAGCGCAATTGCGCCGATCCCGATCAGGTTCGCGCGTTGGTCGGTTCGCTGCGGGACTGCGTCAGCGCACCCGAGGCGCCGATACTGATCGACCAGGAAGGCGGTCGCGTCGCGCGCCTGAAGCCGCCGCATTGGCGCGAATATCCCGCCGCTGGAACGCTAGCCGCCGCATCGGCGCCGCGCGACGCGACGTTTCTCGCCTCGCGCCTCATCGCGCACGATCTGGCGTCGCTCGGCATCACGGTTGATTGCGCACCGGTGCTCGATTTGGCGGTCGCCGGTGCCGATCCGATCATCGGCGACCGCGCCTACGGCACCACGCCGGCGAAGGTCGCCGATCTTGGCCGCACCGCTTGCGATGGGCTGCTTGCGGGCGGCGTTCTTCCCGTCATCAAGCATATTCCGGGGCACGGCCGCGCGACGGTCGACAGCCATAAGGCATTGCCGACAGTGACAACCGGCGTGTCAGAGCTGACGGAGACCGATTTCGCTCCGTTTCGCGCGCTCAATGACATGCCCTGGGCCATGACCGCGCATATCGTTTATCAGGCGCTCGATCCTGACCGGCCCGCCACCCTGTCACGGCGGCTGATTGGCGAGACGATTCGGACTAGCATTGGCTTCGACGGCGTGCTGATTTCTGATGATCTTTCGATGGCGGCGCTTCCCGGGACCTTGGCGGAACGGGCGAAAGGTGCGCTCGAAGCGGGATGCGACGTGGTTCTGCATTGCAATGGTGATCCGGTGGAAATGACGGCTATTGCGGGCTCGATCGGGCCTTTGACCCCGGCGGCGCACCGCCGGCTGGCGCGCGGCGAGGCGCGGCGGCGAGCGGCGGATCAGGGTGCCGCCGCGTTCGATCGCGAGGCCACATCAGCGCGGCTCGCTGCCTTGCTTCGAGGCCGCGCATGATGTCGCCGCAAATGGCCGGACTGCTGCGCGAGATTTCGGTTCTGGCGCTGCCGGCGATCTTCGCCATTACGCTGCACGAAGCGGCGCACGGTTACGTTGCGCTGCGCTGCGGCGACGATACGGCGCTGCGCATGGGTCGGGTTACTTTCAATCCGCTGCGGCATATCGATCTGTTCGGCACTGTCATCATGCCGTTGCTGCTGTTTTTCACCACCGGCTTCCTGTTCGGCTATGCCAAGCCGGTGCCGGTGAATTTCAATCGGCTCAATCGGCCGCGCCGCGACATGGTCTGGGTCGCACTCGCGGGGCCTGCGGTTAACATCTTGCTGCTGATCGTGTCCGCACTGCTGTTTTATGTGGTTCCCTATCTGCCGGACTATTTCCAGCAGTGGTTCTTCGAGAATCTGCAATACTCGGTCGCGTTCAATTTCATTTTGGCGGCGTTCAACCTGATCCCGCTGCCGCCCCTCGACGGCGGCCGGGTCGCGGTCGGTATCCTGCCGGATGCGCTCGCGTTCCCGCTGGCGCGAATGGAACGCTATGGCTTGCTCATTCTCATCGGTGTGCTCATTCTGGTGCCGATAATCGGCGCCCACTACCAGCAGGACTGGAATCTGTTCGGCCACGCCGTCAACGGACCGGTCAATTGGATCCTCAGCGCCATCAGCAAGCTCACGGGTGTCGGATGAGCGACGTCGAACCCTTCGAAATGGCGAAGCCGGAACCGGCGCCTGGCGCTGATCTGGTCGTCGATCTCGAAGGCTATCAGGGACCGATCGATCTGCTGCTCAATCTGGCGCGCGAGCAGAAAGTCGACCTGCTGCAGATTTCGATCCTCAAGCTCGCAGATCAGTATCTTGCTTTCATCGCCGCCGCGCGCAAGCTGCGGCTCGAGATTGCCGCCGACTATCTCGTGATGGCGGCATGGCTCGCCTATCTCAAGTCGCGCCTGCTGCTGCCGCAGCCGCCGAGCGCCGGCGAGCCGAGCGGTGACGAGCTCGCTGCCGCGTTGGCGCATCGACTCAAGCGGCTCGAAGCGATGCAGCAAGCGGCAACGCGCCTCTTTGCCCGGCCGCTGCTCGGCCGTGACGTTTTCCTGCGCGGCGCGCCGGAAGGTCTGCCGCGCACCTACCAGCCGGTATGGGGCGACACGCTCTACGATCTGTTGAAAGCCTATGGCGACCAGAAGCTTCGCCACGAAGTCAGCGTGCTGCAAATCGCGCCGACCGAGCTCTATTCGATGGACGAGGCGCTCGAGCGCATGGCCCGCTTCCTCGGACATATGCCGGATTGGCGCACGCTGATGAGCTTTCTGCCGCCCGATCTCGGCGACGGACTGGTGCGGCGCTCGGCCATTGCCGCCACGTTTGCCGCAAGTCTCGAGCTGGTGCGCACCGGCAAGGTGCAACTCCGGCAGGACAGCGCGTTCGGCCCGATCTATCTTCGCAATCCGTCACCTGAGGCCTAAATGACCACCGACCAACCCGATCCCCGCGCCGACCATCTGCGGCTGCTCGAAGCGCTGCTGTTCGCGTCGCAATCGCCCGTTGACGAGGCGGCGATCAAGGCGCGTTTGCCGGGGGACGCCGACATTCCGTCGCTGATCGCC
>DASQHO010000025.1:0-17184 GCA_035632055.1 Allostellaceae bacterium
AGATGTTGAAATTCGGCCATGCTCGGCGCGGCTGGCTAGGCGTTCGCATCCAACCGGTCACCGACGATATTGCCGAGAACCTCGGCCTCGACAAGGCGCGCGGCGCGCTGGTCGCCGGCCTCAGCGAAGGCGGCCCGGCGCAAAAGGCCAAGATCGAGCCGGGCGACATCATCGTCAGCTTCGACGGCAAGCCGGTGCCGGAGATGCGGGTGTTGCCGCGCATCGTGGCCGAAACGCCGATCGGCAAGGACGTCCAGGTCGAGGTCTGGCGAAAAGGCCAGATGCAAAAACTCCATGTGACCGTGGCCGAACTCAAGGAGACCGAGGAGGCGGTGGTAACGGCGGACGCCAAGACCAAGGGCAAGGGCAAATCGAAGGGCGATACGGATTCCAGCAAGAGCGTGGATGAGCTCGGCCTGGTACTCAGCGCCATCACGCCGGAGCTGCGGCAGAAATTCGACCTCAAGCCGGACGCAAAGGGCGTCGTCATCACCGACGTCCGGCCGGACAGCGTGGCAGCTTCCAAGGACATTCACCCGGGCGACGTCATCGTCGAAGTGGCCCAGTCCGAAGTGGAAAACCCCGACGACGTGATCGGCAAGGTGAAAGAGCAGGAAAAGGCCAAGCGGAAGTCCGTGTTGTTCTTGCTCAGGCGCTCCGACGAGCTTCGCTTCATCGCGGTGCCGTTCAAGGGGTGAGAGCCGTCCGCCTCACGCCTCGAGAACGCGGTTGAACAGCAGCAACGTCAAACTCGTTGGCACTAGGATTTTTTCCTGGCGCCGTCGTCCTATAATGGTCGGAAGACATGGCCGGCGCGCGAACCGCACGGAGGACAAAATGCGGCGCTTGATTCCCTTGATGATCGCCATCGTGATCGGCGTTTGCGGCATGGGCTTGCAACCGGCGGCCGCGCAACAGAGCGATCCCGCCAAGACCGCCCTGATCAACGAAATGATGCAGCTGACCAACATGACCAATTTGGTTCAGCAAATGGCCAACCAGATGACCGATCAATTCATCCAGGCGATTGCCAAGATTCCTTCCAAGGACGGCAACCCGATGCCGCAGGACGTGGCCGAGGTGATCAAGACGGAGATCAAGGCCGAGTTCAAGGAAACGACCCCGGACCTCTTGCAGCGGATTGCCGCGATTTACGAGCGCTACTACACGACGGAGGATTTGAGCGCAATCGTCGCCTTCTACAAGTCGCCTGCCGGGCAGAAGGTGCTGAAGACCCTGCCCAATGTCATGCAGGAAAGTGCTGCGGCGGGCCAGGCTTGGGGCCAAGCGGCGACGCCGCGCGTCCAGGCGCGCGTGGAGAAGAAGCTCAAGGAGCTCGGCTACACCGATCAATAGCGGCGCATGGCGCCTATGCGGCAAACTCGCCGCGGCGATAGCCTTGCAGATAGAGGAGTGCGGTGAGGTCGCCGTGGGCGATGCGGATTGCCGCCGCTGCCGCCACTTTCGGCTTGGCATGATAGGCGACGCCCAGGCCCGCGGCCTGGATCATCGGCAGGTCGTTCGCTCCGTCGCCGACGGCTAGCGTCTCATCGGTGCCGATGTTCCGTTGCCGCCGGTGACGTTCGAGCGCGGCCAGTTTGGCGCCGGCGTCCAGGATCGGCTCGACCACCCGCCCGGTCAGTTTTCCGTTCGCGATCTCGAGCGTATTGGCCTGGTCGTCGTCGAAGCCGGCCGCGGCGCGCACGCGGCTGGTGAAATAGGTGAATCCGCCGGAAACGAGCACGGCGTAGGCGCCGTGGGCGCGCATGGTGGCGAGCAGCAGGGTCGCGCCGGGGCTGAGTTTCACCCGCTCGCGGAACACGCGGCCGAGAACCGATTCGTCAAGCCCGGCGAGCATGGCGGCGCGCTCCCGCAGCGCGCCCTTGAAGTCGATCTCGCCCTGCATGGCGCGCTCGGTGATGGCGGCGACCTTGGCCTTCAAGCCGGCGAAATCGGCCAGCTCGTCGATGCATTCGACCGCGATGATGGTGGAGTCCATGTCGGCGACGAGCAGCTTCTTGCGCCGGTGGGCTTTCGTCACGACCGCAACGTCAATCGGGCGCGATCCGATGGTCGGGGCAATCGCCGCGGCAACGGCCTGCGGCGGAGCGCGTCCGACGTCGATGTCGCAGGCGACGGCGTGATCCAGCCAATCCGGTTGCGCCGCCGGCACGCCAGCCGCGCGCAGAGCGTCCGCGACCGCGCGCACGTTCGCCTCGGTCAAGGGCGATGCGGCGGGATTGCCAATCAGGCAGAGGATATGTTCCATGGCCGGATAGTCGGTGCGCGATGGGCGCCTTTGTAATGGGAGGGCCCGCGAGGGGCAAGCGGATGGCGGGCGGCGTGATCATCGTGGCGGGACCGACTGCCAGCGGCAAGTCGGGGCTGGCGCTGGAACTGGCGCAAGCCTTCGACGGCGTCGTCATCAACGCCGACAGCATGCAGGTCTACGGCGAGCTCCGCGTTCTCACGGCGCGGCCCGATGCCGACGCCGAAAAGCGCGCGCCCCATCGGCTCTACGGGATCTTGCGCGCAAGCGACGTTTGCTCGGCGGCGCGCTGGCGCGATCTGGCGCTGAATGAGATCGAAGCGGCGCGGGCGGCGGGCAAGGTTGCGATCGTCGCCGGCGGCACCGGGCTCTATCTGCGCACGCTGCTGCAAGGCATTGCGCCGGTGCCCGACATTCCGGAGGCGGTGCGCGAAAGCGTTCGCGCCCTGCATCGCCGTCTCGGTCCGGAGCGATTCCACGCGGCGCTGGCCGAACGCGATCCGGTCATGGCCAAGCGCTTGAGCCCGGGCGACACCCAGCGCGTCATCCGGGCGCGCGAGGTGCTGGAGGCGAGCGGGACGTCGCTGGCCGAATGGCAGCAGCGCACCGATGGAACGGCGGCGCTTGCCCATCCGGCCGCCACGATCGTGCTGGAACCGCCGCGCGCCGAACTCTATGCGCGATGCAACGCCCGGTTCATCGGGATGGTGCGGCAGGGGGCGCTGGACGAGGTCCGGGCGCTGCTGGATCTCAAACTCGATCCCGGGCTCCCGGCCATGAAGGCGCTCGGGGTGCCGGAATTGGCGCAGCATCTGACGGGCGAGCTTAGCCTCGACGCCGCGGTGTCCCTGGCGCAGCAATCCACCCGCCGCTACGCCAAGCGGCAAACCACCTGGTTTCGGCACCAGATAAGTACGGGATCTGTGCTCCGCACGCAATTTTCTTCAAGTTTCCACAGGGAAATCTTTGCGTTTATTCGTCAGTTTCTGTTGACCGTCCCCGGCTGACCGTCTAGGTTGACCGCTCTTCGCAGCTTTTCGGCCTGTTTTACGGGCTAAGGCAGAGGCGGCCCGCAGAGAGCGAGCGCCGCAGTGGCTAAAGGTGTCCGAGATGGCAGAGCAAACCACGTTGACCGGCGCGGAAATCATCATCAAAGCCCTGCTCGATCAAGGCGTTGATGTGGTTTTCGGGTATCCGGGCGGGGCCGTGCTGCCGATCTACGACGCTTTGTTCAAGCAGAACAAGCTCCGCCATATCCTGGTGCGGCAAGAGGGCGGCGCGGTGCATGCGGCCGAGGGCTACGCGCGCTCGACCGGCAGGCCCGGCGTCGTGCTGGTGACCTCGGGCCCGGGCGCCACCAACGCGGTTACCGGCCTCACCGATGCGCTGATGGATTCGGTTCCCGTGGTTTGCCTGACCGGCCAGGTCGCCACCCACATGATCGGCAACGACGCGTTCCAGGAAGCGGACACGGTCGGCATCACCCGGCCCTGCACCAAGCACAATTACCTGGTGAAGGACATCCGCGACCTGGCCCGGGTGCTGCACGAGGCGTTCTACGTGGCGACCACCGGGCGTCCGGGTCCCGTGGTGGTCGATCTGCCGAAGGATGTGCAGCTGGCAAGCGGACCCTACTCCGGCCCGGCATCGGTCAAGCACAAGAGCTACCGGCCGAAGACAAAGGGCGACCCGGCGCGCATCCGCGAGGCGGTCGCGCTCATGGCCAAAGCCAAGCGGCCGGTCTTCTACACGGGCGGCGGGATCATCAATTCGGGCCGCCGCGCATCGAAGGCGCTCAAGGACCTGGTGAAACTGACCGGTTTCCCGATCACCAACACGTTGCTCGGGCTTGGGGGCTATCCGGCCTCCGACAAGCAATTCCTCGGCATGCTCGGCATGCACGGCACCTACGAGGCCAATCTAGCCATGCACGGATGCGACGTGATGATCGCCATCGGGTCGCGTTTCGACGACCGCATCACTGGAAAGCTCGCCGCCTTTTCGCCGAATTCGAAAAAGATCCACGTCGACATCGATCCCTCGTCGATCAACAAGAGCGTGCGGGTCGACGTGCCGATCATCGGCGACGCCGCAAGCGTCATCGAGGACATGATCGAGGTCTGGAAGGAGACCAAGGCCAAGCCCGAGCGCAAGGCGCTGGATGCGTGGTGGACGCAGATCGAGCAATGGCGCGCGCGCGATTGCCTCAAATATCGGTCCGACAAGAAACTGATCAAGCCGCAATACGCGCTCGAGCGGCTCTATGCTTTGACCAAGGACCGGAAGCCCTACATCACCACCGAAGTCGGCCAGCACCAGATGTGGGCGGCGCAGTTCTACCGGTTCGAGGAGCCGAACCATTGGATGACATCGGGCGGCCTCGGCACCATGGGCTACGGGCTGCCGGCGGCCATGGGGGTGCAGATCGCCCATCCCGACGATCTGGTCATCGATGTGGCCGGCGAGGCGTCGATCCTGATGAACATCCAGGAAATGTCGACCATCGCCCAATACCGGCTGCCGGTGAAGGTTTTCATCCTGAACAACCGCTACATGGGCATGGTGCGCCAATGGCAGGAGCTGCTGCACGGCGGGCGCTATTCGGAAAGCTACATGGACAGTCTTCCGGATTTCGTGAAGCTGGCGGAAGCGTTCGGCGCGGTCGGGTTGCGTGCCGACAAGCCGTCCGACGTGGACGGCGTCATTCACGAAATGTTGCGGACGCCGAAGGCGGTGATCGCCGATATCGCCGTCGATCCCGCCGAGAACTGCTTCCCGATGGTGCCGTCCGGCGCACCGCACAACGAGATGATACTGGGCGACGAAAAGCCGACCGAGCCCAAGGCGCAAGTGACCGATGAAGGGCTCGCGCTCGTATAATCGGGCGCTTCGGCCAAGGGCAAGGTGGGGCGGCGTGAGCGACGTTCAGAGACATACCATTGCGGTTCTGGTGGACAACGAGGCCGGCGTGCTGGCGCGCGTCATCGGCCTGTTCTCGAGCCGCGGTTATAACATCGAAAGCCTCACCGTCGCCGAGATCGATCCGGCGAACAATCTGTCGCGCATCACCGTCGTCACCTCGGGCACGCCCATGGTGATCGAGCAGATCAAGGCGCAGCTGGCGCGGCTCGTGCCCGTGCACAAGGTCTCCGACCTCACGATCGAAGGCCCGCACCTTTCGCGCGAGCTGGCGCTGGTCAAGGTGGTGGGAACCGGCGACAAGCGCGTCGAGGCGCTTCGCATCGCCGATATCTTCCGCGCCCGTGCCGTCGACTCGACGCGGGACAGTTTCGTTTTCGAGATTTCCGGATCGACCGAAAAGCTCGACGCCTTCATCGGCTTGATGAAGGATCTCGGCATGGTCGATCTGTCGCGCACCGGCGCTGTCGCCATCAGCCGGGGAACCCAGGGACTCTAACCGCGGTCCGCCGCGGCAGCTTGCAGAAAGGATGACAGCCATGCGTGTCTATTACGATCGCGACGCGGACGTGAATCTGATCAAGGGCAAAAAGGTCGCCATCGTGGGCTACGGCAGCCAGGGCCACGCGCACGCCAACAACCTGAAGGATTCCGGCGTGAAGGACGTGGCGGTGGCGCTGCGCGCCTCGTCGGTCGGCGTGGCCAAGGCGGAAGCCGCCGGGCTCAAGGTCATGCGGCCCGCCGACGCGGCCAAATGGGCGGACGTCGTCATGGTGCTGACGCCCGACGAACTCCAGGCCGATCTCTACAACGCCGACCTCAGGCCCAACATGCGGCAGGGCACGGCTCTCGCCTTCGCCCATGGCCTCAACATTCATTTCAACCTGATCGAGCCGCGCGCCGATATCGACGTGTTCATGATCGCGCCGAAGGGTCCGGGGCACACGGTGCGTTCGGAATATCAGCGCGGCGGCGGCGTGCCCTGCCTGGTGGCGGTGGCGCAAAACCCGTCCGGCAACGCGCTGGAGATCGCCCTGTCCTACGCGTCGGCCATCGGCGGCGGCCGCGCCGGCGTGATCGAGACCAGCTTCCGCGAGGAATGCGAGACCGCCCTTTTCGGCGAGCAGGTCGTGCTCTGCGGCGGCCTGGTGGAACTGATCAAGGCCGGCTACGAGACCCTGGTCGAGGCGGGTTATGCGCCGGAAATGGCGTATTTCGAATGTCTGCACGAGGTGAAGCTGATCGTCGACCTGATCTACGAGGGCGGCATCGCCAATATGAACTACTCGATCTCCAACACGGCTGAATTCGGCGAGTACACGCGCGGTCCGCGCGTCATCACCGAAGCCACCCGGGCCGAAATGAAGCGCATTCTCGATGACATTCAGTCGGGGCGTTTCGCCCGCGACTGGATGCTGGAGAACCGCGTGAATCAGACTTCGTTCAAGGCGATGCGCGCCCATTGCGCGAACCACCCGATCGAGCAGGTGGGCGAGAAGCTTCGCGCCATGATGCCGTGGATCGCCAAGAACCGGCTGGTGGACAAGACGCGGAACTGAGCGGCGCCGTGGTTCAAGTCGCGTCGAAGTTCATTCTGCTGGCCCTTGCCTTCGGTCCGGCGGCGTATCTGCTTTGGGAAATCGTGCGCCGCAGTCCGGACGTGGTCAGGTTGGACGAAGTATTGGGCTCGCTTGGTCTCGGCTTCGTCGCATCGATCCCGATCACCGTCGGCGAAATCTGGCTGCAGAACCGGATCAATCCGATGCTGGCCCACGTCAGCATACCGGTGCTTGCCGGCAGCCTGCGCGCGCTCGCAGGCGCGGCCGTTCCGGAGGAGATCGGCAAGTTCCTGGTGATGCTGCTGTTGCTGCGGAGCGAGCGGGTGATGCAGCGGCCCTATGCGGCCGTCATTCTCGGCGTCGCCGTGTCGCTCGGCTTCGCCATGCTGGAGAACCTGATCTACATCGGCATTTCCGACAATTGGGCGCGCACGGCGGCGCTGCGGGCGGTGTCGGCCATGCCGGGCCATGCGTTCTACGGCGCGTTCATGGGCTGCTTCGCGGCGATGACGCTGTTGGAGCCGGAGCGGCGGACGCGGCATCTGGCGTTGATGCTGCTCGCGCCGATCTTGGCGCATTGGATCTACGATGCGCCGGTCATGGCCATGGACGAGGTCTATCGCGCGGGCGGATCGGTGTGGAGCGTCTGGGGCCTTTGGATCGGCTTCGCCGGCATGCTATTGCTGCAGGTCTATGCGGCGATCCGCGGCATGCAGCAGGTGCTCTACCGCTCCATCGCGGTGGAGCGTAGCGCGCAAGCGGACCCGCTATCACCCGGTACCGCTTGAGTTTCTCCCATCGGGATGACGCCCGAGGCCGTGGCTTATGGTTAACAAAGGTATTGCAGCGCCGGAGTGAAACGGCGTAAAAGTCTGCTGTTCTACAAGCGTTTCCGGGAGCTTTAACCGGTATTTAACCTCAATTGCGGAAGCTTTCTGGTAAGCGTTTGTTTGATCATTTCTATTTCGACGTCGGCTTAGTGCTGTGACCTTTGTTTGCAAGATTAAGTTGTGCTCCGTCTTGGATATTTCCCCTCGTTGGGGTGCCGGGACGAGTGCCGCACGTCTTGCCGTCGTTGGCCGCTGCACGCGATCTGCGATGGGGGAGCCGGGGGCCGCGGCCGCCTGATGCATCAGACAGACGAGTGGGGCGAGATCCTGGACACAGCGCGAGCACGAAAGGCCGACGGTCGGTCTTGAGGCGCCAGCGCCTATAGCAAGCGGAACGCAAAACACATGATTTCCAAGCTGCTCGGCATGATGTCGGCCGACATGGCGATCGACCTCGGAACGGCCAATACGCTGGTTTATGTGAAGGGCCGGGGCATCGTATTGAACGAGCCCTCAGTCGTTGCCATCGTCAACCAGCGCGGCAAGAAGCAAGTGCTGGCCGTGGGCGACGAGGCCAAGATGATGCTGGGCCGCACGCCCGGCAACATCGAGGCGATCCGGCCGCTGCGCGACGGCGTCATCGCCGATTTCGAAATCGCGGAAGAGATGATCAAGCATTTCATCCGCAAGGTTCATAACCGCCGCTCTTTCGCCTCGCCGCAGGTCATCGTCTGCGTGCCGTCGGGGTCAACGGCCGTGGAACGGCGTGCCATTCAAGAATCGGCGGAGAGCGCCGGCGCGCGCCGCGTGTTCCTGATCGAAGAGCCCATGGCCGCCGCGATCGGCGCCGGCCTTCCGGTCACCGAGCCGACCGGCTCGATGGTGGTGGACATCGGCGGCGGCACCACCGAGGTCGCGGTCCTGTCGCTCGGCGGGATCGTCTATTCGCGCTCCGTGCGCGTCGGCGGCGACAAGATGGACGAGGCGATCATCGCCTATATCCGCCGCAACCATAATCTGCTGGTCGGCGAATCCAGCGCCGAACGCATCAAGAAGCAGATCGGCTCCGCCTGCCCGCCTGAAGACGGTAATGGCGCGGTCATGGAAATCAAGGGCCGCGATCTGATGAACGGCGTGCCCAAGGAACTCGTCATCTCGCAACGCCAGATCGCCGAAAGCCTGGCCGAGCCGGTCGGCGCCATCATCGAGGCCGTTAAGGTTGCCCTCGAACACACGGCTCCCGAACTCGCGGCCGATATCGTCGACAAGGGCATCGTGCTCACCGGCGGCGGCGCGCTGCTCGGTAACCTTGATTATGTCTTGCGCCACGCGACCGGATTGCCCGTCTCGATCGCCGATGAACCGCTGAGCTGCGTCGCGCTGGGGACCGGACGCGCGCTGGAAGAGATGAAGACGCTGCGGCACGTGTTGTATAATCCGTACTGACTTCGGCTGAGTTTGGTTAACGCTGAACGGCGTTTCAATGCCTGAGGCAACAGGAGTCCGGCCGTGAGGTCGCGTAGTTTCGGCGTTTTGCGGCTCGCTCAGCCGGTCAAGGCTGCGGCGCAGCGGTTCGCGTTTCTATTGCTCGCCGGAACCGCGGCGGCGCTTCTGATCCTCGGCAAGGCCGACATTGCCTTGATCGAACGCTTCCGCAGCGAAATCGGCGACGTCGTCGCCCCGGTTCTGAGCGTGCTGCGCCAGCCGGTCGCGGCGATCCGCGACGTCATCGGCCAGGCGCGGGAACTCGCGAACCTCAGATCGGAAAACGTGCGGCTTCGCGAGGAGAACTCGCGGCTGCACGAGTGGGAAGAGGCGGCCCGCCGCTACGAGCGCGACAACGCCAGTCTTCGCCGCCTGCTCAAAGTGACGAACGGCCCGCTGTCGACATTCGTGTCGGCTCACATCGTCGGCGATTCCGGCAGCGCCTTCGTGCGCACCATGCTGCTCGACGCCGGCGGCCGCGACGGCGTGGAAAAGGGCCAGGCGGTGGTGAGCGAGGCCGGCATGGTCGGCCGCGTGGTCGAGGTCGGCCAGCGCTCCGCCCGCGTCCTGCTGCTTACCGACTTGAACTCGCGCATCCCGGTCCGCATCGACGGCAAGCAGTACCGCGGCGTTCTGTCGGGCGACAATTCCGACCAGCCCCGCGTCGATTTCCTGCCGGCAACGGCGCAAGTGCAGGCCGGCGACCGCGTCATTACGTCGGGCGACGGCGGCCTGCTGCCGTCCGGCATCGAAATCGGCATCGTGACCTCGGTGATCGACGGCGCGGTGCGGGTGCAGCCCTTCGCCGATTGGCACGACCTGGATGCGGTCAGCGTCGTCCGCTTCAGCCTTAGCGTGCCGGCGGACGAAAACGATGGCCGCAACAACACGCGGTATGGCGGGCGGCGATGACGCCGACGCTGTCGCAGCGCATCGAGCGACTGTTCTGGGCCTTGACGCCGACGCTGATGACCCTGCTGCTTCTCCTCGTGGTCGCCGTGCCTCTCGGCCTGCCGCATTTCTCCAGCATCGCGCCGCTGGTCTCGGTCATGTCGGTCTACTACTGGAGCATCTTCCGCCCCGAAGTGATGCCGGCGCCCGCGGCCTTTCTGATCGGGCTGGCCGAAGACGTGCTGAGCGGCGGGCCGATCGGCCTGATGTCGCTGGTGCTGCTGCTTGTGCAGGGGTTCTGCGTCTCGCAACGCCGCGTTCTGCTGTCTCGCCCCTTCCTCGTCGGATGGTGGGGATTCAGCTTCGTCGCCGCCGGCGCCTCGCTCGCGACCTGGGTGATGGCGTGCCTCTACTATCTTGCCTGGTTCGATCCGCGCACCGCGGCGGCGCAGTTCCTTCTGACGGTCACGCTTTACCCCTTGGCCACGTGGCTGTTCAGCCGGACCGAGGCCCGCCTGCTTCGCCAAGCGTGAGGCTGGGCCATGGAGCGGCGCGACGCATCCCGATTCAAGACGTTTAGCCGGCGAACCCTGCTGCTTGGCGGCGCCCAGATGGCCATGCTGTCGGCGTTGGTCGGCCGCATGTATTACCTGCAGGTGATCGAATCCGACCAGTACGCCGTGCTTGCCGACGACAACCGCATCAGCCTCCACCTGCTCGCGCCGCGCCGCGGACGCATTCTCGATCGCTACGGCACGGAGCTCGCCAACAACCGGCAGAACTATCGCGTCATCATGGTGCCGGAACAGGCGGGCGATATTTCGCGCACGCTAGCCAAGCTCGGAGAGCTTATCCCGCTGGATGACGGTCAGCGCGTTCGCATCATGCGCGAAATCGAGCGGCAGCGAAAATTCATGCCGGTGAGCGTCGCCGACAACCTGACCTGGGACGAGTTCGCCCGCGTGAACCTGCAAAGCCCGTATCTGCCGGGGTTGCAGCTCGACGTCGGCGAGACGCGCGACTATCCCTACGGCGAAACGCTGGCGCATGTGATCGGCTATGTCGCCGCCGTGTCCGAGCAGGACGTGGACGACAACGACGACCCGCTGTTGGAGCTGCCCGGATTCCGCGTCGGCAAGAGCGGCGTCGAGCGCATCTACGACATGCCGCTGCGCGGCAAGGCCGGCGACAGCCGCGTCGAAGTCAACGCGGTCGGCCGCGTGGTGCGCGAGCTGGCGCGCCAGGACGGCGAACCCGGCAACGACCTCGTCCTCACCATCGACGCCGACCTGCAGAAGTTCACGGCCGACCGGCTGGCGCGGGAGATTTCCGCCTGCGCCGTCGTGCTCGACGTGACGAACGGCGAGATCCTCGCCATGTCATCGGTGCCTTCGTTCGATCCCAACGCCTTCAACGTCGGCGTCAGCCCCGAATACTGGAAGAACCTGAATTCGAACGATTTGAAGCCTCTCACCAACAAGGTGATCGCCGGGCAATATGCACCGGGATCGTGCTTCAAGCTCATGGTGGCGACGGCCGGCCTGACCAGCGGCGCCATCACGCCCGACCATCACGTGTCGTGCAACGGACAGCTTGCCCTCGGCAACGCGGTATTCCATTGCTGGCGCAAGGGCGGGCACGGCACCATCGGCCTGCTCAACGCCATCGAGCAAAGCTGCGACGTGTTCTTCTACGACGTGGCGCGGCGCACTGGCATCGACGCCATCACCGAGACCGCCAACAAGTTCGGTCTCGGCCATACGACCGGCCTCGATCTGCCGGGCGAGCGGCCCGGACTGATGCCGACTCAGGCCTGGAAGAAAAAGAACTTTCACGAGGCCTGGACGCCGGGCGATACAGTGGTCGCCGGCATCGGCCAGGGCTACGTGACGGTGACGCCGCTGCAATTGGCCTTGATGGCGGCAAGGCTCGCCAACGGCGGGCGCGAAATCACGCCGCACCTGACGCGGCCGGCGGTCATGAGCGATGACTCTCCCAGCATCACGCCGCAACTCGCCAGCCTGAAGCAGCTCGCCATACCGGCCTCCGCCATCACGCTGGTGCAGACCGGCATGAACATGGTGGTGAACGGCGAGCGCGGAACCGCCAAGGCCGAGCGCATCAAGGAACCGGGCTTCTTCATGGCCGGCAAGACCGGTTCGGCGCAGACGCGGCGCATCACCAAGCGCGAGCGCGAGGCGGGATTGAAGAAGCAGGAGGCGCTGGCCTGGGAAGAGCGCGACAACGGTCTCTTCGTCTGCTTCGCACCCGTCGGCAATCCGCGCTACGCCTGCGCCGTGGTGGTCGAACACGGCGCCCACGGCGCGGTGGCGGGCGCGGTGGCGCGCGACATCATGCTGCAGTGTCAGAAACTCGATCCGGCCCGCCGCGGCACCCGCGGCCAGGTCGCATCGGGCGCGGCCCCGGCGACGCCGAAGCCGGACCGGGACGGCTGACATGGCCTACATCACCTATGGCCGGCGCGAAGGCAATCTGACCATCCGTCAGAAGCTCTGGGACCTGAATTGGGGTCTGGTGCTGCTGATCACCGCGACCGCGTCCATCGGCTTCGTCATGCTCTATTCGGTGGCGAGCGGCCATGTCGATCCCTGGGCCGCCAAGCAGATGGCGCGCTTCGCCGTCGGCCTGGTCATCATGTTCGCGGTGGCGCTGGTCGACATCCGCACCTGGCTGAAATCCGCCTACTATCTTTATGTGCTTGGCGTGGCGCTTCTGGTCGCCGTGGCGGTCACCGGCCATATCGGCATGGGGGCGCGGCGCTGGATCGACCTCGGGCCGCTCAATCTGCAGCCGTCGGAGATCATGAAGATCGCCATGGTGCTGGCGCTGGCCCGCTACTTCCACGGCCTGTCGCTGGAAGACGTGGGCAAGATCCGCTACCTGATCGTACCGGTCGTCATGGTGCTCGTACCGGCGGGCCTGGTGTTGAAGCAGCCCGACCTCGGCACCGCGCTGCTGCTCGTGCTCGGCAGCGCCATCATCTTTCTGCTGGCGGGCGTGCGGCTCTGGATCTTCGGGGTCGCGATCGCCGGCGCCGGCGGCGCCTTGCCGGTGGCCTGGAAGTTCCTCCGCGACTACCAGCGCGACCGGTTGCTCACCTTTCTCAATCCGGAAAACGATCCGCTCGGCGCCGGCTATCACATCCTGCAATCGAAGATCGCGCTCGGCTCCGGCGGCCTGTTCGGCAAGGGCTTCATGCTCGGTACGCAAAGCCACCTGAACTTCCTGCCGGAGAAGCAGACCGACTTCATCTTCACCACCTTGGCCGAGGAATTTGGCATGGTGGGCGGCCTGGCATTGCTCGGGCTTTATGTGCTGATCCTGGCTTATGGCTTCGCCATCGGCTTGCGCTCGCGCAACCAGTTCGGCCGCCTTGTGGCGCTCGGCATCACCGGCCTGTTCTTCCTCTACGTTTTCATCAACATCGCCATGGTCACCGGCCTTGTGCCGGTGGTCGGCGTGCCCCTGCCGCTGGTGTCCTACGGCGGCACCGCGATGCTAACCTTGCTGTTCGGCTTCGGGCTGGTGATGAGCGTCTACATCCACCGCGACATCGAGATTCCGCGGCGCCCGGAAACCATTGGATTGTAAGGGCGATCGTTCCCGGACAAAGCCCGTGACAAGGCTGGGTCGGTTTGCTACAACCCGCCGCTTGGGGCGCATAGCTCAGTTGGTAGAGCAGCTGACTCTTAATCAGCGGGTCCAAGGTTCGAGTCCTTGTGCGCCCACCAAATCTTCCCGAAAAATCGATCCGATACAGACTCAGCAACAATATTTTTGTCAGCGCGTCAGATGGATTTGCCGCACGATTAGAGAATTTGCCGAGTATTGAGCCCTCTTATGGCAAGTATTGGATCTTAGAATTTCTCGGGTTTTCTATTCCTGTATTTCCCCATGCTTGCTCGTGTGCCGCCGTCCGCTAGAATGGCCGGGCAGCGATGAAGTCGGGGGCTTGCATGCGCTTTTTTTGCTTGGTCGCGGCGATGCTCGCGGCGTCGGTGGCGTTCGCGCCGGACGTCGGCGCTCAGTCCGGCAATGAGAATTGGTCGCGCTGCCATCATCGCAATCCCGATGTCATTGTCGGCGGCTGCACGGCGATCATTCAGTCCGGCCAGGAAACGGCGAAGAATCTTGCGGTCGCGTTCAACAACCGCGGCAACGCCTATTCCGTCAAAGGCCAATACGACCGCGCGATCGAGGACTATGACCAGGCGCTCCGCCTCAAACCGGATGACAGCGAGGTCTTGACCAACCGCGGCAGCGCCTACGACGACAAGGGCCAAGCGGACCGTGCGATTCAGGACTACGACCAGGCGATCCGCCTCAAGCCGGACTACGCCATGGCCTTCCACAACCGTGGCGTCACTTACGGAAAAAAAGGCGACTACGACCGCGCGATCGAGGATTTCGACCAGGCAATCCGCCTCCGGCCCGACTATGCCGCGGCCTTCTTCCACCGTGGCCTCACTTACGGCAACAAAGGCCAATACGATCGTGCGATCGAGGATTTCGATCAGGCGATCCGCTTCAAGCCGGATTACGCTGAGGCCGTCTACTACCGTGGCATCGCGAAATTGAAGAAGGGCGACACCGCGGGCGGCAACGCCGACATTGCCAAGGCGAAGCAATAAAACTCGACATCGGAAAATGAGCACATGGCTGACGGTTCGAAAAAACATTCGACACCGTCACCGAGCCTGAACGGGCGCCGAAGCTAGTTGAAGTGCACTTCGTTGAGCATGAATTGGATCGTGCCGCCGGCGCCGTAGAGGGGCATTACCAAAGTATCGAACAAACGATAGTCCCGCGCCACCGGCCGAAGGGTGCCCTGTCCGCGCCCGATCTTCTTCTGCGTCACTACGTTGCGATAGAGATCGAGCAGATAGTCGCGATATTCGCGATCGCTTTCGCCATAGAGTTCGCGCACGGTCTTGCCCGTGCTGTCGCGGCCGTAGGCCTTGACGATATTGGTGCCGATCAGCTTGTAGCGAAAATCCTCGAGGCCGGTCAGGCATTCGATGATGACCAGCGAGCCCAAATGGCTGCGCATCTCGATCGGATCGATGTCGCTGCGGAGCGGGGCGTCGCGCTGACCCCTCTTGGCGTTCCAATACGCCACTAGGTCGGCAAAGCTCGGGTCATCCGAAACATCGGGGTCGAGCGCAAAGCGATAGATCGACGACATGAACCCGATGCCCCGCAGCTCCTGGTCTCGCTCCCGAATCGTCCCGCCCCGGCGCCGAGGTTATTCGAGCGCCAAGCGCTTCACAAGGGATTCTCGCGCTTGCGCAAGGACTTGGGCGCCATGATCCTCGCGGCGGCGTGACTTGCTTACGCTTGCGCCGAGCGCCATGATAAGCGCCATCAACAACAACAGGCGGCGATTGCGACCCGCTGCGCAAAGGGGAGACGTACCGACCATGAAGCTCTATATGCATCCGGCATCCACCACCAGCCGCGCGGTGGCGCTGTTCATCGCCGACGGCAAGCTGCCCGTCGACCTGCAGGTCGTCGATATTTTCCAGGGCGAACACATGAAGCCGCCCTTTGCCTCGATCAATCCGAACAAGATGGTGCCGGTGCTCGAGGACGGCGATTTCCGCATGACCGAGAGCTCCGCCATCCTTAAGTATCTGGCGGAGAAAAGTGGCTCGCCGGCCTATCCGCGCGACCTGAAGCAGCGCGCGCGGATCAACGAGGTCATGGACTGGATCAACTCCAACCTCTATCGCGACTGGGGCTACGGCTTGATCTATCCGCAGGTGTTTCCGAGCCACAAGCGGCCGTCCGAAGAGACCCAGAAGAACACCATCGCCTGGGGCAAGGAGCGGGCAGAGGCATGGCTGAAGATCCTGAACGACAACATCATCGGCCCCCGCAACAAGTTCCTGTGCGGCGATGAGATCTCGGTCGCCGACTATTTCGGCGCCGCCATCATTCAGGTCGGCGATCTGATCCGCTGCAACCTGTCGAAGTATCCGAACATCACGCGCTGGCTCAACAACATGAAAAGCCGCCCGGGCTGGGCCAAGACCTACGAGGTGATCAACGGCTTTGCCGAATCCCTGAAGGGTCAGCAGTTCGTCGCCGTTTGACGGGATTTCGCCGGCCATCGTCGACCGGGATCGCCGCGAGCGCGAGCCGGGACCGAGTTGAAGGAGATCCACCATGATCAAAGGCCTGCATCACAACGCCTACCGGTGCAAGGATTCCGAGGAGACGCGGCAGTTCTACGAGGGCTTTCTCGGCCTGCCGCTCTCGGGCGCGCTGCGCATCAAGGAGTCCAAGACCGGGCGCTCGACGGACGTCCTGCACACCTTCTTCAGACTAGGCGACGGCTCGTATCTCGCCTTTTTCGAGGCGCCGAGCCATCCGTTCGAGTTCAAGACCCAGCACGACTACGACCTACACATCGCGCTCGAAGTGGATCGCGAGACGTTCGAGCGAATGCTCGCCAAGGGCAAGAAGGAAGGCCGCGAGGTGCGCGGCATCTCCGACCACGGTTTCATTCACTCGATCTACTTCCGCGACCCCAACGGATACGTGATCGAGCTCACCACCAAGCTGCCCGGCCACGACGAAGCCATGGATCCGGCGAAGAACAACGCCAAGGGGATTTTGGCCGACTGGCAGGCCGACAAGCGCCAGCACTAGGCGACCCGGCCGGCCGAAACGCCCTTGTCATGCGGCTGAGCGAAGACCGCATCCTGGTCACGCATACCGGCAGCCTGCCGCGGCCGGCGGCGTTGACGGCGCTCTATGCCCGGCGCGAGCGGGGCGAGGCGGTCGACGGCGCCGAACTGGCGGCGGCGGGGCGCGAGGCCTTGCGCGCGATCGTCGCAAAACAGGCGCACGCCGGCATCGATGTCGGCAACAACGGCGAGCAGCAACGGGAAGGCTTTTTCCTGCACATGCGCCGCCGGCTCAGCGGCCTTGGCGGCTCATGGAAGCGCTGGCCACGCGGCGATATCGAGCGCTATCCGCTGTTCAAGCAGGCCTTCGAGGACGCGATGTCGCGCAAGACGGCCGTCGGCAATTTCGCTCCGCCCAAGGTCGTCGGCGAAATGCGCTATCTCGGCTCCGGGCTGATCCGTCAGGAATGCCAGGAATTCCGGGCCGTTCTCGACGAGCTCGGCGCCGGCTTCGTCGAGCCGTTCCTCACCGCGCCGTCTCCCGGAATGATCGCCTCCGCCATGCGGAACGAGTACTA
>DASQHO010000026.1:0-15081 GCA_035632055.1 Allostellaceae bacterium
ACCGGCAGGCGCGCCAGGCCTTCGATCCAATAGCGCGCGATCAGGCCGGCATTGTACGAGGTGCCGCAGGCGACGATGGAAATGCGGTCGATCTTGGCGAGATCGAACGGCAGCTTGGGCAGGTGGACCGTGCGCGTCGCCGGATTGAAGAGGGCGCGGAGCGTGTCGCCGATCACCGTCGGCTGTTCGAAGATCTCTTTCTTCATGAAATGCGGATGGCCGCCCTTGCCGATGAGCGCGCCGGAGAGCGCGGTCTTGCGGATCTCGCGGTTAGCGACGCGGTTTTCGGAATCGTAGATGGTGGCGCCGGCGGGCGTGACCACCGCCCAGTCGCCTTCCTCGAGATAGACGAGATTTTGCGTCAACGGCGCCAGGGCGAGCGCGTCGGAGCCGACATACATCTCGCCGTCGCCATAGCCGATG
Organism: Allostellaceae bacterium; assembly: GCA_035632055.1. Taxonomy (GTDB): domain Bacteria; phylum Pseudomonadota; class Alphaproteobacteria; order ATCC43930; family CGMCC-115725; genus REEB95. Next base: position 424 of record DASQHO010000026.1, read on the forward strand.
GCGAGCGGCGAGCCGCGGCGGGCGCAGATGAGCGTGTCGTGGTGACCGGCGAAGAGCATGACCAGGGCGAAGGCGCCGTGCAGGCGGGCGAGCGCCTTGGATACGGCGTCCTTGGGCGACAGGCCTTCGGCGAGATAGCGCGTCAGCAGGATGGCGACGGCTTCGGTATCGGTCTGGGTTGCGAATTTAAAGCCGGCGGATGTGAGCTCGGCCTTCAGCTCCGAGAAATTCTCGATGATGCCGTTGTGGACGACGGCGACGCGATCGGTCGCGATCGGGTGGGCGTTGGTCTCGTTCGGCACGCCGTGCGTCGCCCAGCGGGTGTGGCCGATGCCGGTGCGGCCGGAAACGGGCTCGGCCGCGAGGCGGCGGGCGAGGTTTTCGAGCTTGCCTTCGGCGCGGCGGCGCTCGATCCGGCCGTTGACCAGCGTGGCGATGCCGGCGGAGTCATAGCCGCGATACTCGAGGCGCTTCAGGCCTTCGAGCAGCAGCGGCGCCGCCTCGCCCTTGCCGACGATGCCGACAATGCCGCACATCAGAATGCGGTGCGCGCGAGCGCGCGCCGATTGTTATTTCTGCCCCCCACCCCGCCGACCGCTTCGCGCTCGGCCCCCCTCAAGGGGGGAGGGAAATGAGGTACGTGCCTCCCCCTCAGAGGGGGGACGGAAAAAAGAGCGAGCGCGTCAGCGCTTTCATTATTCGTCGCCTCCCCCCTTGAGGGGGAGGCCGGCGACGCGGCAGCGGCGCCGGGTGGGGGGTAGCGGAATGAGCTGTACGCTGGCAGCATTCGCGCATGGCTTCGCTGCCGGCACGCAAGTTGCGCTCGACGCCGACCGATGCCGAAACGCGGCTGTGGGCGCGGCTGCGTCGGCAGCAGATCGACGGATTCCGTTTCCGCCGCCAGCAGCCGATTGGCCGCTACGTCGTCGACTTCTTCTGCCCGGAAGCGAAGCTCATCATCGAGGTCGACGGCGGGCAGCACGCGAATGACAGCGACACGCGCACGCGCTGGCTCGAAGCGCGGGGCTATTGCGTCATCCGCTTCTGGAACAACGAAGTGCTCGGCAACACCGATGGCGTGGTGACGAGAATTCGCGAGGCGTTGCACGCCGCAGGCACCCCCCTCCCTGACCCTCCCCCTCAAGGGGGGAGGGAATCTGAAGCGGAATGACTCCGCCTCAAGGGGCGCGGGAAATTTGGAAGTGATCGAACGGCACATAGCGCCACGATAGACCAAATCCGGCAAAGACACGTTTACCGCCGGTCTCTGGCGCCGGGCTTGGCGTCGCGCGCGGCGATCTCGGCCTTGCGCCTGGCGCGCCAGGCCTTGGCGGCGCCGGGCTTGGTGCGCTGACGCGCGCGGCCCAAGGCGAGCGCGTCGGCCGGCACGTCGTCGGTGATGACGCTGCCGGCGGCGATCATCGCGCCGGGGCCGATCGTCACCGGCGCCACCAGCGACGAATTGGTGCCGACGAACACGCCCTTGCCGATGTTGGTGCGGAATTTCTCGATGCCGTCGTAGTTGCAGGTGATGCTGCCGGCGCCGATGTTGGCGCCCTCGCCCACCGCGCTGTCGCCGAGATAGGCGAGATGGTTGGCCTTGACGCCCGCCGCGAGACGCGAATTCTTGACCTCGACGAAATTGCCGATGTGGACGTCGTCGGCGAGCAAGGCGCCGGGCCTGAGCCGGGCAAACGGACCGATGCGGGCGTGATCGCCGATTGTCGATCCGACGATGTGGCAGAAGGCCGGGATCTCGACGCCCTCGCCGATTTTCACGCCGGGGCCGAACACGACAAACGGGCCGACGATGGTGTCGCGGCCGATCTTGGTGTCGGCGCAGAGGAAAACCGTTTCGGGCGCGGTGAAGGTGACGCCGGATTCCATCAGCGCGTAACGCAGGCGCTGTTGCATGACGGCTTCGGCATAAGCGAGCTCGTCACGCGCGTTGACGCCAAGGAGCTCGGCGGCTTCGCCTTCGGCAGTGCGGCAGGCGAGGCCCTTGGCGCGCGCCAGGCCGATGATGTCGGTGAGATACTGCTCGCCCTGGGCGTTGTGCGCGGTGAGCTGAGCGACGAGATCGAAGAGCACGGGCGCCTTGGCCAGCATCACGCCGGAGTTGACGAAATCGACGGCGCGCTCCTCCTCGGTGCAGTCGGCGGCCTCGACGATGCGCGCGAGCGAGCCGTCGTCGGCCTGGATCAAGCGGCCATACGGTCCACCATCGGCGAGGCGCATGCCGAGCACGATCACCGCGGCGTCGGGATGGCGCTTGCGCACGTCGAACAGCGGCTTGAAGGTATTGCGCGTGACCAAGGGCACGTCGCCGGCGAGGATCAGGACGTCGCCCTGATAACGGCCGAGCAGCGACTTGGCGGCGGCGACCGCACTGCCGGTGCCCTTTTGCTGGCGCTGAATGACGAAATCGGCCGGCGCGATGGCGGCGGCGACGTCGTTCTGGTTGGGCGCGATCACCACCACCGTATGCTGCGGCTTGAGCGGCGCCACCGCGCCCAGCACGTGCGATATCAGCGGCTTGCCGGCAAGCTCGTGCAGCACCTTGGGACGCGCCGAGCGCATCCGCGTGCCCTTGCCGGCGGCCAATATAAGAGCGGCAAACGAGGCGGCCATGGGTGGTGTCTCAATACGGAAAGGCGCCGGGCGCGTCTAGCCTTATATGGCCTTGGACGCACTGGCGATTCCTTGACACGCGCCGCACCTGCGCCGTATCTCAGGCCTCTTCGGGCGCTTAGCTCAGCGGGAGAGCACACCCTTCACACGGGTGGGGTCGTAGGTTCAATCCCTACAGCGCCCACCATTGCCCGAGCCGGCGGCGGCCTTCGTCGTTCGCCTATCGCACCTTAGGGAGACACGCATGAAGTTCCGCCCGTTGCACGACCGCGTCGTGGTCCGCCGCCTGAAGCAGGAGGAAAAGACCGCCGGCGGCATCATCATCCCCGACACCGCCCAGGAAAAGCCGCAGGAAGGCGAAGTCGTCGCGGTCGGTCCGGGCGCACGCGACGACGACGGCAAGCTGCATCCGCTCGAGGTCAAGGCCGGCGACCGCGTCCTCTTCGGCAAATGGTCGGGCACCGAGATCAAGCTCGACGGCAACGAGCTGCTGGTGATGAAAGAGAGCGACCTCATGGGTATCCTCGAAGGCAAGGCGGCCAAGAAGAAATAGCGCCGACGTCCAAACCGGCCGGTGCGCCGCCCAAACTGGCCGGAGCGCCGCCGCCGGCCTGACGTTTTCGACCTGACTTGACCTTCCAGTGACTGGAACCCTTATAGAGAGGAGGTTCCACTGGTTAGGCGTGCCATGAACATCGGCGAAGTCGCGACCCAGACCGGCGTGCCGGCCAAGACGATTCGCTATTATGAAAGCGTCGGGCTGATCCCCGCGGCGGCGCGACGCGGCAACAGTTACCGCAGCTACAGCCAGACCGATCTCCACACGCTGCGCTTCATCCATCGCGCCCGCGAACTGGGTTTTTCGGTCGCCGAGGTCGAAGAATTGCTGGCACTGTGGCGCAACAAGCGGCGCAAGAGCCAAGCAGTAAAGGTGATCGCGCTCGCCAAGATCGTCGAGATCGAGCGTAAGATTGCGGCGCTCGAAACTATGAAGCGCAGCATCCGGCACCTGACGGCGCATTGCCACGGCGATACCCGGCCTAACTGCCCAATTCTCGACGATTTGGCGGGCGATCGGGTTTGACGCAAATCAGGGCGGCGATTGGCGTTTGGGCATAACGAGCTACGTATGGCAGCCATATCCCACATCCACGACAAATCAGGCCAGCGCGGAAGTGCCAGCGCAATCGACCCGGTGTGCGGCATGACGGTCAATCCGGCTGTCACGCCGCACCGTGCGCATCATCACGGCGCAGATTATTTTTTCTGCAACGCCGGCTGCCGCGCGAAATTCACCGCCGCGCCGGAAAAATATCTAGAGCGCTCAGCAGCGACCGCGCCGACGGATACGAAATGGACCTGCCCCATGCATCCGGAGATCGTGCGCGATGCGCCGGGCGCCTGTCCAATCTGCGGCATGGCGCTCGAACCGCTGATGCCGGCCGCGGCGGCATCAAATCCCGAACTGTCCGACATGACGCGACGGCTATGGATCGGCGCAGCGCTGGCGTTGCCAGTTCTTGTCCTGCATATGAGCGGCTACTGGCCGGGACTGGATCTACACCGTTTCGTTTCGCCGGCCGCGTCGACTTGGATTCAGTTCGGGCTCGCAACGCCGGTCGTGTGGTGGGCCGGCTGGCCGTTCTTCCAGCGCGGCTGGATCTCGTTTGTCAGTCGCAACCTCAACATGTTCTCGCTGATCGCACTCGGCGTCGGTGCGGCCTACGGTTACAGCGTTGCCGCGACGCTTGCGCCAGAGCTGTTTCCGACAGAGGTGCGCGATGCCGACGGGATGGTCGGGGTTTACTATGAAGCTGCTGCCGTCATTATCGTGCTCGTCCTGCTTGGACAGGTATTGGAATTGCGCGCGCGCGAACGCGCCGGTGGCGCGATCAGTGCCTTGCTCGATCTCGCGCCCAAAATCGCGCGGCGCGTGCGCGACGACGACAGCGACGAGGCGGTCGCGCTCGCACAGGTTCACGTCGGCGACCGTCTTCGCATCCGGCCCGGCGACAGCGTGCCGGTGGATGGTAAAGTCATATCCGGCCACAGCGCGGTCGATGAATCGATGGTCACCGGCGAAGCAATGCCGATGGAAAAAACGGAAGGCGATCGGCTGATCGGCGGTACGATCAACGGCAGCGGCAGCCTGGTAATGCGCGCGGAAAAAATCGGCGCCGAGACGATGCTGGCGCGCATCGCTCAAATGGTGGCCGCGGCGCAGCGCAGTCGCCCGCCGATTCAGCGTTTGGCCGATCTCGTCGCCTCTTGGTTCGTGCCGGCCGTCATCGCGGTCGCGGCCCTCGCCTTCGCTGGCTGGCTCATCTGGGGGCCGGCGCCGGCCTTCGCCTATGCGCTGATCGCCGCGGTTTCGGTCCTTATTATCGCTTGTCCCTGCGCGCTCGGCCTGGCGACGCCAATGTCGATCATGGTCGGTATCGGCAAAGGCGCGACTGCGGGCGTTCTAATCAAGAACGCCGAGGCTTTGGAACGATTCGAGAAAGTCGACACACTGGTCTTCGACAAGACCGGTACTTTGACCGAAGGCAAGCCGCGCGTCGCCGTCGTCGTCGCGGCGCCGGGCTTCGACGAGAGCACGGTGTTGTCATTCGCGGCGGGTCTGGAGCGTTCGAGCGAGCATCCGCTCGCTGCCGCCATCGTGTCTGCCGCCACGCAGCGGGGCCTGACAATCCGCGATGCCGCCGACTTCCGTGCGCTGGCCGGTCAAGGCGTCACCGGCCGCGTCAACAATCGGCCGGTTGCCGTCGGTACGGTCAAATTGCTCGCAAGCCTCGGCATCGCCGATGCGGGTCTCGGCGTGCCTGCCGACAATCTCCGGCGAGACGGCGCCACGGTGATGTTCGTCGCCATCGACGGCCGTGCCGCGGGCGTCATCGCAGTCGCCGATCCGATCAAGGCGACGACGCCGGCAGCGCTGGCACAATTGCGCGCTGATGGAATTCGCATCGTCATGCTCACCGGCGATAATCGAACCGCGGCGCATGCCGTCGCTGCGAAACTCGGAATCGACGAGGTCGAAGCCGAAGTTTTACCGGAACAGAAACACACGCTGGTGCAACGTCTCCGGCGGGAAGGCCGGATTGTCGCGATGGTAGGCGATGGCATCAACGATGCGCCGGCACTGGCTGAAGCCGATATCGGCATCGCCATGGGCACTGGCACCGACGTCGCTATGGAGAGCGCCGGCGTCACGCTGGTCAAAGGCGATCTCGCCGGCATCGTACGGGCGCGGCGTCTTAGCCGCGCGACGATGCGCAACATAAGGCAAAATCTGGCACTCGCCTTCGTCTATAATGTGCTCGGAATCCCACTCGCCGCCGGTGTGCTCTATCCCGCTTTTGGCTTGCTGCTCAACCCAGTCGTGGCGGCGGCGGCGATGAGCTTCAGCTCGCTGTCGGTCGTCGGCAATGCGCTGCGGCTGCGCCGCGCGCGGATCTAGTTATTTCTCGAAATCAGGCTGGTGATCAGGCGCAGCACGCTTGAAGGCATCGAGCCGCATGCAATTGTCAAAGACGCGCACGATGGTCGGGAATGGTGTGAGATCGAGGCTCGGATACCGCTTGGCGTTGAACATCTGAGGCACCAGACAGATATCGGCCAGGCCGGGCGCGTTGCCGTGGCAGAATTCACCAGTGCGTTTGTCGCGCAGCATCGGCTCGATCGCCTCAAAGCCGAGCGTGATCCAGTGGTTGAACCAAGCCTCCACTGTCTTCTCGTCGTGTCCGAGCGGTTTGGCGAGGTAGCGCAGGACGCGCAGATTGTCGAGCGGATGGATATCGGCAGCGATGATCTGCGCCAGGGCGCGAACCCGCACCCGGTCCTCGGGCCCGTTGGGCAAGAGCTTAGGCGACGGATGGATCTCATCGAGATATTCGATGATCGCCAGCGACTGGACGAGATGCGCCTCGCCGTTGTCGAGCAGCGGCACGAGGCCTTGCGGGTTCTTGGCGAGATACTCGGGCGCCCGCTGCTCGTTCTTGCGCAAATTCACAAATGTCTGCTCGTAGGCGAGCCGCTTAAGGTTGAGCGCAATGCGCACCCGGAAGGCCGCCGACGAACGGAAATAACCGAAGAGTTTGAGCACGAGGCGCCTCACCATTTGTGTTTCCGTGGTTGTCGTCGCCGCGCGGCGCCACGTCAAGCCGGCGCGCCCGTCTCCGTGGTAGCCTTGACGCGCAGGCCCAAAGGCGCGACGGTTAACAATGTAACTATTCCCAGAGGGGGTGGTGGTGGCAGAAACACGCGCAGCGCCCGCTTTTACGATCGAGCAGTTTCTGCCTTTCCGCTTGTCGGTACTGAGTAACCGACTGACCCGGGCTGCCGCGCGGGTCTATTCGCGGCGTTTCCGGCTGTCGGCGCCGGAATGGCGGACGATGGCGGTTCTCGGTCGTTATGGCGCCATGAACGCCAACAGCGTCGTCGATCGCACGGCAATGGACAAGGTAAGGGTCAGCCGGGCAGTGGCGCGGCTCACCGCGGCTGGCCACATCACGCGCCGGATCGATCCGACCGATCATCGGCGGGCGATCCTCGATCTCACGCCGCAGGGCACAACGACCTATCAGCAAATCGTACCGTGGCTGCGCGCGGTCCAAGACGAGATTCTCGCCGCGCTCGACGACAGCGAACGCCACGCACTCGAGACCATGCTGGCGAAGCTGGAGCAGACCGGAACGACGATCACTCCGACACGCGCCACCGCGGAATCCGACGACTAGCTAACGCAGCTGGCCGCCGATGTGACCGCTGAAGATTGGCATATCGAGCTCGAGCGTGCGGGTCTTCTGCTCAACCGAATATTTCGGGCGATAGATCGTGAACGATTTGTCGGTGCGGCCCATCGTGCCGCCGATGGCGAAATGCGCGACGGGCGCGAAATCGGAACCCGAGAGCACCGCGGCAAGGCGGTGCATCTCGGTCAAGTCGGCCCAGAACCCATCCTGCGCGACGACGAGATCGATACCAAGGTTGCGAATCAATGCGGCGATCTGCGCCGGCGAATAATCCGCCTCACCGACGCCTCGGCGCCGCTCGATGGCGACGCGCAGCAGCAGCTTGTCGGCACGGATCGTCCAAATATCGCGGCGATCCTCGCGCATGCGTAAATCGAAGACGAAGTTGCCGTCGCGATAGCCGGAGAACAGGACGCGCGCGTTGGGCGGCATATGGTCGGCGACGTAATCCGCCATCTGCTTGTAGCCGGCCACCGTCGGCACCGGATCATAAGCGACGGTCCAGCCAAACACCCCGACGCCGACCGCCAGCGCAACCAAGCCGCCCAGGCGCCGCTGCAGGAGTTGATCAAGCGCGCACGCGGCCACGATTGCAAGCGGCGGCACGGCCGTCATGAGGTGGCGCGGTTCGCGCACCGCGATCGCCGTGAAAAACACATAGCCGACGAGCAACCAGCCAAGCAGCAGCCATGTAGGCCAGCCGTTGAGCACAGGAATCCGGCCGGCGATCAAAAATCCGAAGCCGGCGATCGCCAAGGCGAGCATCGGCCAGCCGACAATCTGCGGCAGTAGACCGGGATAAAAGGTCCACGCCGCTAGGCTCCACCGCGGCAGCTCGCCAGTGAGATCGGCGGCCGACTGAATATTCGCGACGCCGAAGGTCAACAGCAGCCCAATCGCCGGTAGCGCGCCGATCACACCAATCGCCACAGCCCACCACAACCGGCGGTCGCGCAAAAGCGACCGACCACGCGCGGCAACTAGCGTCAGCAACAATATCGCGGCAATGAATGCGACATTGTATTTGGTGTAAAGCGCCGCCAGCAGGAACACGACGGCGAACGCCAGGTCACGGCCGCGGTCGAAGCGCAGGAAGCACACGAAAGCGTAGACGCCCCAGACCAGCCAGGCCATGGCCGGAACGTCGAGCATGACCTGACGGCCCCACAGCGCCAGTTCGGGCATGCCCATCAGCATCAATGCGGCGCCGAGCGCGGCAGCGCGCGACGCCCACAGCCTGGTCAAACGATAAACGCCCAAGCCAAGCAGCGCGTAAAATAGCGCGACCGTCGCCTGCGCGGCAAACTGCGTGACGCCCGCCAGGGCAAAGGCCGCCGCCTCGAAAACGTAGAACAGCGGCGGATAGAACAGGATCGAGAGCGACGGATATTGTAGGTAATAAGCCTCAGACCATGCCACAGGATGGCGCGGCAGGGCGATGATCAAATCCTTGACGAATGCGCCGTTGAGCGCGTGGCGGGGCGCATCGCTCCACGCGAAGTCGCCGCCGAGCGGCGATGTCGCCAGCAGCGCGCCCGCCGCAACAAGGATCGTGATATACGGCGCAAAACGACGCGCGAGACAAAGCCATTTCCGAACACGTTCGGCGCTAAGCCAACCTGCATCCGCCGTCGAAGGCGAGACCATTCCGTCCAGTCTCCCGATCAGGTGCTGCGATCCTAATGAGGTGAAGGTTAAGATCGACGAAACGGGGTGATTGCGCGTCACTATCCCGTGCTATAAGCCTTTTTCCGACAATGCATTTCGAGGGCAACCGCGGTGGCCGGCGCGACCATCTTGATTCTCAACGGTCCTAATCTGAACCTGCTCGGCGTGCGCGAGCCGGAGACTTACGGCCGCGACACACTTGCCGACATCGAAGAGGCGTGCATGGAGCGCGGTTCGGTGCTTGGTCTGACGGTCGATTTCCGGCAGACCAATACCGAAGGCCAGTTGGTCGAATGGATTCAGGAAGCGCGCGAGAATGCCGACGGTATCGTCATCAATCCGGCCGGCTACACCACGACTTCAGTGGCGATCCTCGATGCGCTGCTTGCGGCCGACCTGCCGATCATCGAAGTGCACTTGTCCAACATCCATCGCCGTGAAACCTTTCGCCACGATTCGCTGGTGAGCCGCGCCGCGACCGGCGTGATTTGCGGACTGGGCGCGCAGGGCTACCTGCTTGCGCTCGAAGCGATGGCGCGACTGCTCGAAGCCGATAACGACTGACCCGGGGTTCGATGACCAAGCAAAGTGATTTGATGGTGGATGGCGATCTCGTGCGCGCACTCGCAGCGTTGCTCGAAGAGACCGGCCTGAGCGAAATCGAATACGCGCAGGGCGATCGCCGCATCCGCGTGGTGCGCAACGCGCCGACGGTACCAGCAGTAACCGTGTCGATGCCGCCGCCTTCGGCACCGGCCGGTGCACCGGTCGCAGAAGCCGAGCCGCTTGGCGCGGTCAAGGCCCCCATGGTCGGCACCGCTTACCTGGCGCCGCAGCCCGGCGCAGGCCGGTTTGTCAACATCGGCGACCACGTACGCGAAGGCCAACCGCTGCTGGTCATCGAGGCGATGAAGGTGATGAACCAGATCCAGGCACCGCGTAGCGGCCACGTGAAGGAGATTTTGGTCGCCGACGGCACGCCGGTGGAGTTCGGCCAGATTCTGATGGTCTTGGAGTAGGCGCGTTGGAATGCCGAGCTCCGTGACGACGGGCATAAGCTGACATGTTCGAAAAGGTGCTGATCGCTAATCGTGGCGAAATTGCGCTCCGCATCCACCGGGCGTGCCGCGAAATGGGCATTCGCACGGTCGCGGTGCATTCGACAGCCGACAACAACGCCATGCACGTGCGCCTCGCCGACGAAAGCGTGTGCATCGGCCCACCGCCAGCACGCGAAAGCTATCTCAACATTCCCGCGATCCTGTCGGCGGCGGCGATCACCGGCGCCGACGCCATCCATCCGGGCCTTGGCTTCCTCGCCGAGAACGCCGAATTCGCGCAGATCGTCGGCGAGCACGACCTCGTCTTCATCGGCCCATCGCCGGAGCATATCCGGCTGATGGGCGACAAAGTGGCGGCGAAGCGCACCGCCCAAGAGCTCGGCATTCCGGTGGTTCCAGGCGGCCACGCCATCACCGATCTCAACCAGGCGCGCGAAGAAGCCGACCGTATCGGCTTTCCAATTCTGATTAAGGCCGCAGCCGGCGGCGGCGGCCGCGGGATGCGGGTGGCGCGCGACAAAGCCGAACTCACAATGCAGTTTCCGATCGCACAAGCCGAGGCGCAGACCTTCTTCGGCAACGGCGCGCTCTATCTCGAACGCTTTCTTGCCAAGCCACGCCATATTGAGGTGCAGATCCTCGGCGATGGCCAAGGCAGCGTCGTGCATCTTGGCGGCCGCGACTGCTCGCTGCAGCGCAAGCACCAGAAGCTGCTGGAGGAGACGCCCTCGCCCGGCCTCAACGTAGCGGAACGGCAGCAGATCTGCGAACTTGCGGCAACGACGATGCGCAAGCTCGGTTACAAGAGCGCTGGCACACTCGAATTCCTCTACCAGGACGGCGAGTTCTTCTTCATCGAGATGAACACGCGTCTCCAGGTCGAGCATCCGATTTCGGAGATGGTCACCGGCATCGACATCGTGCGCGAACAAATTCGCATCGCCGCCGGTGCGCCGCTCGGTTATCGCCAGGAAGACATCAAAATCTCAGGCCACGCAATTGAGTGCCGCATCAATGCTGAAAATCCTGAGACCTTCGCGCCATCGCCCGGCGTGATTCAGCGCTACCACGCACCCGGCGGCATGGGCGTGCGCGTCGACAGCGCGCTTTACCAGGGCTACACCGTGCCGCCGCATTACGACAGCCTCGTCGCCAAGCTGATTGTGCACGGTGGCACGCGCAACGAATGCCTGATGCGGCTGCGGCGTGCGCTGGAAGAGTTCGTGATCTCAGGCATCGAGACCACCATTCCGTTGCACCAGAAACTAATGACATCGGAAGCCTTCCTCAACGGCGACTACGACATCGGCTGGTTTGAGCGAACATTCAACGGCAAGACTTGACTGTTGCGACCGGTGAATGCCGCTCTTGATCCGGCGCCAGCGGCGTACCACGCTTTGTTCGCGCATGCAGTCCGAACTCAATGCCGACCTTCTGTTACGCGCCTACGCGGCCGGAATCTTTCCGATGGCGGATTCGGCCGCCGATTCAGAGCTTTTCTGGGTCGACCCCGAGCTACGCGGCGTGTTGCCGTTGGAACGCTTCCACCTGTCGAAGCGCCTGGCGCGCACCGTCCGTTCGAACCATTTCGAAGTGCGTTGCGACAACGATTTCGCAGCTACGATCCGCGGCTGTGCGGAATCCACGGAGCAGCGGCCGAAGACCTGGATCAACGAGCAAATTCTGACGCTTTACACCGCGCTAAACCGCCAGGGCTTCGCGCATAGCGTCGAATGCTGGCGCGGTGGCGCGCTCGCCGGCGGTCTATACGGCGTGTCGCTCGGCGGCGCCTTCTTCGGCGAGAGCATGTTTTCGCGCGAACGCGACGCCAGCAAGGTGGCCTTGGCGCACCTAGTGGCGATGTTGCGACGCGGCGGATTCACATTGCTCGACGTGCAGTTCGTGACACCGCATCTCAAGCGCTTCGGCGCAGTCGAAATCCCCCGCGCCGCGTATCGTCAGCACCTCGCCGCGGCGCTGCAGCGCAAGGCTCATTTCCTGGCTGGCTTGGACGGCGCTGCGGTCACCGCCATCTTGCAGTCGAGCACATTGACGTCATAGACAGGGTCTTCGAGCGCCGAAATTGCCGGCGAGGACGCGAACATCCAGCCGCTGAAGACGAGCTTGGTCGCGGCGGAATTGGCGTCGGCACGAACCTCATCGATTTCGAGGAATGCGGCGGTATTTGGCGGCTCCTCAGGCGGCTGTTTGACGCAGGCGCGCACGGTGATGACCAGCGTGCCGAAATGCACCGGCTGATCAATCGGCGCATCGAACTGCGACACACGTGCCGTAATCTTGTCCAACCCTTGGAGTACCGCCGCGACTGCACGCGGCCGATCATCGGCTTGAGGCTGCGATTGGCTTGGCGGCTTGAGCTGTATTTGCTGTGCGCGCGCCGGCAATGCGGTAACCGCCAGCGCAATTAAAACGAATGCGGTCGATTTCACGATTTGGATTTTTTCCGATAAGGGTTGTCGAGGCTCTCGGCGAGTTCGCGCATTACGCGCCGGAATTGCGCTTCGTCACAGCCCATCAGCACCGCGTCTTCGAGCGCATCCTGGGCAAGCTGTTGGATTTCGGCCAGATTCTCGTTGAGTACCTTGATCTTGTCGAGGCACGAAACCGGTTCGCCTTCGGGCGTCAGCCAGGTCGGCAGCATCAGCTTACTCATGCGACCTCACTGTTCCGCCTGGCGCTACCCGGCTTTATTGCGGCAAAGCGCAAGCGCACGTAATCAACCGTCCAAACTCCGCCGCGGAAAAGAATTGGGCGCACGCGATCTTCGATCTCAGCCTTCATGGCCGCGTCGTCGGCCGACGGCACTAGCGCCAAGAAGCTTTCGGCGAATGTCTCCAGCCAATCGCCGAGCGCGCCTGGCAGCGGCGTGGGCCGTGGAATCAAGGTGATGGTCCGCACCACGAAACCGCGATTTTCGAGCCGCGCCCGATAGTCTTCGACGGTCGGGAAATACCACGGGATCGCCGACCGGCCATCGATGCCACGGCGCGCCAGCGCCGCGAATACCGCGGCGAGAACTTGGGCGACATTACCGGCGCCGCCGCATTCTGCGACGAAACGGCCGCCGGGCTTCAGCGCGCGCCAGACGCCGTCGATCACCGAATCGGGCGCACGCATCCAATGCAGCGCGGCGTTCGAGAAGACCGCGTCGAATTCCGCTGCGAACGGCAGGTTTCCGCCATCAACGATACGCGCGTCGAGGCCGCGCGCCACTGCCGCCGCGACCTGCTCGGCACTCTGATCGACGCCAATCACCGATGCTTGCGCTGCCAGCGTCGCCGTCAGCGTGCCGTCGCCGCAACCGAGATCGAGAATGCGTTCACCGGCTCGCGGCGCTAGCAGCTCGATGACGCCCGCGCCGAGCGCTGGCACGAAGCTGGCATTACGGCGGTAGCGCTCCGGATCCCAGCGCTGTTCGACTTTGGGCTTGCCTGGAACGACCCCCGCTGTGCGTGAGTCGCGGGCAGTCATGGCTTCGGCGGGGTCGACGGCTGGGCTTGCGGCGCCGCAGCGCCCTGTCCCTTGTTCTGGTTCGCGCCGTAGATCGCCTGGCCGATGAGCGATTGAAGATTCATCGCCGCCTGCGTATGCGTGATGCGACCGCCCGGCGGAATCAGCTTGTCTTCGTTGCCCGGCTCGATCGAGACAAAATTGTCGCCCAGCAGCCCTGGCGATGCGATCACCGCCACCGAATCATCCGGCAATTTGATCCGTGGATCAATGCTAAGCGTGATGGTGGCGAGGAACGTCTTCGGGTCGAGCGACTGCGATTCGACCGTGCCGACCTTGATGCCGCTGATCTTGACGTCGCTTCCGTCGCGCAAGCCGTCGACGCGATCGAATTGCGCAGTGTATTGCGTGCCACCGGTCGCATTTACCTGCGTCGTCGTATAGGCGAAGAACAGGAATACCGCGGCGACGACCAAGACGACCGCGCCCATGATGGTCTCGACGGCGTTGCGGTTCATGGCAATTGGGCTCCTTGCAGGCTGCGCGGGACAAGCGATCGTTGCTGCCCGAATCTCTTCGCAGCTTGGAGAATCATTACTCCGGCGTCCAGGGCTCGTAATCGCCGGTGGCGCGGGCGCGCGGCCCGCCTTTGAGCACCGAACCGGCTGGACGGTAGGCATCCGGCGTACCGGTCAAATTCGGTTGAGGCGGTTTTTGCCACGGATAAAGCGGCTTGTCGGCGTCGGCCGGCAGCTGGTCGGTCGTATGGTGCAGCCAGCCATGCCAAACCGGCGGCACGCGCGAGGCGTCTTCGTCGCCTTGATAAATCACCCAGCGGCGCTCCCGGCTATCGCGCCCGCCGCCGGGTTTGAGCGGCCGGTGGCTGCGCTCGCGATAATACCGGTTGCCAAAGGTGTCGGTGCCGATGAGTTCGCCTTTGAACCACGTGAAGAGTCGTGTGCCGATGGTCATTGTCGTCCCGAATCATGCGCGCATTTGCCGGCAAGACCGGCAGAAACGGGCGCGACTATGGCACCGTGCCGCTTGCGCGTCCAGGCCGCGGGGTTAAGTCC
>DASQHO010000027.1:0-41979 GCA_035632055.1 Allostellaceae bacterium
ACCGGCACGGTGTTGGTGAACACGCCTTTGACTTCGGCATAGATCGCCGGGGTCGTGTACGTCCCGGCAAGGAGCGTCGCATAGAGATAAGTCGGCACCGCTGGCGCAAAGGTCGAGAGATAGGCGCCGAGGCCGGCCAGCGTCGAGACGCGCAAACCGATGAACTTGCCGTCCTTGTCGAGCGCAAGCTCGGCATGCGTGACGTGGTCGCGGCCGTGCGCGTCGGACATGAAGCTCTCGCTGCGCTCGGCCGTCCACTTCACCGGCCGGCCGAGCTGGGTCGCCGCCCAGGTCACCGCCGCTTCCTCGGCATAGTGGAAAATCTTCGAGCCGAAGCCGCCGCCAACATCGGGCGCAACGACGCGCAGCTTGTGCTCGGGCAGGTGCAGCACGAACGCGCCCATCAGCAAGCGGATGGCGTGCGGATTCTGGCTGGTGGTGAACAGCGTGTGCTCGCCGGTGGTGCGGTCGTAATCGCCGATATACGAACGCGGCTCCATCGCGTTCGGCACGAGCCGGTTATTGACGATATCGAGTTTGGTGACGTGCGCCGCCTTGGCGAAGGCGGCGTCGGTCGCCGCCTTGTCGCCGATATGCCAGTCGTAACAGATATTGTTCTTGGCGTCGGCGTGCAGCTGCGGCGCGCCCGGCTTCACCGCGGCGTCGACCGCGGTCACCGCCGGCAGTTCGTTATAGGCGACCTCGACCAGCTCGGCCGCTTCCTCTGCCGCCGTCTTGCTGTCGCCAATGACTACCGCAACCGGATCGCCGACATGGCGCACCTTGCCCGACGCCAACACCGGATGCGGCGGCTCGATCATCGGTGAGCCGTCCTTGTTCTTGACGCCCCAGCCGCAGGGCAGGGTGCCGAGGCCAGCCTTGACCAGGTCGGCGCCGGTATAGACCGCGACCACGCCGGGCGCGCCGGCGGCGCGCTTGGTGGCGATGGATTTAATCGCGGCGTGTGCGTGCGGGCTGCGCACGAACACGGCGTAGACCTGACCGGCGCGGTTGATGTCGTCGGTGTAGTGGCCTTTGCCGGTGAGGAAGCGGAGATCTTCCTTGCGGCGCACCGGATCGCCGACCATGCGCGCGGTCATGGCCGCGCCTTTGCCATGGCCTCCGCACCCGCTTTTATTGCTTTGACGATGTTGTGATAGCCGGTGCAGCGGCAGAGATTGCCTTCGAGCCACTCGCGGATCTGTTGCTCCGACGGATTCTTGTTGTGCTTCACCAGATCGAGCGCGCTCATCACCATGCCGGGCGTGCAATAGCCACACTGCAGACCGTGATGCTCGCGGAACGCTTCCTGCATCGGATGAAGCGTGTCGCCGTTGGCGACGCCTTCGATGGTCTTCACCTCGGCGCCGTCGCATTGCACGGCGAGGATCGTGCAGCTCTTGATGCCGTCGCCGTTGACGTGCACGACGCAGCAGCCGCACTGGCTGGTGTCGCAGCCGACATGGGTGCCGGTGAGGCCGAGCGTCTCGCGCAGGAACTGGACGAGCAGGGTGCGCGGCTCGACGTTGCCGGACATTTTCTTGCCGTTCACCGTCATGGTGATGTTGGGCATTTTTGGAACCTCCTCAGTCGTGGCGCGCCGGGCGCGGCCTTATTGCTTGCCCGGATTGTCGTGCCGGAATTCGGCTCGGGTCAAGCGTCAGCGGGTAAAGAAATAGAGCATCGCCGCGACCAGCACGGCGAGGATCGCTGCCCACACTGCCGGCGGCAGGCGGCGGCCTTCTTCCGGCGTCGGCGTAGCGGTGGGCAATGGCGGTGGTGCGCTCGGCGCAGCGGCGGCTACCGGCGCCTGCACAGGCATGCCAACGATCGCCGCGAACTTGGCGAAAAAATCGTCCGCATACTTGCGCGCCGTGCTGTCGATCAGGCGGGAGCCGATCTGCGCCAGCTTGCCGCCGACCTGCGCCGTCACCTTATATGACAGCGTGGTAGCGTCGCCGTCGGGCGTCAGGTGCACTTCGGCGCCGCCTTTGGCGAAGCCGGCGACGCCGCCGGTGCCTTCGCCGCTGATCTTGTAGCCGTTGGGCGGATCGAGATCGGAGAGCGTCACCTTGCCGGCAAAGTGCGCGCTCACCGGCCCGACGCGCGCCTGTACCTTGGCGGTGAACTCGGTTGGCGAAATCCGCTGCACTTCCTCGCAGCCGGCGATGCACTGCTTGAGGATGTCGGGATCGTTGAGCGCGTCCCAAACTTTTTTCTGCGGCGCGGCGACGCGGTATTCGCCGGTCATGTCCATGGGGCACCCCTGATTTATGCCGCGTGACCGTAGCGCCCGCGCCAAGCGTGGACAAGCGCACGGCCCGCCGGGGCGGGTTGCACGGCGCGCGCAGCCTCGGCCATAGTCGTCGCCGATGTCGGGGGGACTTCCATACGGCACTCTGGCCTGGGGCCTGCCGTTCGTCGGCCTGTTGCTTACGCTGGCGATCGCGCCGTTGGGCGTGTCCGGCCTGTGGGGCCGCCATTATGGCAAGATCGTTGCGCTCTGGAGCTTGGTCTTCGTCGTGCCCGATGTCGTCGTCGAAGGGGCCGGCGCGTCGTTTACGCGGCTGCTCGACATGGCGCTCAACACCTATGTGCCGTTCGTGCTGCTGCTCGGCGCGCTGTTCATCATTACCGGCGGCTTGCGCATCCGGGGCGCGCCCCACGGAACGCCGGGCGTCAACACCGTGCTGCTTGCGCTGAGCACGCTGGCGTCGAGCTGTATCGGCACGCCCGGCGCATCGCTGCTGATGCTGCGGCCGCTGGTGCGCGCCAATCGTCATCGCACGCACACCGCGCACGTCTACGTGTTTTTCATCTTCCTGGTGTGCAACATCGGCGGCGCGCTCACGCCGCTCGGCAATCCGCCGCTGTTCCTTGGCTATCTACGCGGCGTGCCGTTCTTCTGGCCGGTGCAGCATTTGTGGGCGCCGACGCTGCTACTGACAGCCGTGCTGCTGGCGATGTTCTTCGCCATCGACCGTTACTTCTATCGCGGGCCGACCGAGGCGGCGGTTCTGCCCGAAATCGAGAAACTGGGCGTCGACGGCGCGATCAACCTGCTGCTGCTGCTCGGCACAGCACTGACGATGATGTTGCGCACCTATTATCCGGTGCCGGGCTCGGTCACCATCTTCGACGTCACTTGGAGCTTCGACGACATCGTCTCCGACGTGCTGTTCATTATCCTGGCGCTGTTGTCGCTCCGCTTCACCAAGTCGGCGACGCGCCAGGAAAACACCTTCGTCTGGACGCCGATCATCGAGGTGTCGATCCTGTTCGCCGCAATCTTCGTCACGCTGGTGCCGATCGACGCGATCATGGCGGCTGGCGCGTCCGGACCGGCGGCGCCGTTATTGGCGCAGACCTTTGTCGGCGGCACGCCGGATAACACGCTTTTCTATCTGCTGCCCGGCGCGTTGTCGTCCGTGCTGGACAACGCACCGGCCTATCTGGTGTTCTTCGGCCTCGCCGGCGGCAACGCGACGCTGCTGACCGGCAAGCTGGCGCTGACGCTGGCGGCGATCTCCGCCGGCGCGTCGTATTTCGGCGCCATGACCTATATCGGCAACGCGCCCAACTTGATGGTGAAATCGGTGGTCGAAAGCTATGGCGTCAAGATGCCCAACTTCTTCGCTTATGTCGGATGGGCCGCGGTGTGTCTGTTGCCGCTGCTGCTGCTGACGGCGTGGCTGTTCTACGCATGATCCGCACGATCCTCGTCGCGCTCGCTCTTCTGGCGACGCCGGCTTTCGCACAGCCGCAGACTTTCCAGACCTTCACCTCGGCGCCGCTCGCCATCGACACGGCCAAGGGGCGGCAGCATTTCACCGTCGAGCTCGCCTTGACGCCGGCGCAGAAGGAACAGGGCCTGATGTTCCGGCGCGAGATGGCGCCCGATGCCGGCATGCTGTTCGTCGCCGCGCAGCCGCAGATCATGACCTTCTGGATGCACGACACGGTGATCCCGCTCGACATGCTGTTCATCGCCACCGGCGGCAAGATCGTTGATATGCACGAGCGCGCGGTGCCAATGTCGGACGCGACCATCGTCTCGCGCGCGCCCGCGATTGCCGTGCTCGAGCTCAATGGCGGCACGGTCGACCGGCTCGGCATCAAGGTCGGCGACGTCGTGCACGCCGCCGCCCTCGGCAACCCGGCGAACTAGCGCGCGCGCTTGCGCGCCTGGTTGCTTGCTGCTGGCGCCAGATTCTCGATCGCGTCGGCGGCCCGGGCCGCGCCGTCGATGCCCGCAAGCAATGGCGATAGCCGCCTGGCGGCTTCGCGAAAGCGGGAATCCTCGAGCACGACGCTGACCGCGTCATAGATATCGTCCACCGGCGGCTCTTTCGGCAGCGCGCGACCGGCGCCCCATTCCTGTACCGCGGCGCCGACGAATGGTTGGTCGTCGGCCAGCGCCGGCGTCAGCACCATCGGCACGCCATGGCGCAGCGCGCGCATCGCCGTGCCGTGGCCGCCATGCGTCAGGATCATCGCCGCACGCGGCATCAGCGCATCGTGCGAGGCATAACGCAGCACCGTCGCGTTTGGCGGCGCCTTGAGGTCGGCAGGATCGACGATGTCGCCGGTGGTGGCGACGACGTGTACAGGCAAGCGGCCGAGCGCATCGAGTGCGCGTTGCAGCATCGCCGGCGAACGCTGCTCGGTCACGGTGCTGAAGCTCAGCAGCACAAGCGGCGTCGGATCGTCCGCCGGCCACGGCAACTGCGGCACGACGGCCCGCGTTTCTTCGAGTAGGACCGGCGCTCCGTGATGCAGATTGGCGAGCGGCGTCGCGCTGGCGCCATCGAGCACGGCGAGCGTGTTGGCGTGTACCATGTCGCGCGCCCCCCACAACTCTTCGATCGGCGGCAGCTTGGCAAAACCCGCCTGCGCGCGGCCTTCGCTCTGGCGGTTCAAATTCGCTTTCCAGGCGTCGTACATGCGGCGGACGAAAGTATGCACGACGATCGCAGTCGGCGCGGCGAACTGCGGCGCGACGCTGAGTGCGGCACCGAACATCGCGTCGATGACGATGATGTCGGGCGCCTCCTCGCATGCCACCGACAGCAGCTCATCGGCGACCGCCGGCGAGCCGAGATAGCCGAAGACGCGGGGGAGGGGATGCCAGGCGAAGCGCTCGATCAGGGCAAAAGCCTGGGTCAGCTCGCGGGTACCGAGACCGGCGGCGCGCACGCGTCCGATCATCTCGGGCCGGCCGGCGAAGACGACATCATGGCCGCGCGCATGCAGTACTCGGCCGATACCGAGGCTCGGCGGCAGGTTGCCGCCGCCGTCCCAGCACGCCCACAGGATTTTGCTCAAGGCGATTCTCCGTCAGATCAGATCGGAAATCATCCGGACGATCACGCGCTCGGCATCGCGGCGCGCGAGCTTGGCGTCGCGCCTCAACAATTTCCAAGCATAGACATCGGTTGCGATGACGAGCGCACGTAAAAGATCGTGTCGTGCGCTTTTGCGGCGCGCCTGCAATTGCGGTGCGAACACTGTCTCGACCCATTGGCGATGTGCTTTGCGGCCAAGATCGATTTTCGGCGTCATTGCCCGATGACGCAGCTCGTCGGCGAGGTATTGGATGACGCGATCGCCGATTGTCTCATAGTCGTCATAGAGCGCCGCCACTGCGGCGCGGATATCGCCTGGCGGCGAAGCACGCCGCGGCCGATTTGCGGCGGCATCCATCATCACCGCATAGAGCGCGTCCTTGCTGCCGTAAATGCGCAGCACCGTCTGGACCGTCACGCCGGCGCGGCGCCCGACTTCGTCGAGCGTGAAGTCGAACAGCTGCGCCGTGTGCAGCGCGACCGCCGCCTCGCGGATGCGCTCCTTGGTCGCCGCCGCCTGCGCCGCGCGCCGCGCCATCGAATAGCGCCGCTTGGGCCGGCGCCTGCCGGCGACGGGCACTGCCGGCGCAACCCCGGCCAATGCACGCGCCGGCAGCATCGTCATTTCGCCGGCTCGGCCGGCGGCTTTGGCAGGTTGTTGTAGACGTCGGCCGGCTGCACCGACATCACGAACACCGTCACCTTCTCATCCGGGCCGAACGGGCCGGGGACTTTGTGGTTCACCGGGGGCAGACTCTTCAGGTAGGCGACGATCGCCAGCGCGTCGGCCTTCGTCAGATGCGAGAAGGCGCGCCACGGCATGATCGGCGCCAGCACGCGGCCGTCCGGCAGCTTGCCGGTGGTCAACGCGGCGACGATCTGCTGCGTGGTCAACTTGCCGAGGCCGGTTTCCTTGTCAGGTGTCAGGTTCGGCGCGACGAAGACGCCAAGGCCGGGAATAGCGAAGCCGACGTCCGAGCCGCCGAGCGTCCGCGACATGTCGGGCTTGCCCAAGAAGTAGCCCGGCGTATGGCAATCGTTGCAGCCACCGAGCGTCACCAGATATTTGCCGCGCGCGACCTGGCTGTCGCCGGCGTGCGCTGTGGTTGTGCAGGCCGCGGCCAGCAGCAGGCCGAACGCCAAACTCATCCGTTTCGCGTACTTCGATGTCATCGTACCCCCCTTGCCAAAGATCGTGCACGACAGAGCATCACGGAATCATATTCATGTCAATGTGATTAAAATGAATATGTCGTGGTGGCGGCAGTGTCACAAAATCGAACACTCACGAAAAACGGCGGCCGGGAGGGGGGATGTCCCGGCCGCCGTGCGATCGGGGGCGCGTGTCGCGCCCACCGTGGACGTTAGTTGCCGACCGTCGGTGCCAGCGTGTCGTACGGGCCGGTCAGGCCCATGAACGACATCTCGGCTGCCATCCGCGTCATCGCCTGTTGTTCCGGTTCGTCGGCGAGGGCAGCTTGGATGAAGGGTGTCGACAGCAATGTCGCCAACGCGAGGGCGCGCCAAGGCGAGTGCTTACGCATGAGTGACCTCCTTCGGATTTTGACGAAGGGGCGAGGATCGCCGCCTTCATGCTGAGAAGATTACGCCGGACGCCATTTTATTCGTGATCGCATGTGCGTGATTGGGACAAATATTTGTTAGCGTCGGCTAACAAATGCGGTGGTTTACAGCCGCATCGGCTTGACGATTGCGCATTGCGGTTGCGGCGGCCGGAGAGGGTGCATCCCGGCCGCCGCGTGCACCTGCCGAAACCGATCAGCCCACCGTCGGCGACGGCGCATCGTAGGGGCCGGTGCCGTTGAAGAGGAAACTGGGCGCGGCTGACGAGCCCTGACACATCTGCGGATTGGCCTCGTCGGCCAGGGCAGCTTGGGCGAGAGGTGCCGCCAGCAAAGCGGCCAGAGCGAACGCGCGCAAAATCGAGTGCTGACGCATGAAAGATCTCCTCCGGGTCTTGGATCGAAGCGGCGGGGATCGCCGCTCTCATGCCGACAAGACCGCGGACGCGGCCGGTTTATTTGCGCCGGGTTGCGGAAATATTTTTCGGTGGCGGCGAATAAAGCGCGGTGGCCTTCGATCTGAGTTCGTTCAGCGCTTGCGCACGAGCGTTACGCCGTCGCCGATATAAAGCAGCGTCAGGTCGATGCGCTTGTCGTTGTGCAGTTTGGCGTTGAGCGCCTTGAGGGCCAGCGTATCGACATCGCGCTTGCGGCCGTCCGCGACCGCGCCGCCCCACAGCATGTTGTCGAACACGATGAGCCCGCCGGTGCGCACGAGCTCGAGCGACCGCTCGTAATAAGTGTCGTAATTCTCCTTGTCGGCGTCGATGAAGACGTAATCGAACGTGCCGGCGCCGCCCGACGCGAGCAGCGCTGTGAGCGTATCGAGCGCCGGCGCCAGGCGGAGCTCGATTTTGTTGTCGACGCCGGCTTCCTTCCAATAACGCCGCGCGACCGCTGTGGTCTTCTCGTTGACGTCGCAGCAGATGAGCCTGCCGTCCTCCGGCAGCGCCGATGCCACCCACAGTGCGCTATAGCCGGTGAAGGTGCCGATCTCGATGCCGCGCCGCGCGCCGATCAGCGACACCAGGAACGCGAGGAGTTGACCCTGAATGGGCGGGATCTGCATGCCGGCGCCGGGCATTTTCGCCGTTTCATCGCGCAACCGCGCCATCAGCTTGGTTTCGCGCGACGACACCGACAGAATGTAGTCTTGGAGCTTAGGCGTGAGGTCGAGCAGGCGGACGGTCATGCGGAGCCTCATTTCCCGGCGCTGTCCTTGCGCTTTTCCGCCGAAGCGTATAGCAAATTCCGGCCTTCGGGGCGTAGCTCAGCCTGGTAGAGCACCTGCTTTGGGAGCAGGGGGTCGCACGTTCGAATCGTGTCGCCCCGACCATAAAAGAGGATTTCGATGCCGCACGCGCGCATTTACCGCCCGAGCAAGCCGGCCACGCAATCGGGCCGCGCGCCGACCAAGGAGTGGCTGCTGACCTACGAAGAGGCGACGCCGCGCGTGCCCGATCCGTTGATGGGCTGGTCGAGTGCCGCCGACACGCTCAACGAGGTCAGGTTGCGCTTCGAGACCCTCGACGAGGCTGTCACCTTCGCCAAGAAGAACGGCATGGATTACTCGGTGATCGAGCCGCAGGATTTCAAGTTCAGACCCAAGAGCTACGCCGACAATTTCCGCTGGCAGCGTCCAAGCTGACGGCGGACTTCGCGTGCTGCGCGCCCATAGCTCAGAGGATTAGAGCAGCCGCCTTCTAAGCGGCAGGTCGTTGGTTCGAGTCCAACTGGGCGCGCCAATTTTAGCGTGAAGCGCGGGCCTTTCTGATCGCTTCCCAAATTCGTCCCGGCGTCGCCGGCATGTCGAACTGCGTCACGCCGGCGCGGCGCAGCGCGTCGAGTACCGCGTTCATGCAGGCCGGTAGCGAGCCGATAGTGCCGGCTTCGCCGACGCCTTTGGCGCCGAGCGCGTTGTTCGGGCTCGGCACGCTGACCTCGGCGATGGTGAATCCGCCGATCAGGTCGGCGTGCGGCGCAATGTAATCCATGAAGCTGCCTGTGAGAAGCTGGCCGGTCGCCGGATCGTAGACGCACTGCTCGCCGAATACCTGGCCGGCGCCCTGCATCACCGCGCCGTGGATCTGGCCCTCGGCGAGCGTGCGGTTGATCAGCACGCCGACATCGTCGACCGCGGTATAGCGCACCACCGCGACCGCACCGGTCTCGGCGTCGATCTCGATCTCGGCGACATGCGCGCCGCTGGGAAAGGCGCGCTGTGTCGGTTGCTCGGCGTTGGTGTCGAACGGATGTGGCGCGTCGGATTTGTGCCGGTCGACGAGCTCGGCCAGCGTGACGGCGCGGTCCGTCCCTTTAACGACGTAGCTGCCGTCGCGGAACTCGAGATCGGCGGCGGCGCATTCGAGCGCCTCGGCGGCGAGCGCCATTCCCTTGCGGATGACCTCGACCGAGCCGAGCTTGAATGCGCCACCCTGCGCCAGGGTCGAGCGCGAGCCGATCGCGGCGTTGCCGATCAGCGGCGGCGCGTCGGGATCGTTGGCGCGCACGACGACGCACGCGGAACCGAGGCCGAGCCATCCCGCCACCAGTTCGGCGAACACCGTCTCGTGGCCTTGGCCGCTCGGTCCGGCGACGTTGTAAAGATTGGCGTGGCCGTCGCGGTCGAAGCGTATGGCGATCTGGTCTTTGGGTGCAGCGCCGCCGCCCGACGGCTCGACGAACACGGCACAGCCGATGCCGCGCAGCTTGCCCGTTCTCGCCGCCGCCGTGCGCCGCGCCGCGAAGCCGCGCCAGTCCGATGCCTGCTCGGCACGGTCGATGAGGGCGCGGAAATCGCCGCTATCGAAGGTGCTGCCGGTCGGCGTTTTGTACGGTAGCTGTTCGCGGGTCAGCACGTTGCGCCGGCGTAACTCAAACGGGTCGATGCCGAGCTGGGTCGCCGCTTCGTCCACCAGGCGTTCGACGATCAGTGCCGCTTCGGGCCGCGCTGCGCCGCGATAGGCGCTGGTCGGTGCGGCATTCGTCATAACCAGCCGGTGATGGCCATAGACTGCGTCGACGCGATAGGCGCCGGCGCCCATCTGTTGCGGATTGAGGCAATTGGTCATTGCGCCGCTCGGCACCAGATAGGCGCCTTCGTCGCACAGCCATTCGGTACGCAGCGCAACGAATTTGCCGTCGCGGTCGAGGCCGAGCTCGCCGCTGACGCGCACGCCGCGACCGTGATTGTCGCAGAGGAAATCTTCCGACCGCGTCGCCTGCCACTTGACCGGCCGCGCAAGCCGCCGCGCCGCGTGAAGCAGCAGCGCGAATTCCGGAAACGGCGAAACGCGCGCGCCGAAGCCGCCGCCGACATCGGTGTGATTGACGCGCACCACTTCCGGCGCAACGCCGAGCATCACCGCAAGCTGATTGCGTATCGCCGGCAGGCCCTGATGCGCGCACCAGATTTCGTAACGTCCAGCCGGGGCGTCATAGGCGGCGAGCACGCTGCGCACTTCCATGGGATTAGGCGCGACACGCGGGCTTTCGACGGAAATGCGGACGACAAGGGCGGCGCTGGCGAGTGCAGCTTCGGTCTTGGCGGCGTCGCCGTATTCGAATTCGAAGCAGACGTTGCCGGGGATATTATCGTGGATCTGCGGCGTGCCGGCCGTCAGCGCCGCGTCGAAGCCGATCACCGGCGGCAACTCCTCGTAATCGATTTCGATCAAATCGGCGGCGTCGACCGCGGCGGCGTGGCTCTCCGCAACGACGAGCGCAATCTCCTCGCCGGCGAAGCGCACGCGATCACGCGCCAAAATTGGTCGTTCCGGCACCAGAGGCTTGGCGCCGTTGCGACCCGGCGGCGGAGGAAACGGCGGCACGGCCTTCAAGCCGGCGTCCGCGATATCTTTGCTGGTGAGGACGGCGACGACGCCGGGCGCGCATTCGGCGGCGTGCTTGTCGATCGAGCGGATGATCGCATGCGCGCGGTCGGCGCGGCGGAAGGCGGCGTGAAGTTGCTTCGGAAGACTGTGGTCGGCGGTATAGCGGCCGCGGCCGGTCAGTAGCGGCAAATCCTCGCGCCGTCCGCGAAATCTCTCGCTCATGCCGAACGCCCCCGACCGTTCGGCGGCTTTTATCGCGCCAGATCGGTCAGGGCAACGGCGTCGACGGCGCCGCTTCGAAACGTGCCGGTCGGGTCGCCGGCCGCAGGCGATAGACGCGCGCCAGCAGCCAAGCCTGGGCCAGCACCGCCGGCAGTGCCAGAAAGATGGTGGTTTGCGGCGCTACGCCGGTGGCGCAGAGCATTGCTGCGATGAGGCTGACGCCGGCGCCGCCGAAATCCCAACCACCTTCGGCCGCGAACTGGAAGCGGAACGGGCAGGGCGACACTTTCGAGGCATTGTAGAAGGCGGTCATCAGCACCGGCACGTACATGCCGCCGAGCGCGGTGGTGACGAGTGCGACGGAGATGACCGCAGCCGGCGTGAGCGTGACGAAGGTGCGCAGCAAAACCCCGGTGCACAGCATCGCTGCGTTGAAGGCGATCACACGGCGCGCGTGCCCCAAATCGATGAAACGGCCGAGCACGACGCTGCCAAGCGCGCCGGCCAATGCGGCCAGCGCCAGCACGCCACCGAACTGATCGAAGCGCGATTGCAGCGCGCGGAACATGGTGATGTCCCAGGCGAGCGACGCGCCGGCAAGCATCCAGCCGTCGGCGGCGAAGAGCCGAACGCCGCTCCACGATGCGGCATAGGCGCCGCGTGGCGGGCGACGCGCCAACAGCGGCTCGCGCACGGCAAACAGGGGCAGGGCGGCAAAGACCTGCACCGCCGCCGCGGTGCCGAACGCCACCCACGGACCGAAGCGTGCGAGCATGACGCCGCCGGCGGCAGGACCGGCGACCGCGGCGACACCCATCAACACTTGGCGCACGCCAACCTGGCTGCCGCGATACTCGCGGTCGCCGAGCGCGGCGAAGAAGGTGTGGTAGCACGGCCAATAGAACACACCGGCCAGCGCACCGATGAGGCAAAACAAAATCAGCGTCGCGTCGGCACCATGCACCAAACCGACCGCCGGATATTGCAGCGCCGTTAGCAGCGTGCCGATGACCAGCGTGGTGCGCAGGCCGATGCGCGGCGCGATCAGCAGCACTAGCGGCCGCATCATGAAGCGGAGCAACAGCACGCCCGCGCTGGCGAGAAACAGCACCGACGGTGCAAGACCGGCGCGCAGGAGATAGACGCCGAAAAAGGCGCCGGACATGCACCACGCGAGTTGCTGAAGCGCGGTATGGATGGCGAGGCGATTGACGGCGCGGTTGGCAAAGAACATTGATGCGGCGAGCGTATAGCACAGCCGTATCGCGATGGTGCAGAGATCGTCTGCCGTCATCGTCCTGAATCAAAAATGCCATCATTCCGCAACGCGTCTGCGCCACAGTCGCGCCTGTGCTTGATCCAGAGATTTTTGGCGCGCCGGTCCGTCACGCAGACGAATCATTCCGTGCGCCGCCCGGCGCTGGTCTTGCAACAGCGGACTCGACGGCCGACGTCAAACGCATCCTCGTGCTCTACACCGACAGCGGCTACGGCCACGTCGCCACCGCGCGCGTGCTGCGCGAGCATCTCGCCGCCGAAAGGCCGTGGCGAATCAACTCGGTCGATGTCTATCGCGAAATCCTCACCGGACTCGATCCGTTCCGCGCGCTCACCGGTATGTCCGGTCCGGACATCTACAACGAATACGCCCTGCGCCGCGGCCATACCCGCGTGCTGTGGCCGGTGATCGCCGCCGGCTCGTCGGTCGCCATCCGGCTCGGTTCGCCCTTCGTGGTCCGGAAGCTCTCGGCCTATTTGCGCGCACAGCGGCCCGACATGGTCATCTCGGTGATGCCGTTGATCAACGCTGCGGTTGCCGCCAGCCTGCGCCAGCTCGGCGGCACGGTTCCGTTCGTCACCATCGTCACTGATTTTTGTGAGCCAATGCACGCCGCGTGGATTCAGAACGCGGATCAATACGTCGTTTGCGGCACCGAAAAGTGCCGCGAGCAGGCGCGCCGCTTCGGCCTGCCGCCCGAGCACATCATCGAAGCCAAAGGTCTGGTGCTGTCGCCGAAATTCCACGCCCTGGCGCGCATGGCGACGTCGGCGAGCGTGGCCGCCGCGCGCACGGCCTTGGGCCTGGCGCCCGACCGGCTCGCCGGCCTGATGATGTTCGGCGGCCGCGGCGCCGACCGCATGCTCGATTTCGCCGCTGCGATCGAAGCGAGCGACCTGCCGGTGCAGATGATCTACGTTTGCGGCACCAATCGCGAAACCGCCGACGACATCGTGGCGCTGCCTGCGCGCCGGCCGCGTCATGTCATCGGCTTCTCCGACGCCATCGAGCGCTACATGGCCGCGAGCGATTTCTTCGTCGGCAAGCCGGGGCCGGGTGCGATCTCCGAGGCGATGGTGATGGGTCTGCCGATGATCCTCGAGGTCGGCGGCCGCCTGCTGGCGCAGGAGCGCTACAACGCGAACTGGGCGCAGGCCATCGGCGCGGCGCTGTCGTTCCGCGATGCCGACGGTTTGTGCGCGGCGATCTCGAAGCTGACCGACACGGAACGGTACGCGGCAATGCGTCAGGCCATTGTGGCCCATCCCAATACTGCGATCTTCGATCTGCCGGCGTCGCTCGACGGAATCTTTAGCGCACGCCGCGCGGTTGCGAGCGCCTGACCGCCGGTTCATCCGGCTTCCGCAACTGCGTGTCGATCATCGCAGCGGCGGCGTCCACCAGCGCGCGAGCCGGTCCGCGATGGCCAAAGGTCAGCACGCTGGCATAGGTGCCTTCGAACAGAAGCGTGAGCTGATCGGCAAGCCGCGCCGGCGAGCGTGCACCGGCTGCCTTGGCAAGCGCACGGAACCGCCGCCGCAATTCCCGCTTATTGGCTTCGGCAACGCGGCGGGCCGGGTGGTCGGGTTCGGGAAACTCGCACGCCGCATTCGTGAAAGGACAGCCGCGCCAGCCAGTGCGCAGCGCGCGCTTGCGCAGCGACTTGGTCAGCGCCAGCAGCTGTTGCCGTGGTTTGCCGGGATGGCGCGCGACGACGCGGTCCCACCAATCCCAATAGAGGCCCGAGCGGCGCGCGAGATAGGCGGCGACCAGCTCATCTTTCGACGGGAAGCTGCGATAGAGGCTCATCTTGGCGACGCCGGCGGCACCGACCACTTCGTCGATGCCGACGGCGTGAATGCCGCGCCGGTAAAATAGATCGTTGGCGGTATTCAGCAGGCGGTCACGCGGCGACGTCACGGCACTCGAATCGGGTGCCGGCCCAAGGATTTCGTCTGCCTGGGTTGCGCGCATCGCAACTTGCCCTGATACAGACCTGTCTGTACCGTGTCAAGGGAAGAGACAGATCGGTCTCAGTGGTCGGGTCCGGCGCAGGGGATTGAAGAAAATATGTCAGCAATGTTCGCGCGCCTGGTTGGCGGCCGTTTCCATTATGGCTGGATCGTTGTCGGCGTCGTCTTCGTCGCGCTGCTGGCGGCTGCCGGTGTACGCGCGACGCCCGGCGTCCTGATCGTGCCGTTACAGGACGCGTTCGGCTGGAGCCGCGCGACGATCTCGCTGGCGATCGCGATCAACCTGCTGCTTTACGGATTGATGGGGCCGTTCGCGGCCGCGCTGATGCAGAGCATCGGCGTGCGGCGGACCGTCCTAGGCGGCCTGGCGCTGCTCGCCGCCAGCGTTGCCGCGAGCACGGCGATGACCGCGTCGTGGCAACTCATTCTCACCTGGGGCGTCCTGGTCGGCCTTGGCTCCGGCATGATTGCGCTGGTGCTGGGCGCGACGGTGGCGAACCGCTGGTTTGCGGCGCATCGCGGCTTGGTCATGGGCATTTTCTCGGCGTCGAGTGCCACCGGCCAGCTCGTTTTCCTGCCGATGCTGGGCTGGGTCGTCGATCATGGCGGCTGGCGCGTCGTTGCGTGGATCGTCGCCGCGGCGGCGGCGGCGATCGTGCCGCTGGTCTGGCTGCTGCTGCCGGAACAACCGCATGATGTCGGCCTTGTTGCCGTTGGCGCCAAAGCCGATCAGCCGCTGGCCACGCAGCCGGCGTCGAATCCGATCGGCGTCGCCTTCGGCGCGCTGGGCGTCGGCGCGCAATCGCGCGATTTCTGGCTGTTGTTCGCCAGCTTCTTCGTCTGTGGCGCCAGCACCAATGGCCTGATTGGCACGCACCTGATCTCGTACTGTCTGGATGAAGGCATTCCCGAAGTCCACGCCGCCAGCCTGCTCGCGCTTATGGGCATGTTCGATCTTGCCGGCACGACGCTGTCGGGCTGGTTCACCGACCGCTACGACAGCCGCGTCCTGCTGTTCTGGTATTACGGGCTGCGCGGTCTGTCGCTGCTCTATCTGCCGTTCTCGGGTTTCAACGCCGTGACGTTGTCGATCTTCGCCATGTTCTACGGCCTTGACTGGCTGGCGACGGTGCCGCCGACGGTGCGCCTCGCCAACGACGCCTTCGGCAAACAGATGGCGCCGGTGATCTTCGGCTGGGTGTTCGTCGGCCATCAGCTCGGTGCCGCCAGTATCGCGCTGGTCGCCGGTGCGATGCGCGCGGCTTTGGGCAGCTACGGTCCGCCGGTGACGATCTCGGGCATCCTTTGTCTGGCGGCCGCCGTCGCTGTGCTCTGGATCGGACGGCGGCCACGGCCGGCGGGCGGTCCGGAATCGGTCGCACTCGGCGCTTGAGCGGCGCGGCGCCCCAGACATCGCGCGACGGACTCGCCCGACGCACAAGAATTGGTGGCGGTTTCATCGAACCGTCATGCGCCCGCAACAATCCCGCAGCTTTCGGCGCGTAGAGAGGCAGGGCTGCGAACCATTACCGAGGATTCATGCTCGACATCGTGCAACTCGGCCCCGCCGAAACGCGGGAGGATATCGATCCGGTGCTGCTGACCATGCTGGCCGTCAACCGCCTGGGTCCGGCCACCATCCGCACCGCGACCAACGGCAAGGCGCAGATCGTGGCGGTCGACGACGAGCGCATCGCCCGCATCTTCCGCGCCGCACTCGATGAAATGCAGAAGACGCGGCGCACCGACCGGCTGGTCGATATCGTTGTCGAGGCGCCAGAACCCGCCTGATCGATTAGGCTGCGGCGGCCGCGGCAAGCAGCTCGAGCGCACGCCGCGTCGCCGCCGCGCGTACCGCACCGCGGTCGCCGGCAAAAATTTGGCGCTCGACGTGCGGCTCGTGGCCGCGGCTTGCTACCGCGAACCACACCAGGCCGACCGGCTTCTCGACGCTGCCGCCGCCAGGACCGGCGACGCCGGTCACTGCCACGGCCAGATCGACTTTCGATTTCGCCAGAACGCCTTTCGCCATCGCCGCCGCGGTTTCACTGCTGACGGCACCGTGCGTCACCAGGATCGGCACCGGCACGCCGAGCAGTTCGGCTTTGGCGCGATCCGAATAAGTGACGAAGCCGCGATCGACGACGTCCGACGAGCCTGGAATGTCCGTGAGCGCTGCTGCCACCATGCCGCCGGTGCAGGATTCCGCGACGCCGATGAGCCAGTGCCGCGTGCGGCAAGCGGCGAGCACGGACTCAGCCAGAGCGCGAAGGTTGTCAGCGGCCAAGCAGGTGGCTCCCGATCACATACACGATGATGGCGTATATCGCTGCGCCGGTATCGTCGAGCATGATGCCATAGCCGCCCGGCAGTTTGCGCTCGAGCCAACGCAGCGGAAACGGCTTGGCGATATCGAAGATGCGGAAGAGCACGAAGCCGATGAGATAGGGCAGGGGCGCCAAGGGCACGACAACCAGCGTCAAGCACTGCCCGGCGACTTCGTCGATCACCGCTTCGGGCGGATCGGCGATGCCAGCGGCGCTGGCATAGGCGCCAGTCGCTGCGATGCCGACGGCGAGAAGGATCGCGGCAACAACCAACAATACCTCTGGCCCACTCTGCCAGACGACAAGCGCCGCCAGCGGCAACGCGGCAAGCGAGCCGACGGTGCCGGGCGCGACCGGCGACAGGCCGCAGCCGAACCAGGTCGAAAGCCACACGGACGGGCGCGCGAACGACAGCGGCGACCGCGTCATCGCATCAGAGCGGCAGGCGCAGCGTCGCCACCGCCTGCGCCGCGATGCCCTCGCCGCGGCCGGTAAAGCCGAGCCGTTCGGTCGTCGTTGCCTTGACGCTGACGCGCTTCGCATCGAGGCCGAGGATTTCCGCGATGCGCGCGACCATGGCCGCGCGGTGCGGACCGACCTTCGGACTTTCGCAGATCAGCGTGACATCGACATGCGCAATGCTGCCGCCGGCTTTGACCACCAAGTCGGCTGCGTGGCGCATGAAACGATGCGACGGCGCGTCACGCCATTGCGGATCGCTCGGCGGAAAATGCACGCCGATATCGCCGGCACCGAGCGCGCCGAGTATCGCATCGGTCAGCGCATGCAGGCCGCAATCCGCGTCGCTGTGGCCGACGAGGCCGTTGGTATGCGGCACCTTGATGCCGCACAGCCACACATGATCGCCGGGTCCGAACGCGTGGACATCGAAACCTTGGCCCGTGCGCACGTCGCCAAGACGCGCCGCGGCCCAGCGCTCGGCGCGCGCCAGATCTTCAGGCGTTGTCACCTTGATGTTGCCTTCGCTGCCGGCTACCAGCCGCACCGCGAGGCCGGCGCGCTCGGCCACCGCCGCATCGTCGGGCAAATCCATACCCGTGGCGGCGCGATGCGCCGCGAGGATCTCGCGA
Organism: Allostellaceae bacterium; assembly: GCA_035632055.1. GTDB lineage: Bacteria > Pseudomonadota > Alphaproteobacteria > ATCC43930 > CGMCC-115725 > REEB95. The sequence goes on from DASQHO010000027.1 coordinate 17,654, forward strand.
TAACGGAATCCCTGCGGCGTCTGCGCGCGCCAGAGCTGTGCGCGATCGACGGTTTCGAGCACGCGGCCATCGTCGGCGCGCTTGATGGTGTCGGCGAGCTTGAGGGCTGGCACCGCGGCGGGCGCATCGGTCAGCGCCCCGAGGACGCGATCGATCGTACCGCCGTCGACAAACGGTCGTGCGCCGTCGTGGATCAGCACGCGCTCGGGCGAAAATTCGGCGAGGCTTTCGAGCCCAAGCCGCACGGAATCCTGCCGCGCTGCGCCGCCGGCAACCGGCGGCAGCAGATCGAGCCCGGCGCTGGCACGAGCATAATGCTCGGTGTCGGCGGGATTGTAGACCACGCGTACGCGATCGATACCGGGATGAGCCGCAAGCGTCGTCAGCGAATGACGCAGCAACGGTTGTCCGGCGACGGACAGATATTGCTTGGGAAGTTCGGCGCCGAGCCGCGTTCCGCGACCGGCCGCGACCACCAGCGCGATGCAGGACGGCATGGCGGCGGGACCCTAGACTACGGCCGCGTCCTTGCCAAGATCGGCAGACCGGCCCGGCGGACCGGCGATGAACGTGAGCAGGGCAGTGCAGCCGGCAACGGCCGACGCCGCGCCGTAGAGGAATACAGCTTCGTGGCCGACCCGGTCCCACAACAAGCCGGCGACGACGCTGGCGAACAAGCCGAGCAACCCGACCGTTGTGTTGTACCAGCCGACAGCGCTGGCGCGGAGGCCCGGCGGCGCGAAGTCGCTGGCAAATGCTTTGCCGACAGCGCGGAACATGCCCTGAAACAGTCCGTAACCGGCGAAGGCGAGGGCGATCACCGCGACGTTGCGGCTCATAGCGAAACCGAGATAGGTCACGAGGAAGATGAGATACGCCGCCAGCAGCAGATTTTTCCGCCCCCAGCGGTCCGACATAAAGCCGGCCGGATACGAGATCAGCGCCGCCGCCAGATTGAATAAGGCATAGATGAGAATGGTCAGCGGCAGCGAGGCGCCGATATCGCGTGTCTGCAAGATGAGGAAGGAATTGCTCGAATTGCCAACGCCGAAAATCATCGTGACCAGCAGGTATTTCCAATAAGACGCGGGCAGGCGGCGTGGGTTGATGTCGATCTTCGCCTCTGCCGCTACAGTCGCAGATTGCTCCCGCACCAGCGCGACCATGGCAAAGGCGAGCAGACCAGGAATCACCGCCAGAAAGAAAATCGTGCGGATATCGGCTTGCAGCCAGAAAAGCAGAGCGATTGTCAGCAACGGCCCGATGAATGCGCCGGCATTATCGCCGAAGCCTTCAAGTCCGAAGGCGCGGCCGCGGTGGTGTTCGTCGACTGATTCGGCGACCAACGCATCGCGCGGCGCGGAGCGCGTGCCGGTGCCGATGCGGTCGAGCAGGCGCGCGCCGAGCACGCCTTCCCACGCAGTGGCCAAGCCGAACAGCGGTTTGGCAAGTGCCGCGGCGATGAATCCAACCATCGCGATCGCTTTGTGCTTGCGCAGTCGATCGGAGAGGGAACCGGAGATTCCCTGAACGATGTTTTGAGTCGCCTGCGCCATGCCTTCGATCAAGCCGACGATGCTGCCACTGGCCTGAAGCGTCTGGGTCAGGAAGATCGGCAGGATCGGGTAAAGCATCTCGGTCGAGACGTCGGCGAAAAAACTCCCGATGGCGAGCAGGAATGTATTGCGCGTGAGTCCGGCGAAATAATTCGGGCGGGACCTGGACATAGCGGGCGCGGCTTTCCGGCAGCTGTCGTGGTTGGTTAGAAACGGATGCGCGGGGCGGTAGGACTAATAGGAGAGCGATCGTAAACCTTGCCCTGATTAAGGCGTTCGGCGGCTTGGAACAAAGGCCGAAACCTTTCGGACAGGACGGTTAAGCGCAGAGCGGGCTTGCAACGGGCGCGACGCGATTCTTATTGCAATGCACAAAGGCCTCGTTATTCTATGCTTAATTCTTATGCATAAGGCTTGTTTGCATAGAAAATGAGCAGGCAACTGGAACCTATTGAGATCGGCCCGGTCCGCGTCGCGGAACCGGTGTTTTTGGCACCGATGTCGGGCGTCAGCGACCTGCCGTTCCGCCGCTTGGTCAAAGGCTTTGGCGCCGGCCTCGTGGTTTCGGAAATGATCGCCAGCGAGGCCATGATCCGCGAAACACGCCGCTCGCTGGTCATGGCACGAAGCGAGTCCGACGAGCAGCCGATGGCGGTGCAACTCGCCGGCTGCGAGCCGCAAGTCATGGCCGAAGCGGCGAAGCTCAACGCCGATCGCGGCGCGCAGATCATCGACATCAACTTCGGCTGTCCCGTGAAGAAGGTGGTCAATGGCCATGCCGGCTCGGCGCTGATGCGCGACGAGGTGCATGCCGCGCGCATTCTCGAAGCGACGGTGAAGGCGGTGGACTTGCCGGTGACCCTCAAGATGCGCACCGGCTGGGATGATTGCAGCCGCAACGCGCCGACACTTGCACGCATCGCTGAAGAGTCGGGTATCCGCATGATTACCGTGCACGGCCGCACGCGCTGTCAGTTCTACGACGGCAAGGCGGACTGGAACTTCATTCGTGCGGTAAAGGAAGCGGTGCGCATTCCTGTGATCGCCAACGGCGACATCGCGACGCTCGACGATGCGCGCACGGCGGTCGAATTATCGCACGCCGACGGTGTGATGATCGGCCGTGGCGCTTACGGCCGCCCGTGGTTCGTGCGCCAGGTCATTCATTTTCTCACGACCGGCGAGCGACTGCCGGATCCGCCGGTCGCCGAACAGCGCGACGTGTTGTTACGCCATTACGATGACATGCTGACGCACTACGGCGCCGATACCGGCACGCGGATGGCGCGCAAGCATATCGGCTGGTACTCGAAAGGATTGCCGGGTTCGGCCGAGTTCCGTGCCGTGGTCAACCGGATCGCCGATCCCGCCAAGGTCAAGGCGATGATCGCCGAATTCTTCGCGCCGCTGATAGCGCGGCTGGCGGCCTAGATGGCGCTGCGCAGCCTCGCCCGCAAACTCGGCGCTGCGCCGCCCGATCCGACACAAGTGCTCGCGGCGCTGCAAGAGCCGCTGGTGGTCGTCGACGCCGACGATTGCATCTGTTTTGTCAATGCGGCGGCGGAGCAGCTCTTCGATACTGGTGCGACGACGCTGATCGGCGCCAACCTTGGCACCATGCTCCCCCAGGACGGGCCGCTGTTCGCTCTGATCGCGAGCGTGCGCGAAACCGGCCACAGCGTATCGGAATACGGTGTCACGCTCGAAACACCCCGATTGCCGACGCGCTTCGTTGACATCCAGGCGGCGCCGTTGTCCGAGGCGCGCGATCGCGTGTTGCTCACGTTTCAGGAGCGCTCGATCGCCAACAAGATCGATCGCCAGCTCACACATCGCAATGCCGCGCGCTCAGTGACGGCGATGGCGTCGATGCTCGCACATGAGGTGAAGAATCCGCTGTCCGGCATCCGCGGCGCAGCGCAGCTGCTCGAACAGAACGTCAATGCCGCCGACCGCGAGCTGACACGATTGATCTGCGAAGAGACTGACCGCATCTGCGCCCTGGTCGACCGCATGGACGTGTTCTCCGACAGCCGGCCGCTCGAACGCACTGCCGTGAACATTCACGAGGTGTTGGGTCGTGTGCGCAAGGCGGCGCAATCGGGCTTTGCGCGGCATGTGCAGATCAACGAAATCTACGATCCGTCGCTGCCGTTCGTGCATGGCAACCGCGATCTGCTGATCCAGGTGTTCATGAATCTGGTGAAGAACGCGGCCGAAGCTGTGCCGGAGCAGGGCGGCGAGATCGAGCTACGGACGGCCTATCAACATGGTGTGCGCTTGGCGGTGGCCGGGTCCGACAGCCGCGTCCATCTGCCCTTGGTGGTGTCGGTCACGGACAATGGCGACGGCATTCCCGAAGATCTGCGGTCGCACCTATTCGATCCGTTCGTCTCGACCAAGCGCAACGGCAACGGCCTCGGTCTCGCGCTCGTCGCCAAGGTCGTCGGCGATCACGGCGGTGTCATCGAGTTCGATAGCGAGCCGCGCCGGACCGTGTTCCGCGTCCATTTACCCGTGTCACGCGACGTACCGAACGGAGCTGCGCCGTGAGCAATCCGTCGACCATTCTCGTCGCTGACGACGACCGCGCGATCCGCACCGTGTTGAGCCAGGCGCTGGGACGGCTCGGCCACGTCGTGCGCACCACCAGCAACGCAGCGACGCTGTGGCGGTGGATCTCCGATGGCGAGGGCGATCTCGTCATCACCGACGTCGTCATGCCGGACGACAACGGGCTCGACATGGTGCCGCGCATCAAGAAGCTGCGGCCCGAGCTGCGCATCATCGTGATGAGCGCGCAGAACACACTGCTGACGGCGGTAAAAGCGACCGAGCGCGGCGCGTTCGAATATCTGCCGAAACCGTTCGATCTGCGCGAACTTGTGGCGCTGGTCGAGCGCGCGTTGACGACGCCGCATAGTAACGGGGCGCCGGCGGCGCCGATCAACGGCGAAGAGGACGAACAGCTACCGGTTATCGGCCGGTCACCGGCGATGCAGGAAATCTACCGCGTGCTCGCGCGGCTGATGGGCACCGACCTGACGGTGATGATCACCGGCGAGAGCGGCACCGGCAAAGAACTGGTGGCGCGCGCGTTGCACGATTACGGCAAGCGACGCAACGGCCCGTTCGTCGCGATCAATATGGCGGCAATTCCGCGCGAACTGATCGAGAGCGAGCTGTTCGGTCACGAGAAAGGGTCGTTCACCGGTGCTACAACGCGCGGCGTCGGCCGTTTCGAGCAGGCGCAGGGCGGCACGCTATTTCTCGACGAGATTGGCGACATGCCCTTGGAGGCGCAGACCCGGCTGCTGCGCGTGCTGCAGCAGGGCGAATACACCGCCGTCGGTGGCCGCACGCCGAGCCGCGCCGATGTGCGGATTATCGCGGCGACCCATCGCGATCTGCGTCAGGCAATCCGGCAGGGCCTGTTTCGCGAAGATTTGTTTTACCGCCTCAATGTCGTGCCGCTGCGGCTGCCGCCGTTGCGCGAGCGCACCGAGGACATTCCGGCGCTGGTGCGGCATTTCTTCCAGATCGCGCACAATGAAGGGCTGCCGCTCAAGACTCTCGATCAACCGGCTATGGAACGGCTGAAATCCTATCGCTGGCCGGGCAATGTGCGCGAGCTTGAGAACTTGATTCGGCGCGTTGTGGCGCTCTATTCGCAGGAAGTGATTGGTCTCGACGCCATTGAAGCCGAACTCGCGGAAGCCGCGCCGCCACCGATAAATGCCACCCCCGAAGTAGCCGCGAATGAAGGCCTCAGCGTCGCCGCCGAACGGCATCTGCGCGACTATTTCAACGCACATAAGGGCAATTTGCCGCCAGCCGGCCTTTACGATCGCGTGCTGCGCGAGATCGAACGGCCGCTGATCCAGCTGACGCTCGGAGCGACCCGAGGCAATCAGTTGCGTGCCGCGGAGCTGCTTGGGCTCAACCGCAATACGCTGCGGAAGAAGATCCGCGAGCTCGAAATCGACGTCGGACGCGGCGCAAAGTAGCGCCGCATCACCGGAGTGTGGCGGAAATGGCTGCGCGCGCGACGACCACTCACAAAATAATGGCGGATTATTAAGGGCTTGGGGTAGGGTGTTGCCTCGAAGCAACGCCGTGGCCGGGATGCAACGCTGGCCAGCGCGGCCAAATTCGAGCCAACGGGGCGGATGAGCGTTTCTCGCGAAGTGGTGTTATGGGCGCGCCGGGTGCGTCTGCCGCGTAAGCTGGCGTTTGCGCTCGCCATTGCCGCCGTACTGTCCGCGGTCGCTACCTTCGCCGCGATGCGCGGCATCCCGCCGTTCGACGCGCAGCCGCATCTCGATCAACTCATCCTCATCGTCAATCTCGTGCTGGTACTGCCGCTGGTTGCGGTGGTGGTTTGGCGATTGGTGCAAGTCTGGGCCGAGCGGCGCCGCGGTCTCGCCGGCTCGCGTCTGCATATCCGCCTGGTGGTGCTGTTCAGCCTCGTTGCGGTAATTCCGACCATCATTGTCGCGGTCTTCTCTTATCTGCTGTTCAGCTTTGGCGTGCAGGCCTGGTTCAGCGAGCGTGTTCGTACTGCGCTGCAGGAATCGCTGGTCGTTGCCGAGGCCTACCTGCACGAGCACCAGCAGGCGATCCGCGCCGACGTCGTTAGCATGGCGAATGATCTCAATCGCGAAGCGGCGTTTCTGAGCATCAATCCCGACCGCCTCAATCAAGTGGTCAATGCACAGGCGGCGTTGCGCTCGCTCAACGAAGCAGTGGTGTTTGATGGCGGGGGGCACGTACTGGCGCGGACTGCACTGAGTTTTTCGCTCGAGCTTCAGCCGATTCCGGTGTGGGCTGTGCGCCAGGCCCAAGCCGGCGATGTTGCCGTGCTCACCAGCGACAATGACGACCGCGTTCGCGCTCTCATCCGACTCAATCGGTTCGGCGACGTCTATCTATACGTCGGCCGCTACATCGATCCGACGGTGTTGGCGCACATGACGCAAACTCAGAGCGCCGTCGCACAGTACGAAAAGCTGGAAGGTGAGCGCTCGGAATATCAGATCGCATTCACCATGGTGTTCTTCGCCGTCGGCATCCTGCTGTTGACTGGCGCGGTCTGGGTTGGGCTGACCTTCGCCCAGCGTCTGGCGCGGCCGATGAGTTCGCTCATCGTCGCTGCCGAGCGCGTACGCGGCGGCGACCTGACCGCACGCCTGCCTATCGGCATGGGCGACGAGGAGTTCGGCTCGCTGTTCCGCGCCTTCAACCGCATGACGCATCAGCTCGAAAGCCAGCAAAGTGAGCTGATCGAAGCCAACCGGCAGCTCGATCAACGGCGGCGTTTCACCGAAGCCGTATTGTCGGGTGTCTCGGCGGGCGTGATCGGTCTCGACCAGAATGCGCGCATTAACCTGCCGAACCGATCCGCGTCTGTGCTGCTGGGCGTCGATCTCGACCAGATGATCGGCCAGGATCTTGCGGACTCGGTGCCCGAGATGGCCGGCCTGCTCGACGAGGTCGGCCGCCGGCCCGAGCGTCTGGCGCAATCGCAGATTCAGCTGGCGCGCGACGGCCACATGGCGGCGCTGCTGGTGCGCATCGCCGCTGAGCGCATCGACGGCGAGATCAAGGGCTATGTCGTCACCTTCGACGACGTCACCAGCCTGATTGCCGCGCAGCGTAAAGCGGCGTGGTCGGACGTGGCACGCCGTATCGCGCACGAGATCAAGAATCCGCTGACGCCCATCCAGCTATCCGCCGAGCGCCTTAAGCGCAAATACGCTGCTGAGATCCACACGGACCCCGACACGTTTGCGATCTGTACCGATACGATCATCCGGCACGTTGGCGACATCGGCCGCATGGTCGACGAATTTTCGTCGTTTGCGCGAATGCCGGCGCCGGTGCTGCGTGACGAGGATTTAACCGAGCTCGTCCGGCGTGCTGCGTTCTTGCAACGGACCGCGAGCCCGGAAATCCGCTTCGATCTGGACCTGCCGTCGTCGCCGGTACGCCTATTATGCGACAGCCGCCAGGTCAGCCAGGCCCTGATCAACATCCTGAAGAACGCGACCGAGGCGATCCAAGCGCGCAGCGCCGGCGCAGCACCCGGTCGCATCGGCATCCGCATGGCCGACGCCAATGGCGGGGTCTCCGTCGCGGTGGAGGACAACGGCATCGGCCTGCCACACCAGGAACGCGACCGGCTGACCGAGCCTTATGTCACGACGCGCGCCGGCGGTACCGGCTTGGGTCTGGCAATCGTCAAGAAGATCATGGAAGACCACGGCGGTGAGCTGCGCCTCGAGGATTGCGACGGCGGCGGCGCGCGCGTGACCTTGTTGTTCATACGCGGCGATGCACGCGTCGCCGAAGCAGACGAGACCGAACGCGTCAAGCGGGAGGGTACCCATGGCGCATGACATTCTGGTTGTCGACGACGAGGCTGACATCCGGGCGCTGATTTGCGGCGTTCTCAGCGACGAGGGTTACGAGACACGCGAAGCTGCCACCAGTACAGAGGCGCTGGCTTCGATCCGCACGCGCCGGCCGACGCTGGTCGTACTCGATATTTGGTTGCAGGGCAGCGAGCTCGACGGCATCGAAATTCTCAAAGTGGTAAAGCGCGAATGGCCGACTTTGCCGGTCGTGATGATCTCCGGTCATGGCACGATTGAAACCGCGGTCGCCGCAATCAAAGTCGGCGCGTACGATTTCATTGAGAAACCGTTCAAGGCGGATCGGCTTCTGCATATCCTCGACCGGGCGATCGAGGCCAGCCGATTACGTCGCGAAAACGAGGAATTGAAACAGCGCGCCGGCGCCGACGAGGAGCTGGTCGGACGCTCGCACTACATAGCGCAGTTGCGGCAGCAGATAGACCGCGTTGCCGCCACAAACAGTCGCGTGCTGATTACCGGCGCGCCGGGCACCGGCAAGGATATCGTGGCGCGATTGCTGCACGCCCGGTCTAAGCGCGCACGCGGTCCGTTCGTGACATTGAGCTGTGCGACCATGCGGCCCGAGCGGTTCGAAAGTGAGTTGTTCGGCGCCGAGCCCGGTGCCGACGGCGACGATAGTCCACGCAAGGTTGGCACGTTCGAAGAGGCGCATAGTGGCACGCTGTTCCTTGATGAAGTCGCCGACATGCCACTTGAAACGCAGGGCAAGATCGTGCGCGCGCTGCAGGAGCAGACGTTCGAGCGCGTCGGCGGCGGCCGGGTAAAGGTGGACGTCCGCGTCATCGCCTCGACCAATCGCGATCTGCCGAGCGACATCGCCACCGGTCGGTTCCGCGAAGACCTTTACTATCGCCTCGCCGTGGTGCCGCTGTCGGTGCCGCCGTTGCGCGATCGCGCCGAAGACATACCGGAACTGGCGCGGCATCTGATGGTGCGCGCGGCCGAGGCGGCGCGCGTGCCGCCGCGTGTCTTCGGCGAGGACGCGATGGCGGCGTTGCAGGCCTACGAATGGCCGGGCAACGTGCGCCAATTGCGCAACGCCATCGATTGGGTGCTGATCATGACGCCGGGCGATGTGCGCGAACCGATCCGCGCCGACAACCTGCCGCCGGAGATCACCACCCTCGCACCGGCCGTGGTCAAATGGGACAAGGGCGGCGAACTCATGGGCCTGCCTCTGCGCGATGCGCGCGAGATGTTCGAGCGCGAGTATCTCATGGCTCAGGTCACGCGCTTCGGCGGCAATATCTCGCGCACTGCGGCCTTCGTCGGGATGGAGCGCTCGGCGCTCCATCGCAAGCTCAAGTCGCTCGGCGTCGGCGGCAACGGCGATCGCGACCGCGTACAGAACCTCGACGCCTGATCACTTCTCCGGATTCTCACAATGTCGCGCATCGCCTATGTCAACGGCCGCTACCTTCCGCACCGTCAAGCCTGCGTCCACATCGAGGATCGCGGCTTTCAGTTCGCCGACGGCGTCTATGAGGTTATCGCCGTCAAAGGCGGCGATTTCGTCGACGAGACGCCGCATCTCGCGCGACTGCACCGCTCGCTCGCCGAGTTGCGCATCGCGCCGCCAATGTCTGACGCGGCGTTGAAGGCGATAATGCGCGAGACCGTGCGCCGCAACCGCATCGTCGACGGCATCATCTATATCCAGATCACTCGCGGTGCCGCGCCGCGCGATTTCTCATTTCCACCGGGCGCACGTCCGAGCCTGATCATGACGGCGCGGAACCAGCGGCCACTCGATCCTAAGATCCTCGAGCGCGGCGTGCGCGTGGTCACCGTGCCTGATATCCGCTGGGCGCGCCCCGACATCAAATCAGTTGCGCTGCTGCCGAATGCGCTCGGCAAGCAGCACGCCCGCGAGGCCGGCGCCTATGAAGCCTGGCAGGTCGATCGCGACGGCAATGTCACCGAAGGCACGTCGAGCAATGCCTGGATTGTCACAGCGAAGGACGAAATCATCACCCGCCAGGCCGATACGGCAATTCTCAACGGCGTCACGCGGCTCGGCGTGCTCAAGGTGGCGGGCACGGCCGGGCTCAAACTGGTTGAGCGGCCGTTCAGCGTCGCTGAAGCCAAGGCAGCGCGCGAAGCATTCCTGACCAGCACGACCAATTTCGTCGTTCCGATCGTACGCATCGACGAGGCGACGGTGGGCGAGGGGAAGCCGGGCGAGTTCGTCCGCCGCCTGCGCACGCTGTACACGAATTTCGCGCTCGGAGGCGTGGCGCGGTGACGACGAAGCCGCGCGCCATCATCTTCGACTGGGACAATACCCTGGTCGATACCTGGGAGACGATCCACGAGGCGCTGGTCGGTACGCTCGAACGTATGGGGCATGCGCCGTGGACGCTCGCCGAAACCAAGTCGCGCGTCGCCCGCAGCCTGAGGCACAGCTTTCCCGATCTATTCGGCGCGCGCTGGGAAGAGGCGCGGCGGATTTATCTCGACAATTACGCTGCCATTCATCTCGAGCGTCTGGCGGCGTTGCCGGGCGCTGGCGCGATGCTCGGCTCGCTGCACAATGCCGGGTATTACCTCGCCGTCGTCAGCAACAAAACGGGGACCTCGCTCAGGACGGAAGCGGCGCATATCGGCTGGGATCGTTATTTCCGCCGCCTCGTCGGCGCAGGCGATGCGCAGGCTGACAAACCCGATCCGGCCGCGTTCGCGGTTGCCCTCGAAGGCAGCGGCATCGCACCTAGCCGCAGGGTCTGGTACGTCGGCGATACGGCACTCGACATGCAGAGTGCACATCGCGCCGGCCTGACTGGTGTCCTTCTGGGCGAGCCGCATTCGCCGGTCGCCGAACTCGCTAAGTTCCCGCCCGATATGCGATTTCCCGATTGCGGCAGCTTCTCCCGCCACCTCGGCGGCATGTGAATTCCCATCCCGGCCGGGGTCTGTTATCAATGGGGTGAGCACGAACGGCCGCCCGGCGCCCAAGCCACACGGCGAATGCCGCCAATCGGCTCCGACAGAATTGAAAGAAGGGAAAGCCCCATGTCGTCGGAAAAATCGCAAAACGTTCAGGACGTCTTTCTCAACAATGTGCGCAAGAACAAGACGCCGGTCACGGTGTTCCTGGTCAATGGCGTCAAGCTCCAAGGCATCATCACTTGGTTCGACAATTTCAGCGTGCTGCTGCGGCGCGATGCGCATTCGCAGCTCGTCTACAAACACGCGATTTCGACGGTGATGCCGGCGCAGCCGATCCAGCTGTTCGAGCCCGGTAAAGAGGCGGAAGAAGCCTGACGCGCAGCATGGCGTCGGAAAACGCGCGGCGTAATTCCGTCGGTCGGTGTCTGGTGATCCATCCGGTGCTGCGACATGGTCGCGGCGCCGGCGATGGTGCACGGATGCGCACCGCGCGCACGCCCGAAGCGCGTCTCGAAGAGGCTGTCGGTCTGGCAAAGGCGATCGCGCTCGAGGTCGTCGCCGCCGAAATCGCACGCGTCGCCGCCTGGAGTCCGGCGGCGCTGCTCGGCAAAGGCGCGATCGAGGAATTTGGGCGCGCAGTTGCCGATCATGCAATCGACGTCGTGGTCATCGACGCGCCGGTGACGCCGGTGCAGCAGCGCAATCTTGAGCGCGTCTGGAAGTGCAAGGTCATCGACCGCACGGGCCTGATCCTCGAGATTTTTGGCGAGCGTGCCCGGACTCGCGAAGGTCGACTCCAGGTCGAGCTGGCGGCACTGACGTACCAGCGTTCGCGGCTGGTGCGGTCGTGGACCCATCTCGAGCGCCAACGCGGCGGCTTCGGCTTTCTCGGTGGTCCCGGCGAAAGCCAGCTTGAAATCGACCGTCGGCTGATCACCGATCGGATTGCGGTGCTGAAGAAGGAGCTCGAAAGCGTCAAGCGCACGCGGCAAATTCACCGCGGCGCGCGCAAACGCGTGCCGTATCCGGTCGTGGCGCTGGTCGGTTACACCAACGCCGGCAAGTCCACGTTGTTCAACCGGCTGACGCGCGCCACGGTGTCGTCCGCCGATCGGCTGTTCGAGACCCTCGATCCGACGATGCGCCGGCTCGATTTGCCGTCGGGCGACCCGGCGATCCTGTCGGACACGGTCGGCTTCGTCTCCGATCTGCCGACGACGCTGGTGGCAGCATTCCGTGCCACGCTCGAAGAAGTCAGCGAAGCCGATCTCATCGTCCATGTGCGCGATGTCCATCATCCCGACAGCGAGGCGCAGCGCGACGACGTGCACGACGTGCTCGGCGAAATGGGCCTTGGCGAGCGTGTGGAGGGGGGATTGATCGAGGCACTCAACAAAATCGATCTGCTGCCTGCCGATGCACGCAACGCGCTCTTGAACCAGACACAGCGGAACGAGGCGGCCGTACCGCTCTCGGCGCGGACCGGGCAGGGCTGCGACCGGCTGCTGGCGCTCCTCGACCAGCGGCTCGACGGACGGATGCCGGTACGGCTCGATATCAAGCTGTCGGACGGCGCCGCGCTGGCGTGGCTTTATCGTCACGGCACCGTCGTCAAGCGTGAGGACGATGAACGCGAAGCACACCTCGAAGTGCGCTTAAGCCCGGCCGAGTTCGGCCGATTCCAAGCCCGGCACACGGGCGATGAAACACGGAGGCGGCAATGAAAGTGGCATTCCTCGGCTTGGGGGTGATGGGTTATCCGATGGCGGGACATCTCGCCAAAAATGGCCATGTAGTCACGGTGTACAACCGCACGGCGTCGCGTGCCGAGGATTGGGTGAAGGAATATGGCGGTAGCTTGCGGCCAACACCGGCCGAGGCCGCGACGGATGCGGAAATCGTCTTCGCCTGCGTCGGCAACGACGACGATCTGCGCGCCGTCGTCACCGGAGCGCAAGGCGCGTTCGCCGGCATGCAACGCGGCGCGATCTTCGCCGATCACACCACGGCGTCGGCGGCAGTCGCGCGCGAGCTCTATCAGCTGGGGAAGGAGCGGGGCATCGGCTTTCTCGATGCGCCGGTGTCCGGAGGCCAGGCTGGCGCGCAGAACGGCAAGCTCACCATTATGGTCGGCGGCGACGACGGCGTCTTCGCCAAGGCGCAGCCGGTGATGGTGCATTACGGCCGCGCCGTTACTCTGATGGGGCCGGCCGGTAGCGGCCAGCTCACCAAGATGGTCAACCAGATTGCCATCGCCGGATTGTTGCAAGGATTGTCGGAAGCCCTCAATTTCGCCGCCCGTGCCGGCCTCGACGGCAAGAAGGTGGTCGAAACGATTTCCAAGGGCGCGGCGCAATCGTGGCAGATGGACAACCGCGCGCTCACGATGCTCGAAGGCAAGTTCGATTTCGGATTTGCGGTGGACTGGATGCGCAAGGATCTCGGAATCTGCCTGGGCGAGGCGCGGCGCAACAAATCGGCGCTACCGGTGACCGCCTTGGTTGATCAGTTCTATCAGCGCATCCAGGAGCGGGGCGGTGGCCGCTGGGATACGTCGAGTCTGATCAATCTGCTGATGGAAGCCTAGGCGCGGCGGCCAATTTCGGCGCGCGTTCGTATTAGAATTCGTTAATAGCCGATTGTTTCTAAAGATTTTATCGTGCGGCGCTAGCGTTCGGCGGCTTTGATCGCTTGCCATTCAGCCTCGAGGGCATCGAGCCCGGCCCGGGTCGAATCGATGCCACGAGCGGCCAACCGTTCCTCGATCTTCCGGAATCGGCGCTCGAACTTGCGTCAGGCGCCGCGCAGGGCGCGTTCGGGATCGATCTCGAGCCGCCGTGCCAGATTGACCACCGCGAAGAGCAGATCGCCGAGTTCATCCTCGCTGCGCAGTTTATTGCCGGATTCCGCTTTAAGTTCAGCGATCTCCTCTGTGATCTTGTCGTAGATTGGCGCGATGTCGGGCCAGTCGAACCCAACCCGGGCCGCGCGACGCTGCAGTTTGGCGGCCCGGGTCAATGCCGGCAACGCGGCGCCGATACCGTCGAGTGCGCTCGCGCGCTGGCCGTGAGCGGCCGATTTGGCCCGCCGTTCATGGGCTTTCTGGTCCTCCCAGGCCACTGTCTGAGCGGCCGCCGAGCGAATCCGGGCCGTACCGAAGACGTGCGGATGGCGCCGGACCATCTTTTCGGCGATCCCCGCCGCCACGTCGTCGAAATCGAAGGCGCCGGTTTCCTCGGCCATGCGGGCATGAAATGCCACCTGGAGCAGCAGATCGCCGAGTTCTTCCTTGAGTTCGGGCATGGCGCCGCGTTCGGCGGCTTCGGCCACTTCGTAGGCTTCCTCGATGGTGTAGGGCGCAATCGTCGCGAAGCTCTGTTCGCGGTCCCACGGGCAGCCTGCATCCGGATCGCGGAGCCGCGCCATGACCGCAAGCAGCCGGTCGATCGGCGGTTGCGCATGGGCTGAGCGGCGCCGCTTGGTACGGCGTGCGGTCGGCGATTTTCTGGCGGTCATAAAGCAGCGAGGCTCCGAAGGTGACGCGCGGCCCATCTTAGCCGGCGTTAAGCGGGACGCGTCTGTAGGCGTTGGCGAAGCCGTTTCGAAAGTCCAGGATCGACGGCGGGACGAAAGGGTTGGGTAAACGATATATCGCATAATGTATATTATGGGAAATATCAGCACGACGTTACGCTTCACATACCCAGCCACAAAGGGTAGCATATGCCCCTTGATGCCCGGTGCCTAAATAGCTTTAGCGGGCATCCCCTTATGGGGAGCCGCATCGTGCGGATGATATTTTTTGACGTTGCGGGCATTTCTAACCCGCGCGAGGAGCCTTGGATAGTTGTTGCGGGGGTAATTCTCCACCCTGATCTGCAATGGCGACTTCTCCGTCGCTATTTGCTTGATATGACGGAGGCATATGTTCCTCCGGAACATCGAGCGAATTTCGCTTTTCATGCCACCGAGCTTTTTTCCGGCGGCAGGGTATTTCCTCGCGAACGGTTTCCAAAAGAATGGCGCTGGCGAGTCCTCGATGAGCTTTTGTCTATTCCTAGGCGATTTGATCTTCCGATTGTTTGGGGCCGTATACCCAGAGCAGAAATTGAAGTGGGGGGTAGACTTGCAAACACCTGGAGTGTTCCGCCCGTTGTCCACGGACAAATACTTGCTTTTACGGTCGCTGCCGCTTCCGCCGAACACTGGATGAACGCCGCCGCTGCCCCTGATGAATTGGCGCAGATGATTATGGAAAACGACGATAACTCGCGGAGATTCTTTCGCGTAACGCAGCGTTACCTAAGCGATCCTCAAATCCACGAAAAGTTCGATAGTGAATATGACGCGTTTAAGCTGTCGCGCATCATCTACCCTATGCAGTTCGAGGACAAAACTGATTCAAGCGCGTTGCAGGTCGCCGACGCTTGTGCGTTTGCAATCAAGCGCTGGTGCATGAAAAAACCAGAGGCGGTTAGATTTTATGCGCCGATTAGACCATTCCTAGTTGCAAAAATTAGGAACGAGGCTTGGTTGCCTGATGTTTTGCGCGGCCCTGACGGGAAACAATTTTCGTGAACGCCCTGTCAAAATCCTCCGGTGCTTCGCTCGCTTCGAGCTTCTTCGCCGTTTCGAGGAACCGCTTGTGCTGTGCGGCGGGTGTTTCTTTTCGCTTTTGTGCTTTAGCGCCCATTGAACGGATTCGGATTTATGAACGTTGTGGGTTGTCCCGGCGTATTGACGGTATAGCCGCCGCCTATCGGATTCGGATTGACGTACGTGGTTGGCTGGCCGGGCGTGTTGATCGTGTAGCCACCGCCGATTGGATTGGGATTCACAAAGGTCGTCGGCTGGCCCGGTGTCGTAACCGTGTAACCGCCACCTACAGGATTCTGCGACCAATTCTGAGCATGTGCGGCAATCGGATAACAAATGGATGCGGCAACAAGCATGAAAAGAAGCTTTTTCATTGCTGGTCTCCCCAGTTGGCCCAATGACCAAAAGGATACCACTATCGCGGTCTATTGCCACGGCCGCTTTCTGGAAATGGTTCAACAAGAAAATGGCCGAGTTTCGTGCCGAGCCGTGGCCGCTATTCGAGGCCGAAGTGCTTAAATCGCGCCACGAGCCTTCAGGAAAGTCGAAAGCTCACGGTAAAGCGCAAACGCGACAACTGGATTCAAAGCCAGCGGCCCGAGTTTTTCTTTTTCCGTCGCAAAAGCTGCGACAAAAAGATCAGGGAGTCCGGGTCGGCCGCAAAAGCTCACAACCTCGCCGTACCGCCGGAAAGCGTCGGCGGACTGCTCCTCGGTGAAGGCGGGGAAATGCTCCTGAAAAAGTGTCTCTCGGGTTCCCATACCATCGCTCCTGTGTTGGCTGCATCAACCGGGAATGCGAGAGAGAGGCGCGGTTGCCGCCGCGCCTCTCTCACCTACTTGCGCCGTCGCGGATGGCGATATTCGTACCAGCCGAGCTTCGGGCTATTGAGCAATTGTTTCGTAGGTCAGCCGCTTGCCCTTGACACCACGAAGCGCAATTTCAGCGCGTTCCTGATCGCCAATGCCAAGCCGCTCGCGGGTGTTCTGCCGGAAATCAAACTCGGCGGTGTACCTGTGAAGGTGCTGGCTACCCACGTTCTGATAGACGCCGAACATGCCGCGCTTGAACACGCTGAAATAGCCTTCGAGCGTGTTGACATGGACCGTTCCGGTTTCGCCCTTGCGGGCGTATTCGCGTTTCGAGTGATCGACGCTTTCATGCTTGGCGACCGAAATCGAGGCGACCGACTTGTAGTATTGCGCGCCGTCCGTATGCAGCGTGCTGTCGGGGTGAACGTGCTTATGGACGTGCGGCGCAATGCTGCCAAAGCTCGGCGGCGCGTCCAGAACCTCGCTCCGCAATTTGCCGCCGCGTTCCACAAGACCAAGAATGGCGATCTTGTGCTGATAGCCTGGACGCTTCCGGGTGCGCGGCGATTTAGTCAGGAACGCTTCGTCGGCCTCGACGATCTTCCCTGCCCCGCCAATCGGTCCAGAGTTCACGTCCGGTGCCATTGCAAGCCGAATACGGTGCGTCAGGTGCCACGCCGTTTTCATGCTGCATTGAAGCATCCGCTGGACCTGTCGCGTGCTGACGCCCTTCTTCGAGCAGCACATCAGGTGAATGACCTGAAGCCACAGGCGCAGCGGCAGGTGACTATCCTCGAAAATCGTCCCCATACGCACGGTAAAGGGCTTGCGGCAGCCGTAGCACTTGTAAAGCCCCGCCCGCGTCGTCTTACCGGCCAGCTTGCCGATCTTGTCGCCCGTCGTGCCGCAATGCGGGCATACAGGCCCTTGCGGCCACAGATGCGCCTCGACGTACTCGAAGGCAGCGGTTTCATCCTGAAAGTGCGGGGCGGAAAGAACGGACTTGGCCATGGCTCAATCTCCTATGGCCAAAACACTAAATCAGGTGGCTTGGTATGTCAAGTGTAACGTCGCGAATATCAGGTTCGCTTTTCGGGACAGGCGCTTAGACCGCGGTGCCTATACCTCAATGACCATGCCGTCGTAACCCGGCTCGACACCGGTCGGCAGCATACGGCGCAGCGTTTCATAGTTGAGCGATTCGTCCATGTGCGTCAGCACGGCGCGCCGGGGCCTCACCCGGTCGATCCACGCGAGCGTCCGGTCGACGTGGCTGTGGGTCACGTGCGGCTCCGGCCGGATGCAATCGACCAGCCAGGTATCGATCCCCGCCAAGGCCTGGAATGCCGAATCGTCCAGCGCGATGACGTCGGTCGAATACGCGAAACGGCCGAACCGGAAACCCAGCGTCTGCGAGAAGCCGTGATCCTGGGTGAACGGCGTCACCGCGATGCCGGCAGCGATAAACGGACCATCGATCGGACGGCGTTCCAGCACAGGTTTGTAGTAATGGCCCTCGCGGCCGGGCCTAAGGGGCGTGAACACGTAAGCGAAACGGCGCTCGATATCGGCCAGCGTCGCCGGCGTGGCGTAAGTCGGGATTGCCGCCTTGACGATGCGGTTGACGCCGCGCAGGTCGTCGATGCCGTGCAAATGGTCGGCATGCGCGTGGGTGAACAGCACGGCGTCTATGCGTCCGACACCGGCATCGAGCAGTTGCTCGCGCAGATCCGGCGAGGTGTCGACCAGGATCGTGCCGCCGTTGTCTTGGACCAAAATCGAGACCCGGCGGCGGCGGTTCTTCGGATTGGCCGGATCGCATGCACCCCAATCGCCGCCGACCCGCGGCACGCCCCACGACGGGCCGCAGCCCAGGATGATGACTTTCACGGCAGACCGTCCTTACGCGGCCGGCCGCGACGCGGCGGGCGGTTTGGCCTTGGCGAACAGACGGAAGAAATTCTCACTCGTCCGTTGCGCGAATTCATCGTGCGCCACGCCCTTGAGCGCGGCGACGAAATTCGCGGTGTGGACGATGAACGCCGGCTCGTTGGTTTTGCCGCGCAACGGCACCGGCGCAAGATACGGCGCGTCAGTCTCGATCAGCAGCCGGTCGAGCGGCAGATCGCGGACGACGCCGCGCAGCGCGTCGGCGTTCTTAAAGGTGACGATGCCGGACAGCGATATGTAGAGGCCAAGCGCAAGGGCACGCTCCGCCAGCATTCGGCCGGTCGAAAAACAGTGAATGACGCCCGATGCAACTCCCTCTTCCTCGAGCACCGCGACGGTTTCGGCGTCGGCGCCGCGCGAATGTACGATCAACGGGACGCCGGCGGCGCGGGCCGCACGCGCGTGGTGACGGAAAGCGGCGATCTGCGCGTCGCGCGGGCTGTGGTCGTAGTGGAAATCGAGGCCACTTTCGCCGATGCCGATTACCTTGGGATGGCTGGCGTATGTCACCAGGCTCCCGACGTCGCCCCCCTCCTCCGTCGCCGCCTCGTGCGGATGGATGCCGACCGAGCACCAAATGTCGGGATCGCTTTCGGCGATGGCGCGCACCGTCGGAAATTCGCTCAATTTGGTCGAGATGGTAAGCAGCGTACGAACGCCGGCACGACGGGCGCGAGCGATGATCGCCTCACGATCCTCGGGACGCGCGAAATCGAGATGGCAATGACTGTCGACGAGCATGGCGGCGGATAGAAAGCCCGCCGTCGGCGGCACGTCAAGCGTAGCGAAGGGCTCCGTCACGCGGTGTTTCGACGTCGTGCGTCATTACCCGGGTGATCATCGCCGCGAGCTTCTCGAGATGATACGGCTTGTCGAGGGTGACGAAGCCCGGCTCGGTGCGCCGCTGGATCAGCTCGGCGTAGCCGGTTGCCAGGATAACCGGCAACTCGGGCCGAAGTTGGCGAATGCGCCGCCCGAGTTCGATACCGCTCATTCCCGGCATGACCTGGTCGGTGATGACGAGGTCGATCCGGGGGTCGTTGCGGAGTATTTCGAGCGCGCCGCCACACGACGTCGCGAGGATGGCGCTGTGTCCAAGGTGCTCGAGCATGGACACGGTGCTCTCTGCGACCAGAGAATCGTCGTCGACAACCAGGATGCGGTGGACTTGTGTCGGCGCAGTTTGCGGTTTCTCCATCGCGGGCGTCACGGCGTCAGCGGCGGCGGCCTTGTTGGCGACGGGCAGCCAAAGGTCGACGGTCGTGCCTCGCTTCACCTGGCTTGTGATCCGCGCGACGCCACCAGATTGCGCCGCCAGCCCATACACCATCGACAATCCAAGACCCGTGCCTTTGCCGGTTTCCTTGGTTGTGAAGAACGGCTCAGGCGCACGCGCCAGCGTGGCCTCATCCATGCCCGCGCCATTATCGGAAACAGACACGCAGACATAACGGCCGGCAGCTAAATCCTGCGCCGTGCCGGTTTTTGCCATTTCGTTGCGGGCGGTGATGGTCAAGAGCCCGCCCTGCGGCATCGCATCGCGCGCGTTGAGCGAAAGGTTGAGTACGGCTAGCTCGAATTGATTCGGGTCGACGCAAACCGCCGGCAGCGCCTCGGCGAAGTCGAGGCGGATCTCGATGGTCGAGCCGAGTGAGCGGCGCAACATGTCGACCATGCCGTCAATGACGCGTGGGACCTCGACCGCTTCGGGTCGCAGCTCCTGCCGACGGGCGAACGCCAGCATCCGCTGCGTCAGGTTGGCGCCGCGCTCTGCCGCCTGAATGGCGCTGTCGACGAAACGTTCCAATTTGGGATCGGCCGGCAGGCATTTGCTGCGCAGGATATCGAGATTGCCCAGGATCGCCATGAGGAGATTGTTGAAGTCGTGTGCCAAGCCGCCGGTGAGCTGGCCGAGGCTTTCGAGTTTCTGCATCTGGTGTACCTGCGCGAGCGCCATCTCGCGCTCGCGCGTACGTTCATCGACCCGCCTTTCGAGGTCCGCGTTCGTTTGCTCGAGCTCGGCCGTGCGCTCGGCGACGCGCCGTTCAAGCTCGGCATTGAGCTTCTCGAGCTGTCGCGTCTTGCGATAGAGCTCGATGAAGACCCGGATCTTGGCCCGCAGCAACTCCGGCACGACCGGCACCGGCACATAGTCAACGGCGCCATATTCGTATCCCTTGATGCGATCGAGATCGGTCAGCGCGACCGCCGAAATGAAGATGATCGCGGTCGCCTGATAGCGCGGATGAGCGCGGATCATGGCGGCAAGCTCGTAGCCGTCCAAATCCGGCATGCAGACGTCGATGAGAATGACCGCGACGTCGTGCTTGAGAAGGAATTGCAGCGCCTCGTTGGCGGAATTGGTCTTGACGAGAGTTTCGCCCAGATCCTTGAGGATTGCCTCGTAGCTGAGCAGCTTGGCCGGCTGATCGTCGACCAGCAGAATGTTGACCGGATCGTTGACCATCGAGTGTCAGCCGTCTCAGCGGTGCAGCCACATGCGCAACGCCGAGAGCAATTGCTCGGTATTCACCGGCTTGGCGAGATAGTCGGACGCGCCAGCTTCCAGACACTTTTCGCGGTCGCCTTTCATCGCCTTCGCGGTCAGTGCGATGATCGGCAGGCGGTGCGATCGCGGTTTCGTGCGGATGACCTCGATCGTCTGATAGCCATCCATTTCGGGCATCATGATATCCATCAGCACGATGGCCACGTCGGACGCCGATTCAAGGATATCGATCGCTTCGCGGCCTGTGGTCGCGGCAAGTACGCGCATGCCGCGCCGTTCGAGCGCGCTGCTCAGCGCGAAGATGTTACGGGCGTCGTCGTCGACCAGCAGAACGGCCTTGCCGACGAGGTCGTCGTCCGAATTATGCAGCCGCTCAAGCATCCGCTGTTTTTCAGCCGGCAAATCCGCGACCACGCGATGCAGGAACAGGGCGGTCTCGTCGAGCAGCCGTTCCGGCGATTCGACGCCCTTGACGACGACGCTGCGCGCCATGGTGTGAAGCTGCGCGTCTTCCTCGGGCGACAGCTCGCGGCCGGTGAACACCACGACCGGCAAATCGGCAAGATGCGGATCGTCGCGGAATTTCTCCAGCAACTCGAAGCCCGACATGTCGGGTAGCCGCAGGTCGAGCACGACGCAATCGACCTGCCGCGCACGCAGAATGGCCAGGGCCCCCTCGCCGGTTCCAACCGAAATGATTGTCACGTCATCGTGCCCCAGCAACGCGGCGATGGTCATGCGCTCGCTGGCGTCATCCTCAACGACGAGCAGCGTTTTCTGCTGGGCGCGGGAGTAGTCCTTGATCCGCGTCAGCGCCTGCGTGAGTTGATCGGGCGCCACTGGCTTGTTGAGAAAGGCGAACGCGCCGCGCGCCAGGCCATTCTGGCGGTCCTCGTCGAGCGTGACGATCTGCACCGGAATATGGCGGGTTTGCGGATTCTGCTTGAGCTGGCTCAAGACGCTCCACCCGAGCATGTCGGGCAGAAACACGTCGAGCGAGATTGCACTCGGCCGGTATTCGGTCGCGAGCGCCAACGCATCGGCGCCGCGGTGTGCGATCAGAACCTTGAAGCCTTGATCGTGCGCCAGGTCGAGCAGGATCCGCGCATAATGTGGATCATCTTCGATGATCAGCAGGACGTCGTCATCGCTGGATTCGATCATTTCGCGGTCGTCGGAAACGGCCTCAATGGCATGGTCGGCTATGCGCGTCGCGGCGACCATTCGTGCCGCCGCCGCTGCCTCGCTGCCGGGTGGCGCGATGCGTGGCGCGACGGTCGGACCGACGTACTTGACCGGCAGATAGAGCGTAAACGTGCTACCGCGGCCGGGCGTGCTGCGAAGTTGAATCTCGCCGCCCAACAGATTGGCAAGCTCGCGGCAAATCGCAAGGCCAAGGCCGGTGCCGCCATACTTGCGGTTCGTGCTGGCGTCGGCCTGCTGGAAGGCTTCGAAGATGATCTTCTGCTTTTCAGGTGGGATGCCGATGCCGGTGTCGGACACCTCGAACGCGACTGCCGATGGCGCGTGCGTCAGTATCGGGTGATCTGCGGCCCAGCCCCCCGCCGCCAGCGACACATTTAGCCGCACGCCGCCGTGATCGGTGAACTTGAACGCATTGCTCAGCAGATTTTTGAGCACCTGCTGCAGGCGCTTGGCGTCGGTGACGATGCTGCGACCGAGGTGTGGATCGATCTGGATATCGAACGAGAGGCGGCGGCGCTCGACCTCGTGGTGGAACGCGCGCGTCAGCATATCCCGGAGATTGGTGAGGAAGATCTCTTCGGCCTCGACCGACACCGTGCCGGATTCGATCTTCGACAGGTCGAGGATGTCGCTGATGAGGTTCAAAAGGTCGGTGCCGGCGGCATGGATGGTCCGTGAAAATTCGACCTGCTTCGGCGTCAGGTTGGCATCGGCGTTCTCGGCGAGCTGCTGGCCGAGGATCAGGATGCTGTTGAGCGGCGTGCGCAACTCGTGCGACATGTTCGCCAAGAACTCGGACTTGTACTTCGACGTTAGCGCGAGCTCCGCTGCCTTCTCCTCGATGGCGCGCCGCGCCTGTTCGATCTCCTGGTTCTTGCGTTCGACTTCGACATTGCGTTCTGCGAGCTGCTGGGCCTTGAGCTCGAGCTGCTCGTTGGTCTGTTGCAATTCGCGCTGGCGCGTCTGCAATTCGTTGGCGAGCTGCTGCGACTGCTTCAGCAACCCTTCCGTCCGCATGCTCGCTTCGATGCTGTTGAGGACGATGCCGATATTGGCTGTCAGCTGTTCGAGGAACGAAATCTGCAGGTCGGTGAATGCGACGACCGACGACAGTTCAATCACCGCCTTCACTTGACCCTCGAACAACACGGGCAGGACGATGATGTTCTTCGGCAGCAGCTTCAATGCGCCGATGCCGATCGCCACGGCGTTATCGGACAAATCGGCGATCAATTTGCGCCGTGCATCCGCTGCGCATTGGCCAATGAGCCCCTCGCCCCGCCGCAGCCGTTCGGGATGCCCGGTCGGTCCGCTGTCGGCGTAGGCGGACAGCAGCGAGAGGTGCGGTTCGCCGCCGTCGGCGGCATCGACCAGATAGATGACGCCGTTCTGCGCGTCGACCAGCGGTGCGAGCTCTGTCAGCAGCATGCGGCCGACCGCCGTCAGGTCGCGTTGGCCTTGGAGCATGTTGGTGAAGCGCGCCAGATTGGTCTTGAGCCAGTCCTGCTCGGTATTGCGATCGGTGGTGAGGCGCAAATTGCCGATCATCGTGTTGATGTTGTCCTTGAGCTCGGCCACCTCGCCGCGCGCCTCGACCTGAATGGAGCGGGTCAAGTCGCCCTTGGTCACGGCCGTCGCAACTTCTGCGATGGCGCGCACCTGGGTCGTCAGATTGGCCGCGAGCAGGTTGACGTTGCCGGTGAGGTCCTTCCACGTGCCGGCGGCGCCCGGCACGTTGGCCTGGCCGCCGAGCTCGCCTTCGGTGCCGACCTCACGCGCGACGCGCGTCACCTCGCCGGCGAAGCCGTTGAGCTGATCCACCATCGTGTTGATGGTGTCCTTGAGCTCGAGAATCTCGCCTTTCACGTTGACGGTGATCTTCTTCGACAGGTCGCCGCGCGCCACGGCCGTGGTCACTTCGGCGATGTTGCGCACCTGGGTCGTCAGATTGGCCGCCAGCAGGTTGACGTTGTCGGTGAGGTCCTTCCACGTGCCGGCGACGCCTTTCACCTGAGCCTGACCGCCGAGCTTGCCGTCGGTGCCGACCTCGCGCGCGACGCGCGTCACTTCCGAGGCGAAACCATTGAGCTGATCCACCATCGTATTGATGGTCTCTTTCAGCTGCAGGATCTCGCCGCGCACGTCGACGGTGATCTTGCGCGAAAGGTCTCCGCCGGCCACTGCCGTGGTCACCTCGGCGATGTTGCGCACCTGCGCCGTCAGGTTGCCCGCCATCGAGTTGACGCTCTCGGTCAGCTCGCGCCACACGCCGGTCACCTCGCGCACCTTCGCCTGGCCGCCGAGCTTGCCCTCGGTGCTGACCTCGCGCGCCACGCGGGTCACCTCGGAGGTGAGCACCGAGAGCTGCTTG
>DASQHO010000028.1:0-2321 GCA_035632055.1 Allostellaceae bacterium
CGCGCGGATGACGATGCGCATGCCGTCGACCTGGTCGACGATGCCGGCGCGGCGCGCGATGATGGTGACGCCGGAATCGCGCGCCACCGTCTCTTCCATGCCGGTGCCGACGAGCGGCGCCTCGGCGCGGATCAGCGGCACGGCCTGGCGCTGCATGTTGGAGCCCATGAGCGCGCGGTTGGCGTCGTCGTTCTCGAGGAACGGAATCAACGCCGCGGCGACCGAGACGAGCTGCTTCGGCGACACGTCCACGAACTCGATGTCCTGCGGCCGCGCCATGACGAAGTCGCCCGCCTTGCGGCAGTTGGTCAGGTCGGCCTTGACGCGGCCGTGGCCGTCGGTCTCGACGTTGGCCTGGGCGATGGCATAACGGCCCTCTTCCATGGCCGAGAGATAGACCACCTCGTCGGTGACCTTGCCGTTGACCACGCGCCGGTACGGACTCTCGATGAAGCCGTACTGGTTGACGCGGGCATAGGTCGCCAGACTGTTGATCAATCCGATGTTCGGGCCTTCGGGCGTCTCGATCGGGCAGATGCGGCCGTAATGCGTCGGATGCACGTCGCGCACCTCGAAGCCGGCGCGCTCGCGCGTCAGGCCGCCCGGCCCGAGGGCCGAGAGACGCCGCTTGTGCGTGATTTCGCTCAGCGGATTGGTCTGATCCATGAACTGAGATAGCTGCGACGAGCCGAAGAACTCGCGCACCGCCGCGGCCGCCGGCTTGGCATTGATCAGATCGTGCGGCATCACGGTGTCGATCTCGACCGAGCTCATGCGCTCACGGATCGCGCGCTCCATACGCAGCAGGCCGATGCGATACTGATTCTCCATCAGCTCGCCGACCGACCGCACGCGGCGATTGCCGAGATGGTCGATGTCGTCGATCTCGCCGCGGCCGTCTTTGAGTTCGACCAAGACCCTGAGGATGGCGAGGATGTCGTCCTTGCGCAGCGTGCGCACGGTATCCTCGGTCTTCTGACTCAGCCGCGAGTTCATCTTGACGCGGCCGACCGCCGACAGGTCGTAACGTTCGGAATCGAAGAACAGGCTATTGAACAACGCCTCCGCGGTCTCAAGCGTCGGTGGCTCGCCTGGACGCATGACGCGATAGATGTCGATGAGCGCTTCCTCGCGTGCCGAGTTCTTGTCGATCAGCAGCGTGTTGCGGATGTACGGGCCGCCGCTGGCATGGTCGACACCGACCGCCGGCACGTCGGCGATGTTGGCGCCTTCAATGGTCTGCAGCAGCTGCTCGGTGATCTCGTCGCCGGCTTCGGCATAGATTTCGCCGGTCTGTTCGTTGATCAGATCGACGGCGATGAATCGGCCGATCAGATCCTCGGAACTGGCCTGGATTTCCTTCAATCCGTCGTCGAACAGCTTCTTCGCCAGGCGCGGCGGCAGCTTCTCGCCGGCCTCGAGCTTGACCTTGCCGGTGCGGGCGTCGATCAAGTCCTGCGTCAGCTTGTGGCCACGGTACCGGCTCGGATCGAACGGCGCCTTCCAGCCACCCTTGGTGTTCTTGCCCGGCTTGATGCGCGAGAACACGGTCGGCGTATAGAAATAGGCAAGGATCTCTTCCTTCGACATGCCATGCGCCTCGGTCGGCAGCAGTGGCTTGCTTTCGGCGGCGCGCTCGCGGCGCAGCTTCTCGGTCGCGGCGCCGTCGAGCGCCAGCAGCAGCGTCGTCACCGGCAGCTTGCGGCGCCGATCGATGCGGACATAGAGGTGGTCCTTGGCGTCGAACTCGAAATCGAGCCACGAGCCGCGATAGGGAATGACGCGCGCGGCGAACAGATACTTGCCCGAAGAATGGGTCTTGCCCTTGTCGTGGTCGAAAAACACGCCGGGCGAACGGTGCATCTGGGAAACGATGACGCGCTCGGTGCCGTTGATGATGAAGGTGCCGTTCTTCGTCATCAGGGGCATGTCGCCCATGTAGACGTCCTGCTCCTTGATGTCGCGGATGGAGCGCGCCTTGGTTTCCTCGTCGATATCCCAGACCACCAGGCGCAGCGTCACGCGCAACGGCGCGGCATAGGTGATGCCACGCTGCTGGCACTCCTCAACGTCGTATTTCGGCTCTTCGAGATCGTAGCGCACGAACTCGAGGCGGGCGCGGTCGGAGAAATCGCGCACCGGGAACACCGACCGGAAGACCTCTTGCAGACCGACGCTGGCGCGGTTTTCTGCCGTCACGCCCATCTGCAAGAAATGATCGTAGGAGCTCTTCTGCACCTCGATCAGATTTGGCATCGGCGCAACCTCGGGGATGCGTCCGAAACTCCTGCGAATGCGTTTGCGGCCGGTGAACGACTTAG
>DASQHO010000029.1:0-10602 GCA_035632055.1 Allostellaceae bacterium
CGCCGAAGGTGAAGTCGGCGAACAACGGCTGGACATTGCGCAACGCGACCTCGCCGGTCGTCGCATAGCGGACGTGGCCGATCGCGGAATGGCCCGACAGCCGCGCGATCACCTCTTTGGAGCTGAAATTCTCGCCAACCAAGCCGAGGCCGCGATGGGCGTGAAACTGCTCGCCGTCGTACGCGACTATTCCCGCCGCTTCCTGGCCGCGATGCTGCAGGGCATGTAAGCCCAGAGCAGTCAGAGCCGCCGATTCGGGATGCCCGTAAATCCCGAAAACGCCGCATTCCTCCCGGAAATGGTCATCGTCCCAGGGGTGGGTGGTCAACATGCTACCGCCTTTATGCGCGCTTCGGCTGCCCGCCATTCGGCTGCCGCAAGCCATAGATGGTGTCGCCGACTGTCGCCGTCGAGGCCCACAGCCTTCTACACGGATTGGGCCGCGACCGCCAGAGCGGGTTGTCGCACCCCGTGAGGCTGGGGCGCAGGGCGCCGTCGGCTATGCTTAATGCCCGCCTTGGCTTTGCGCACCTTGGTTCTGCTGGAATAGCAGGTCGAGCTCTTTTTGCTCCTGCGTCGAGTAATTGGGTGCAGTGTCCTTTTCCGGCTCCGGCGGTGCCTTGGGGACGCTGAGCGCGTGCAGCGCATCCTGCAGTTGCTGCTCCACCGCATGGGTGTTTTTCGAATGATCCGATCCCGGCGCCAGCTGACCTAACATCGACAGGCCGGCGGCAAGCAGCGGGCGGGTGCGCGACTGCGCCCACCATAGTGGCGACGATTTGAGCCCGGGCATAACGACCAGCATCGCGGCGTAAATCAGGCAGGCAAGCAAGGCGCCCCGCACCAGTCCGAAGAGGAATCCGAAAGTTCGGTCAATGCCGCCTGCAGGGCTGTCCTTGACGCGGTTGGCGATCGCCGCGGTGATGAGCGATAGAATTATCAACGCGATGATGAATGCGACAAAGGCCGAAGCCACATTAGCCAGACGGTCGCTTGGCGTGAAACGCAGCGCGAATGGTCGGAGATAGGGGACAGAATAAAGCGCGATCACCACGGCACCAAACCACGCGATGATCGACAGAATTTCCTTGATGAAGCCGCGCAAGAACGCGAACAGGCCCGAGGCGCCGACGAAAACGATGATGGCGATATCGAACCCAGTCACGAACGTCCTCCACCGCCGCCAGCTCGCCGCAGCGTCTGCGGCGCGTTCTCGAACAGACTGAGCAGATGTTTCAAATGGGCGATTTCGCGCGTCTTGAAAGCACCGGCGGGCGCTGCACGATCCTTGCGGCCGCGCCGCGACGGCATCAGCGCCGTCGCGAAGCCGAGCTTTTCGGCTTCTTTGAGCCGGGCATCGGCCTGGCTCACCGGACGGATTTCGCCGGACAGGCCGATCTCGCCGAAGACGACCATGTCGGCTGGAACTGGCTCGTGTGCCAGCGCTGAGACGAGTGCCGCCGCCACGGCCAGATCGGCCGCAGGCTCGCCGACGCGCAAGCCGCCGGCGACGTTGAGATAGATGTCGTTGGCGCCGATCGCGACGCCGCAGCGCGCTTCGAGCACTGCCAGGACCATGGCCAGGCGATTGCCGTCCCAGCCGACCACCGCGCGGCGCGGCGTGCCGAGGGCCGAGGGCGCCACGAGCGCCTGAATCTCGACCAGCATCGGCCGCGTGCCTTCGATGCCGGCAAACACCGCTGATCCGGCCACCTCACGCTGCCGGTCGCCGAGAAACAACGCCGACGGATTGGGAACTTCGGCGAGGCCGGCGTCGGTCATCTCGAAGACACCGATTTCATCTGTTGGACCGTAACGGTTCTTGACCGCGCGCAGGATTCGGAACTGGTGGCCGCGTTCGCCTTCGAAATAGAGAACCGTGTCGACCATGTGTTCGAGTACGCGCGGGCCGGCGATCATGCCTTCCTTCGTGACGTGTCCGACCAGCAGCAGCGTGAAGCCGCGCGCCTTGGCGAGGCGGATCAACTCTTGTGCCGAAGCACGTACCTGGCTGACCGTGCCAGGCGCGCTATCGAGATTGTCGAGATACATGGTCTGGATGGAATCGATCGCCACCACTTGCGGTGCATCGGCACGGTCGAGGCTCACCGCGATGTCGCGGATAGACGTTGCCGCTGCCAGCCGCACCGGTGTGTCGGCGACGCCGAGCCGGCGCGCGCGCAGCCGTACCTGGTCGAGCGATTCCTCGCCCGAGACATAGGCGCAGTCGAGCTTCTGGCCGCTTTTACCGGCGGCGAGCGCGGCCATCGCCTGCAAGATCAGGGTGGATTTACCGATGCCGGGATCGCCACCGATCAGTAGTGCCGAGCCCGGCACGAGCCCGCCGCCGCAGACGCGGTCGAACTCGGCGATCGCCGAGGCACGCCGCGCGGTTGCTTGCGCATCACCGTGCAAGCCGACGAACTGCAACGGCCGGCCGCCTTTGCCGCCGCCCAAGCCCTTGGGTGCGCTCGCACGCGCCGCTTCTTCGACCAGCGTGTTCCAGGCACCACAATCGTCGCACTTGCCCGCCCATTTTGGGTGGACGGCGCCGCAGCTCTGGCAGACGTAGCGGCTTTCGGCGCGGGTCATGGTCAGGCCTGGATTGGGTCCTGGACGGTCACAGGGCCCGGACTTCCATCTTGATCGGACCTTCGCCGCGACCGTGGATGAACTGGTCGACGTAGGGATTGCCTGACTGGTCGATGGTCTTAGACGAACCCTGCCAGATGATCTTGCCTTTGTAGATCATGGCGATGCGGTCGGCGATCTTGTGCGCCGACGCCATGTCGTGCGTGATCGAGATCGCCGTCGCGCCGAGGTCGCGCACGCATTTGATAATCAGGTCGTTGATCACGTCGCCCATGATCGGGTCGAGGCCGGTGGTCGGCTCGTCGAAGACGATGATTTCGGGCTTGGCAGCGATGGCGCGCGCCAAGCCGACCCGCTTCTGCATGCCGCCTGAAAGCTCCGCTGGCCACAGCTCGGCCACCTCGGGGCCGAGACCCACCGCGCCCAACGTTTTGATAGCGACCGCCTTGGCTTCGTCGCGGTGCATGCCATGGCCTTGGATCAATCCGAACGCGACATTCTGCCAAACGCGCAAGCTGTCGAACAGCGCGGCACCCTGGAACAACATGCCGAACTTGCGCATCAGCCGCTCGCGCTCGCCGCGTTTGAGCCCAGTGACCTCCTGGCCGTCGAACGTGATCGAGCCCGCATCGGGCTCCATCAGGCCGATGATACATTTGACCATCACCGACTTGCCCGTGCCGGAGCCGCCGATGACCACGACGCTCTCGCCGACGCCGATATCGAGGTCGAGCCCGTCGAGCACGACCTTGGACCCGAACGCCTTCTTCAGGCCGCGAACCGCGATTTTGGGTGTGCCGTTCATGACGAGAACAGCAAGGCCGACAGGATGTAGTCGAACATCAGGATCAGCACCGAAGCCGACACCACCGCATAGGTTGTCGCGGCACCCACGCCTTGTGCGCCGCCTTTTGAATGATAGCCGGTATAGCAGCCCATGAGCGAGATCAGGAAACCGAACACCGACGACTTGATCAGGCCCGAGACGACATCCTCGCTACGCAGGAAGTCCGCGGTGTTCTGCAGGTAGGCTACCGGATTGAAGCCGAATTTATAGGTTGCGACGAGAAAGCCGCCGAAAACGCCAATATTGTCCGCAACCAAGACAAGCACCGGCAGGGCAATGATCCCGGCGAGAAGCCGTGGCACCACCAGGTATTTGTAAGGATTGGTGGACAAGGTCGACAGCGCGTCGATTTGGTCGGTGACTCGCATGGTGCCGACTTCAGCGGCGATCGCGGCGCCGATGCGTCCTGCGACCATCAGGCCGGCGATTACCGGTCCCAATTCGCGCGTCATGCCAAGGACCACCACTTGCGCAATGGCGCTCTCGCCGCCGGTGATGCGGTTGAAGCCAGTGTGCAATTGCAAAGCCAGCACCATGCCAATGAAGATCGCGGTCAGGCCGACGACCGGCAGCGAGTAATAGCCGATATCGACGAACTGCCGCAGGATCAGATTGACGTAGATCGGCGGCCGGAAGCAGTGGCTGAGCGCCGTCAGCGTGAACATCGCGAGGCGGCCCGTCGCGGACAGGAACGCCAGAACGACGCGGCCGACGCGCGCGAGAAACATCATTCAGCGCGCTCCGCGATAGATCCGCGCGTAGCGATGGCCGAGCAGCGTCAGCATCTCATAGCCGATCGTGCGGGCGGCGTCCGCCGCGTCATCGATGCCGTAACTGTCGTCGACTAAGTCGACATAAGCGCCGGGTTTGGCCCGATCCGCTCCGATTCCCGTCACGTCGAGCGTCAGCAGATCCATTGAAATGCGTCCAACGACGGGAACCCTTCGACCGGCAATCGCCGCGCTGCCGCGATCGCTTGCGGAGCGGAGCCAGCCATCGGCGTAACCGACGGCGACAGTCGCGATGCGACTCCGCCGCTCCATGCGGTGGGTCGCACCATATCCAACGGTCTCACCTGCGTCAACGTCACGGACCTGAAGGATTTTCGCGCGCAACGCGATCGTCGCGCACATCGGATTGGGTTTGCCCGGCAGCGGATTGATGCCGAAAAGCGCCGCGCCCGGACGCACGATCTGGAAGTGATATTCGGGGCCGAGAAAGATTGCCGACGACGAAGCGAGCGATGCCGGCGCCCTGGGCAGCCGTGCGAGCGCGGCGCGGAAGCGCGCGAGCTGCTCCGGGTTCTTGCGATGCTCCGGCTCGTCCGCGCAGGCGAGGTGGCTCATGATTACAGCCAGATCGAGACGTGCCAGCAAGACGGGATCGCCGGCCAGACGATCGACCTCGGCGCGCGACAGGCCGAGCCGCTGCATCCCGGTGTCGATATGGAGGATCGCCGGCGTGCGCGGGTGCGCTTTGCCCCAGCGGGTTACTTGGCCGAAATCATTGAGCACCGGGATGAGCCGACGACGGACGAATTCCGTTTCGCTACCGGCGAGTGTGCCGTCGAGGATGGCGATGCGTGCCTTGGGCAGGATCTTGCGCAGCACAATACCCTCGTCGAGCGACGCGACGAAAAAGAGCGCACAACCGGCGCGCGCCAAAACGGGTCCGACCTGTGCCGCGCCAAGGCCATAGGCGTCGGCTTTAATCACCGCCGCCATGGATACGCCAGGCGCCAGCTTGCGCTTCAGCCGCCGCCAATTGGCAACGACGGCGCGCAGGTCGATTTCGAGGACGGCATTCGCCCGGTCGGTCGCGACCTTGCGGTCAGAAGGCATCGGGCAGGCGTTCGCCGCTGACGTAATTATCGAACTTCGTGGTATTGCCGTCGAAGCGCAGCGTCACTTTGCCGATCGGGCCGTGGCGCTGCTTGGCGACGTGAACCTCGGCGAGGCCGTAAACCTCCTCGCAGCGCTGCCGGTGCTTTTCGATGCGATCGTTGAACTTTTCATGGCTTTCCTCGGGCCGCTGCGTCGGCGGCGTGCGCATGAGGTAGTACTCCTCGCGGAAGACGAACATCACCACGTCGGCATCTTGCTCGATCGAGCCCGATTCGCGCAGATCGGAGAGCATCGGCCGCTTATCCTCGCGTTGCTCGACCGCGCGCGACAGCTGCGAGAGCGCCAGCACCGGCACGTTGAGTTCCTTGGCCAAGGCCTTGAGGCCGCGCGTAATTTCGGAGATCTCCTGTACGCGGTTCTCGAAGCCGCCGCCCTCACTGGAACCGCGAATGAGCTGGAGATAATCGACGATCACCAGGCCGAGATTGTGCGTCCGCTTCAGGCGCCGCGCTCGCGTGCGCAAACCGGCGATGGTCATGGCTGGCGTGTCGTCGACGAAGAACGGCACCGATGCCAGCCGTTGGCTGGCCTGGACGAATTTGTCGAAATCCTCGTTCGAGACCTTGCCCTGGCGGATTTCATGCGACGGCACGCCGGATTCCTCGGCCAGGATGCGGGTCGCGAGCTGTTCGGACGACATTTCGAGCGAGAAGAACCCGACCACGGCACCGTCTTCGGAATTGGCCGGATCGTCGGCCTTGGGCCGGAAGGCGCGCGCGGCGGCGAACCCGATATTGGTGGCGAGCGCGGTCTTGCCCATCGACGGCCGGCCGGCAAGGACGATCAGATCCGACGGGTGAAGGCCGCCGAGGAGCTTGTCGAGGTCGGTGAAAGCGGTGGCGACGCCGGTGGTCTTGCCGCTGCGTTTGAAAGCGGCTTCGGCCATGCGCACGGCATCGGTCATTGCCGCCGTAAATGGCTGGAAGCCGCCCTCGGTCTGACCTACGGTCGCCAGGTTGAACAGCCGCTGCTCGGCCGCTTCGATCTGCTGCGGCGCGGACAGGTCAAGGTCCTGGGCGTAGGCTTCGTTGACCACGTCGGTGCCGACCTCGATGAGCTGGCGGCGGAGATAGAGGTCATGGATCGTTCGGCCGTAATCAGCGGCGTTAAGGATCGTGACCACTGAGGCCTGCAAGCGCGACAGATACTGGCCACCGCCACGTTCAGCGAGACCGGCATCCTGGTCGAACTGGTTTTTGAGGGTTACCGCATTAGCCAACTGGCCGCGCTCGATCAGCCGCGTGATCGCGCCAAAGATCCGGCCATGCACGGCTTCGCTGAAATGCTCAGCCCGCAAGAAGTCGGCGACTTTATTGTAAACATTGTTGTTCTGGAGGATGGCGCCGAGCAGCGCTTGCTCTGCCGCGAGATTCTGTGGCGGCACACGGTAACCCGCATCGCCGTCGTGCAGCGGCGTCACCTTCGACAATGCGTTTTCCATGACAGAACTGTAGCACTCCGCCGCAAGGGCGGCATGCACGAAACGGCGTGTGTTGCCTGTGAGTAGGATGAATGACGGGTGTGAATGTCTCGCGACTCGTTGCTAAGCGCAAAATATTGGGTTACGCGGAATTTTCTTACGCGGCGCGTCCGGCTTCGGCGGCCGCCGGCGCTTTGTGACCACGCTCCCAGTCGAACATATAGTCGCGCGTCAGCGGCACCGTATCGACGCGACGCGCCATCTGCATCTGCCACACCATGTGGCCCTGATAGCGGAACGCGATTTCCGATCCGGCGAGATAGAATTCCCACATGCGGCAGAAACGTTCGTCGTAAAGCGCCTTAATACGGTCGCGCTCCGCCATGAACCGGTTGCGCCAGGCGCGCAATGTCTCGGCATAGTGGAGCCGCAGGATCTCGATGTCGGTGACCCAAAGGCCGGTGCGCTCGACTACGGGCAGCACCTCGGACAGGGCCGGCGAATAGCCGCCCGGGAAAATGTACTTGCGGATCCAGGGGTTGGTGCTGGCGGGGCCGTCCGAGCGGCCGATGGCATGGAGCAGGGCGACGCCATCCTCGCTGAGCAGCGATTTCACCTGATTGAAAAAGGTGGGATATTGCGGCACGCCGACATGCTCGAACATGCCAACCGATACGATGCGATCGTATTGGGCGCGCTCCTGTCGGTAATCCAGCAGCTTGAAGCGCACGCGAGACGACAGGCCGGCAGCGGCCGCGCGGCGCTCGGCAACCCGATGCTGCTCGACCGACAGCGTCAGGCCGGTGACGTCGACATCGCACTCCTTCGCCAGGTAGAGCGCGAGGCCACCCCAGCCGCTGCCAATGTCGAGCACGCGCTGGCCAGGCTTGAGCATCAGTTTGGCGGCGATATGACGTTTCTTGTTGGCTTGCGCCTGGTCGATCGCCTGATCGGGCGCCGTGAAGTAGGCGCAGGAATATTGCCGGTCGCGGTCGAGGAAGATGTCATAGAGCGCGTCGGACAAATCGTAATGGTGGGCGACGTTGCGGCGCGCGCGGCCGATTGGATTCCATTGCTTCAAGCCCCGAAACGCGCGGCCGAATCCGTTATAAAGCGGCGTCAGCACGGTTTTCGGCGCGAGGTTTATGTTAGCGCCAAGAAAATCGAGCAGATCGTAGAGGCTGGCGCTGTCCTCGACTGTGAGGCGGCCGTCCATATAGGCCTCGCCCAGCATTAGGCGTGGGTTTAGCAGCAGCTGCCGCTCGATTGTCCGGTCGTGAAGGCGAATGGTGATCGTCGGGCCGCTCGCGCCTGAATACACGCGCGTTTTGCCGGCCGCGTCGATGACCCGCAGTGTGCCTCGGCGAACGAGGTGACGCAGCAGTAGCCCGACAGTCATGCCATCCCCGGTGGTTTTTGCCGGTTTTGGGGATTTTCATGCAATCCGTGGCCCGGATACAAGCCTGTTTAAAGCATGGCGAGCGGCGTTTTCTTTCGCGGCGGCGGAAAAGTGCGGTCGAGCGCCGCCAATTCTGTGGCCGTCAGCGCGATTTCGGCCGCAGCGCGGTTTTCGATGACGTGAGCAACGTTAGCGGCCTTCGGAATGACGATGACTCCGGGCCTTTGGAGCAGCCAGGCCAATGCCACTTGCGCCGGCGTGGCATGACGTGCAGCGGCAACCTGTTTGAGCGCGCGATTGCCTAGCAGCCTGCCCTGCTCGAGCGGCGAATAAGCCATGACGGCAATACCGCGCGCGGCCAGCGCTGGCATCAAATCCCATTCGATGCCACGGCGGGCGAGGTTGTAGAGCAGCTGATTGGCGGCGCAGCCGTCGCCGTCGGGCGCCGCCCACAGCGTTCCCATCTCGTCGAGATCAAGATTGGATACGCCCCAATTGCGGATTTTGCCGGCACGCCGCAGGGCCGTGAAGCCGGCAACAGTCTCGCGCAACGGCACACTGCCGCCCCAATGGAGAAGGTAGAGATCAATGCGATCGGTGCCGAGGCGATTCAGGCTGCGTTCACAGGCGGCGGCGACACCAGTACGCGACGCGTTCGACGGTAGGACCTTGCTGACGATGAAGACTTCGTCGCGGCGTCCCTTGATCGCTTGGCCGACCAACTCTTCGGCGCCGCCATTGCCGTACATCTCGGCGGTGTCGATAAGCGTCATGCCGAGATCGATACCGCGCTGGAGCGCGGCGACGGATTCAGGCTCGTATGCGCCGCGCTCGCCCATCATCCAGGTGCCAAGACCCAGCGCAGGCACGTGCTCGCCGTTGGGCAACGCCACGCTTCGCATCGCGCGCCTCCCTCGCCGGCGCCTCACACGGCAGCCGCTGGCACGCCTATTCCTTGGCGCCCTTTTTCTTCTCGCGCTTCGGCTTGTCGGCTTTTTCGGCCTTCTCGGTTTTTTCGGCCTTGTCCGATTTTGACGCCTTGGCGGCTTTGGCCGGTTTGGCTCCCGCGTCGCCGCCATCATCGGCAGCTTTTGCTTTGGCTTTCGCCTTCTTGGGCTTGGATTCGGCTTCCGGCGCAACGTCTTCCGCCGCTACGGCGGCTTCGTCGTCCACCTGCGCTTCCAGCGCCCGCTTGGTGACGTTGATTCCCTTGGCCTGCATCTCGGCCTCTTCGGCCGATTGCGCCACGTTGACCGTCACTTGGACACTGACCTCGGGATGCAGACGGACCCGCATCGGATAGAGGCCGAGAGTCTTGATCGCCTTGTCGAGCGTGACCTGGCCCTTGCCGATGGAGAAGCCGGCGTCGGTTACCGCCTGGGCGATGTCGCGCGCCGTCACAGAGCCGTAAAGCTGACCGCTTTCGCCGGCCTGGCGGATGATTACCACCGAGATGCCGTTGAGTTTCTGCGAGACTTGCTCGGCGTCGCCGCGCCGTACCAGGTTGGCCGCCTCAAGCTGCGCCCGCTGTTTCTCGAAGATCGCCAGGTTTTCCTTGGTGGCGCGCAACGCCTTCTTTTGCGGCAACAGGTAGTTGCGTGCAAAGCCGGGTCGCACCTTCACTACCTGTCCCATCTGGCCGAGCTTCTCGACACGCTCGAGCAGAATGACTTCCATCATCGTCTCGTCTCCGTCAACGCAGGCTGTAGGGCAGGAGCCCGAGGAAGCGAGCGCGTTTGATCGCCTGCGCCAGTTCGCGCTGCTTCAATGTCGACACCGCACTGATGCGCGATGGCACGATCTTGCCGCGCTCCGACACAAAGCGTTGCAGCAGCTTGACGTCCTTATAATCGATCTTCGGTGCGTGCGGGCCCGAAAACGGGCACGATTTGCGCCGGCGGAAGAACGGCCGGCGCGCCTGCGGGCGGCCGCCGCGATCCCCGCGATCTCCGCGATCTCCGCGATCTCCGCCGCGAATCTCGTCGCTCATGCTTCGCCTCCTTCGACTTCGGCGGGTGCACCATCGCGTCCGTCACGATCGAACCGGCGGTTGCGCTCACGTTCGCGCTCTTCGCCGCGCGAGCGCGCCTGCATCATCGCCGAAGGCCCTTCCTCGAGCGCCTCGACGTGCACGGTCAGGTAACGCAACACGTCCTCGTTGATGCGCATGTTGCGCTCGAGCTCGTGCACCGCGGCCGGCGGCGCATCAAGGTTGAGCAGGACGTAATGGCCCTTGCGGTTCTTCTTGATCCGGTAGGCGAGGTTGCGCAAACCCCAATATTCGCGCTTCGTGACCTTTCCACCATGCTCGGCGACGAGATTGGCGAAGGTCTCGGTCAGGGTCTCGACCTGGGCGGACGAGACGTCCTGACGCGCAATAAAGACGTTTTCGTAGAACGGCATCCAAGCTCCTTATGGCTGTTCGCGGCCCGGCGCTGGT
>DASQHO010000030.1:0-3532 GCA_035632055.1 Allostellaceae bacterium
CCTGTTGCCCCTTACGGGGGGAGGCCAGTCCGCGCGTTGCGCGCACTGGCCGCGCACGCATTTGGAGACCGGTTTGTTCGAAAGCCTGAGCGGCCGTCTGGCCGACATCTTCGACCGGCTGAAGCGCAAAGGCGCGCTGTCAGAGGACGACGTCAATGCGGCGCTGCGCGAGATCCGGATCGCGTTGATCGAGGCCGACGTCGCGCTGCCGGTGGTGAAGGATTTCGTCAACGCGGTGCGCGAGAAGGCGGTCGGCCAGGAAGTCCTGCGCTCGGTGACGCCGGGCCAGATGGTGGTGAAGCTCGTCCACGACCATCTGGTGGCGACGCTTGGCGGTGGCCCGGGCGATAACGATGGGGCGCTCAATCTCAATGCCGTGCCGCCTGCAGCGATCCTGATGGTCGGCCTGC
The DNA here is from genome assembly GCA_035632055.1 of Allostellaceae bacterium. Lineage (GTDB taxonomy): Bacteria > Pseudomonadota > Alphaproteobacteria > ATCC43930 > CGMCC-115725 > REEB95. Next base: position 411 of record DASQHO010000030.1, read on the forward strand.
AGGGCTCGGGCAAGACGACGACCGCCGCCAAGATCGCGCGACTGTTGCAGGCGCGCGAGAAGAAGAAGGTGCTGCTTGCCTCGCTCGACGTGGCGCGGCCGGCAGCGCAGGAGCAATTGGCGACTCTCGCCAAGCAGATTGGCGGCGCGTCACTGCCCATCGTCGCCGGCGAGAAGCCGCTCGCGATCGCCAAGCGGGCGATGGAAACCGGAAGGCGCGAAGGCTACGACGCCGTCATCCTCGACACCGCCGGCCGGCTCCATATCGACGAGCCGCTGATGCAGGAAGTCGCTGCCGTGCACGAGATCACGCAGCCGGCGGAGACGCTGTTGGTTGTCGACTCCCTCACCGGCCAGGACGCGGTGAACCTCGGCAAATCGTTCGCCGAGCGCATCACGCTCACCGGCATCGTGCTGACCCGGATCGACGGCGACGCCCGCGGCGGCGCCGCGCTGTCGATGCGCGCGGTCACCGGCAAGCCGATCAAGTTCCTCGGCACCGGCGAGAAGCTCGACGCACTCGAACCGTTCCACGCCGAGCGCATCGCGTCGCGCATTCTCGGCATGGGCGACATCGTCAGCCTGGTCGAGAAGGCGGCCGAAACCGCCGACCGCGACGAGGCCGAGAAGCTGGCGCGCAAAATCGAAAAGGGCGGGTTCGACCTCGACGATCTGGCATCGCAGCTCAAGCAGCTGCGCAAGATGGGCGGCATGGGCGGCATCCTCGGCCACCTGCCCGGCATCGCCAAAGTGAAGAAGCAACTCGACCAGGCGAACATCGACGGAACCATGCTCAAGCGGCAGGAAGCGATCTTGTCGTCGATGACCAAGGCCGAGCGCAAGAATCCGAAGTTGCTCAACGCCTCGCGCCGTCAGCGCATCGCCGCCGGCTCCGGCACGACGGTTCCGGAAATTAACCGCCTGATCAAGCAATACCAGGACATGGCGCTGATGATGAAGCGCATGGGCAAGCTCGGCCAGAAGGGCCTTGCCCGGCACGGCATCTCGGCGCTCATGCCGGGAACTCCCACGCGACATTGAAACCGAGAGGTCAACGAAAGGAACTCCATGGCACTCAAGATTCGACTTGCCCGCGGCGGCGCCAAGAATCGCCCCTTTTATTCGATCGTGGTGGCGGATTCGCGCAGTCCGCGCGACGGCCGCTTCATCGAGAAGCTCGGCACCTATAATCCGATGCTCGACAAGGGACACAAGGACCGCGTCGTGCTGAAAAGCGAGCGCATCCAGCACTGGATCAAGATGGGCGCGCTGCCGTCCGAGCGCGTGACGCTGTTTCTCGCCGACGCCGGCATGATGAAGCGGCCTGAGATTCGCGAGACGCCACAACGCTCGATGCCGCGCGCCGAACGCAAGAAGCTCGATGCGGCGAAGGCCGAAGCGCCGGCAGCGGCAGGCCCGGGCGGCGCGGCGCCGGCGGCACCGCCCGCCGAAGCCAAGGCCGAGAAAAAGCCGGAAGCTGCTCCGGCAGCCAGCGCCTAAGGAGTAACAAGTGGCGACATCCGCCACATCTCTGGTCTGTCTCGGCGCGATCGCCGGCGCGCACGGCATCAAGGGCCTGGTGCGGCTGAAGAGCTTCACCGCGCGCGCACAGGACATTGCTTCCTACGGACCGCTGCAGGACGCGCAGGGCGCGCGTCGCTTCGAGCTCGCGCTGGTGGGATCGTCGCGCGGCGCGCTGATCGCGCGCATCGACGGCATCGAAGACCGCAACGCAGCCGAGCGACTCAAGGGCGAGAAGCTCTACGTCACGCGCGATCGCCTGCCGCCGACGGCGGCCGGTGAGTTCTATCACGCCGACCTGATCGGGTTGACTGCGGAACTGCAAGACGGTACGGCGCTTGGCCGTATCACCACCGTGCACGATTTCGGCGGCGGACCGAGTTTGGAGATCGAGCGCGTGGCGGGCGACAGCGTCATCGTGCCGTTCACCGCCAGCGTCATTCCGGTGGTCGATACCGCTGCCGGCCGCGTCGTCGTGGTGCCGCCGATCGGCTTGCTCGAAGCGGCGGAGCCGCGGCGCAAGGAGAAGGTGCGATGAGTGCGCCGTGGACTGCCACCGTGCTGACGCTCTTCCCCGAGATGTTTCCCGGCCCGCTGGGATTTTCGCTCGCCGGCAAAGCGCTCGAGCGCGGCCTTTGGCGGCTCGAAACCGTGGACATCCGCGGTTTCACGCGCGATAAACATCGCTCGGTCGACGACGCGCCGTTCGGCGGCGGGCCGGGCATGGTACTACGGCCCGACATTGTCGATGCGGCGATTGCCGGCATCGCCGACCGTCCTGGACCGCTGCTCTATCTTTCGCCGCGCGGCCACCGACTCGACCAAGAACGCGTCGCGCGGCTGAGCGAAGGTCCGGGGGTCCGCCTGCTATGCGGCCGCTTCGAAGGCGTCGACGAGCGGGTGATCGAGGCGCACGCGATCGAGGAGCTGAGCCTCGGCGATTTCGTGCTCTCGGGCGGCGAGCCGGCGGCGATCGCGCTGATCGACGCCTGCGTCCGGCTGCTGCCGGGTGTCATCGGCGACGCCACTGCGGTGGCCGAGGAAAGTTTCGCGGGGAGCTTGCTCGAGTACCCCCATTACACCCGCCCGCAGGATTGGCGCGGCCGGGCAGTGCCGGAGATTCTGGTCTCCGGCCATCACGACAAGGTCCGCCAGTGGCGTCAAGCCCAGGCGGAGGCGGCGACGCAAACGCGTCGTCCGGATTTGTGGCAACGCTATCTCGCCCGCAAGCGGGACAAGCATTAGAAGGCGGAGATCAACATGGACGTCATGCAATTGCTCGACAAAGAAGCGGTGAAGGCGCTGGCTAAGGCACGCGCGGTTCCCGACTTCCGTCCGGGCGACACGCTCAAGGTCAGCATCAAGGTGATCGAGGGCGAGCGCGAACGCATTCAAGCGTTCGAAGGCGTGTGCATCGCGCGAAAGAATGCCGGCGTAAATTCGAACTTCACGCTGCGCAAGATCTCGTACGGCGAAGGTGTCGAGCGCATCTTCCCGCTCTATTCGCCGCGCATCGCCGAGATCGAGGTGGTGCGCCGCGGCGCCGTGTGCCGGGCGAAGCTCTATTATCTGCGCGGCCTCGCCGGCAAGGCGGCGCGCATC
>DASQHO010000031.1:0-34519 GCA_035632055.1 Allostellaceae bacterium
CACGATCGCCGCCCGGGCCTGGGAGGGCGCCGTCGAGATCGCCGTCAGCGACACCGGCATCGGCATGGAAGAGGCCGACATCCCCAAGGCGCTCGAGCCCTTCGGCCAGATCTCCAACGCCATGACCCGCGCCCACGAAGGCACCGGCCTGGGTTTGCCCCTCTCCAAAAGCCTCGTCGAGCTCCATGGCGGACAGTTCTCGATATCCAGCACCCCAGGCACCGGTACAACCGTCACCATCACCCTGCCGGCCGAAACAGGCGCGCGCGACGTCGGCTTGCGCGGCGTCGCCTAGCGTCAGGCTTTGGTCAGCGTCAGCGAATAACGCGGGTCGGCGGCCAGGCACTCGGCCTCTGGCAAGCCCAGCTCCTTGCGCACGATGTTTGTGCCCTGGACCATCGCGACCATCTTGTAGGTCGCGTGCCGCCGGCTCATGCCTTCGCGGCCCATGCCGCAATCCGACGACACAATCAGCCTTTCCGCCGGCACGTGTTTCAGCGCCTCACGGATGATCGCCGCAACCTCGTCGGGCCGTTCGACCTGCAGGGTGTGATGATCGATGACGCCGATCACGATCTTCTTGTCCTTTATGATTTGGCCGATTGCCTTGAGATCGCCGGTGCCGGAGGAACAGGTTTCGAAGGTGAGGGCGTCGGCATCAACCTGCACGAGCGCTTCGAGCGTCGGCTGATAGCTCTGCACGTCGCGGAAGATCCGCTGCTGCGACGGATTGCCCCAACAGGTATGGCACCAGACCTCGGTCTTGCCGCGCAGGCCTTTGACCGTGCCGTTGAAGATCTTGATTAGTTCGGCGGTGCCGAGCTTGCCGAAAGTCGGTCCGCGCGCCGGCACCATGTGGATCTGCGGCTCTTCCATCTGGATGACAGGACAGCCGGCATCGGCGAGGTCGTTGAGCTCTTCGTTGAGCGCCTTGCTCAGCGCCAATGTGCGTTCGATCGGATCCTTGTAATATTCGTCGACCAAGCCCATCGCCAGCAATTCGGGCGTAATGGTGCCGAACTTCACCGGCTTCTTTGTCATGCGCTGCGCGACGCGCCACATCGCCGCGTATTGCAGGTCGCCGCGGCCGATCGGTCCGATCACCTTCGGCAGGACGCGCGCTTCGAGAAAATCATGCAGGATATGGCCGCGCGGAAAGGGCACGGCGCCGACGCTGTATTGCGTCGGTCGCGGTGCGCGGTCGAATCCCGCCATGCGCAACGGCGCGTAGCTCTGCCAGCTCATGCCCCCGACCTGCTCGTCGTAATGCGCGTCGCCGTCGGTGACGATGTCGAGGCCGGCGACCTCCTGCGCCCGCAGGAAAACCGACACTGCATCCTCGTATTGCTCGCGATGACGCGAGTTCGCCATCGCCTCGAGAAAAGTTTGGCTGCCGAGCACTGCGTCGTACCAAGCCGGCCGCGGCAGCGAGCCGATGATCGACGTCGGCAGAACGACGTTTGCGGATGCCTTGTACATAAGACCCTCCCCGACCGCCTTTTGTTCTTGACGTGCTCGGGCGGCAGTCTAGCGGAATCGCGGCGGCGCCCAACCCGCAAATTGGCCCACCGAACCAGGCGACGAATGCAGTGGGATATGGCATAGAACGTCGCGATGCGCCTTTCCTTCCACGGCGCGGACCGCGACGTCACTGGTTCGTGTCACCTCCTCGAAGTTGCCGGCAAACGCGTGCTAATCGACTGCGGCATGCTGCAGGGCAGCGGCGAGCTCGACGCCCAGAATGCAGCGCCGTTCGGCTTCGACCCGAAGGCGATCGACTTTATGCTGATGACGCACGCCCATCTCGACCATTGCGGGCGGCTGCCGCTGTTGTACCGGCAAGGCTTCCGCGGCGAAGTGATCGCGACGGCGGCGACACGCGAGCTGGCGCGCTTGGTGATCGCCGACGCGGCGCATCTTCAGGATGAAGAGATGCGGCGACGCGCCCGCCTCAACGAGCGTCACGGCGGCAATCACGCGCCGCCGAAGCCGCTCTTCACCCTGGTCGACGCGTCCAACAGCCTGGGATTGTTCAAGCGAACCGCCGAATACGGCCAGCCGATCGCGATCGCTCCCGGCATCGCCGCCACCTACTATAACGCCGGCCATATCCTCGGATCGGCCAGCATCCTCGTCGAGGTGGACGACGGCGGGAGCCGAAAGTCGGTGCTGTTTTCCGGCGACATCGGCAACAGCGGGCGACCGCTGTTGCCGCCGCCGTCGACGCCGGCACAGGCCGATTTCGTCGTCATTGAATCAACCTACGGCGACCGGCCGCACCGCTCGATCGATCAATCGGTCGCCGAGCTGCTGCAGACGATCACCGCGACGTTCGCGCGCGGCGGCAATGTGGTGATCCCGACGTTCGCCCTCGAGCGCGCGCAGGAGATCCTGTACGTGCTGCATCACGCCGTGGCCGCGAATCAATTGCCTCCGAGCATTAAAGTGTTTCTCGATTCACCGATGGCGATTTCGGCGGTCGACATTTTCGGGCACTATCCCAAGAGCCTGCAGTCGCCGATCATCGCGATGATAAAAGACGGAGAGGACCCTTTTGCCGTACCGGGACTGCGCAACACCCGCGATCGCGCCGATTCCATCGCCATCAATTCTGTGACGAGCGGTGCGGTGATCATGGCAGGCTCCGGCATGTGCACCGGCGGTCGCGTCCGGCATCATCTGCGCTACAACCTGCCACGTCCGGAATCGAGCATCGTGTTCGTCGGCTATGCCGGCGCCGGCACGCCGGCGCGGGCAATCATCGACGGCACCAAATCCATCCGCCTGTTCGGCGAAGACGTAGCAGTCCGTGCATCGGTCCATACGCTCAACGGCTTTTCCGCCCACGCCGGCCAGCCCGAGTTGGTCGCTTGGCACGACGGCATTCGCGGCAAGCGCCGCACATTCATCGTACACGGCGAAGAACGCGCAATGAATGCGCTAGCGCCCCTGCTGCGTGACACCGTGGTTGAAATTCCGCAGTTGCACAGCGCCTACGAGCTCTGAGGCGCTATCTCAGCGCGGCCGCGCCCGCTATTCTCGCGCCGTCGGAAAGGAGGCTCGCTTGGTATTGCGCATCGTCACCGGCAGCTATGGTCTGACGCGCACCCTGAAAGAGAATCCCCATATGCGCGGCGGGCTCGACCTCGAATTCATCGAATTCGATTCGATTCCGGCGGCGATGCGCCGCCAGGTGCGCAATCTCGAATTCGACATCTGCGAGATGGCGCTGACGACCTATCTCTGCGCGCGAGCTGCCGGCAAGCCGATCACCGCAATCCCGGTCTTCGTCACCCGCAACTTCCACCATTGGGCGGCGTTCCGCCACGTCGACACCGGCATCCGGACGCCTAAGGATCTCGAAGGCCGGCAGGTCGCGGTCAACCGCGGCTATACCGTGACCACCGGGTTGTGGATCCGCGGCGTGTTGCAGCATGAATATGGCGTTGATCTCGAACGGATCACGTGGCTGCCGACGGACGAGGAACACGTAGCCGAATATCATCCGCCGGCGAATGTCGATTACCGCTTCCGCGGCCGTTCGGCCGAGGAGCTGATGCTGAAGGAAGGCGTCAGCGCGGCAGTCGGGGACGTGCGCTCGACCGCGCCGGAAATCAAACCGCTAATTCCCGACGCGCGCGAGGCCGGCTTCGCCTACTACCGCAAGACCGGCATCTATCCGGTTAATCACATGGTCACGGTCAGCGAGCGGGCGCTGGCGGCGCGACCGACTCTGGCGCGCGAATTGTTCGAAATCTTCAAGGCGGCGAAGGCGGCCTATCTAAAACAGCTCGACGCAGGCGGTGATGGCTCGGCCGCGGACCAGACGGCGCTGGCGCTCAAGGCGGTGGTCGGCGATCCGTTTCCTTACGGTGTTGCCGCCAATCGCAGGACGCTTGAAGCGGCGACGCATTTCTGCGTCGAGCAGCACATTACCCGCGACAAGCTCACAGTCGAGCCGCTGTTCGCGCCGGATACGCTGGCGCTGACCTAACCCTTAGGTTCGCACCGGCAGCTTGAGGCGCGGGAACACTTTGCGCGCATTGCCGGAATAGATCTTAGTTTTGTCCGCGGCGGATAAATTCGCGGCATCGATATAGCGCTTGGTGTCGTCGAAAAAATGACCAGTCTCGGGGTCGATGCTGCGCACCGCGCCGACCATCTCCGACGCGAACAGAATATTGTCGGCGGGTACGACCTTGAGCAGCAAGTCGATGCCCGGCTGGTGGTAGACACACGTGTCAAAATAGACGTTGTTGAGCAACAGTTCCTTGAGCGGTGGCCGCTTCATGTCCTGCGCTAGGCCGCGATAACGGCCCCAATGATAGGGTACGGCGCCGCCGCCATGCGGAATGATGAACCGCAGTCTCGGGAAATCCTTGAACAGGTCCGAAGTCAAGAATTGCATGAAGGCGGTGGTGTCGGCGTTGATGTAATGCGCGCCGGTGGCGTGGAAGTTTGGATTGCACGACGAGCTGACATGCACCATCGCCGGCACATCGAGCTCGACCAGTTTCTCGTACAGCGGATACCACCATTTGTCGGTCAGCGGCGGATCGGTCCAACGACCGCCGGACGGATCGGGATTGAGGTTGCAACCGACAAAGCCCAGCTGCGTCACACAGCGTTCGAGTTCGGCGATCGAATTTTTCGGCGCCACGCCGGGAAACTGCGGCAGCATGCAGACACCGACGAAGTTCTCCGGATAGAGATGGCAGACGCGATGGATCAAGTCGTTGCAGATGCGCGCCCAATCCTGGCTCGTCGCCTCGCTTCCAAGGTGATGCGCCATCGCGGAGGCGCGCGGCGAGAAGATCGTCACGTCAGTGCCCCGTTCGCGCTGCAGCTTCAATTGCGCCTGTTCGATGCCGGCGCGGATCGCGTCGTCGGGTATCGCCAACGTATCGGGCGCCGGCAGCGGCGATTTGTTCTTCGCCGCGGCGAGCTGCTGCTCGCGGAAGCTCTCGAGCGCTTTCGGCGCGGTGGTGTAGTGGCCGTGGCAATCAATGATCATCGCCGCGGATGCTAGGAACCGTCTCTTTGCTTGTCAAACCGTGCCGCTGCTAGGATGCGCCGCCTGATTGGGAGGAACGATGACTGAGATTCCACGCCTCAACGGCGTCATCCGCGCACTCGAGCAGGGGCAGCCGACTTTCACGGCTTTCACCATCGCCGACATCGAGAACGCACTCGCTTTCAGCCAGTCGAAATACGACGGCGTCGTCTTCGAGATGGAGCACAATCCGTGGGACGTGCGCATGCTGCGCGACTGTCTGCAGTACATGCTCAACCGCCGCCAGATCGTTGACGCCAAGTCGGTCGCGCCCGCTGTTACGCCGCTGGTGCGCATTCCGCCAAACGGCGGCGAGCTGAGTCAGGTTTTTGCCAAGCAAGCGCTCGACCTTGGCATCTACGGCATCATCTGGCCGCACATCTCGACGGTCGAGCAGGCGCGCAACGCGGTCGCAGCCTGCCGCTATCCGCGGCTCAAGACCGCACCGCTTCACGAGCCGGCCGGACTGCGCGGCGATGGTCCGACGGCGGCGGCGCGCTATTGGGGACTAACGCAGCAGGAATACTACGCACGCGCTGATGTCTGGCCGCTCAATCCGAAGGGCGAGATTTTTGTCATACTGATGATCGAGGACACCGAAGGCATCCGCAATCTCGACGCGATCCTGACGCAGGTGCCCGGCATCGGCGCCATCCTGATCGGCGAAGGAGACCTAAGTCAGGAATTGGGCGTACCGCGGCAATACGAGCATCCCGAAGTGCTGAAGCATATGGCGCAGGTGCTTGCGACCTGCAAGAAACACAAGGTGCCGGTCGGTCATCCGCATGTCGACGCCACCAACGTCGAGCGTGTGCTGAAAGACGGCTATCGCTTCCTGATGGCGGCGCCGACCCGCGGTTACGCCGCGCTGGAAAAAGGCAAGCAGCTCGCCGGACGGAATTAGATGGAAGGAGGGACCATGGCCAAGCCGGTCATCATCACCGTCGCGATCACCGGAGCGGTGCCGAAAAAGGCGGATTCGCCGGCCGTGCCGGTGCGGCCTGCCGAACAAATTGAGTCGACGCATGCAGCCTACGAAGCCGGCGCGTCGCTGGTCCACATCCATGTCCGCAACCCCGACGAAACCTCGTCGTCGGATCCGGCGCTGTTCGCCCAAGTGCAGGCGGGCGTGCGCAAGCATTGCCCCGGCATGATCGTGCAGTTCTCAACCGGTGGGCGCGGCCGCAACCAGAATGAACGCGCGAGCTCGCTGGCACATCGTCCGGACATGGCGTCGCTGGCCACTGGCTCGGTGAATTTTGCGACCCAGATTTACGAGAACACGCCGCAGCTTATCGACAGCATGGCGACGACGATGCGCGACCTCGGCATCAAGCCCGAAATCGAAATTTTCGATCTGGCGATGCTCTACAATACCAAGGCGCTGATCGATCGCGGCCTGATCAAGCCGCCGGCGCACGTCCAGTTCGTGCTCGGCATTCCCAATGCACTGCCAGCGCGCCGCCAAGTGCTCGAATTCATGCTCCGCGAACTCGCCGAGCTCATGCCCGGTGCGACCTGGACCGCGGCCGGCATCGGCCGGCATCAGCTCGAGGTCAATCGCTGGTGCCTTGAGCTCGGCGGCCATGTCCGCACCGGCCTCGAAGACAATTTGCGCTACGACAAGACGCGGCTGGCCAAAAGTAACGCCGAACTGGTGACGCGGGTCACCGATATTTGCGGCGCGTACGAGCGCCGGCCAGCGACGCCGGCCGAGGCGCGCCAGATCCTCGGCCTGGCGCCGGCGGCGTAATCGCGGACCCAGTCAAGCGACGCGCGCGGCGACACTGTTGATGGCGCGGACCGGCTTGCCATCAAGGAACGCGTGGATGTCTTCGACCGTTTGACCGTAGATCAGCCGGTAGTTCTCGGCGGTGACGTAACCCAGATGCGGCGTCACCAGTAGATTGTCGAGCGCCAGCAGCGGATGGCCGGCAGGCAGCGGCTCGCGGTCGTAAACGTCGAGCGCCGCGCCGGCGATGCGGCGCGTCTTCAGCGCCGCGATCAGCGCCGCCTCCTGCACGATCGGCCCACGCGACGTGTTGACGAGATAGGCGCTCGGCTTCATCCGCTCGAACTCGGCCGCGCCGACCAACCCGCGGCTGCGGTCGCCAAGGACAAGGTGGATCGTGACGAAATCCGCCTGGCTGAACAGCTCATCCTTGGTCACCAGCGTCGCGCCGGCTGCCTGTGCGCGCGCCGCCGTCAAGTTCGGGCTCCAGGCAACGATCCTCATGCCAAAGGCGGTGCCGACGCGGGCCATTTGGCTACCGAGCCGGCCGAGGCCGACGACGCCCAGCGTCTTGCCACTCAGGCCGATGCCGAGTGTCGACTGCCAATGGCCGCGTTTGAGTGCGGCGAATTCCTGCGGAATCTTGCGCGCCAGCGCCACGATCAGGCCCCAGGCCAGTTCCGCCGTCGGGGTGCCGAGAGTCTCGGTACCGCAGATTTGGATGCCGCGCGCCGTCGCCGCAGCAATGTCGATCGACGCGTTCTTCATGCCGGCGGTGACGATGAGCCGCAGATTGGGCAGATGGTCGATCAACGATTTCGGAAAGGGCGTGCGCTCGCGCATCAGCACCACGCATTCGAATGTATGCAGGCGCCGCGCGAGAATGTCGGGATCTGCAACGTGATCCGGAAAGGTCTCGACCTGTACGCCAGGCTCGAGGCTCTTCCAATCGGCAAGTGCCAAGGCCGACCGTTGGTAATCGTCGAGGATTGCCACCTGCATCATCGCATTGTCTCCCGCGCCTTCGTTTAGCACCCCGGCGGTTGACAGGGAACGGTCGCGGCGGCCAAAGCTAGGCCGGGAGGCCGAAAATGCCCGGACCGCTCGAGGGAATTCTCGTGGTGGCGTTGGAGCAGGCGGTGGCAGCGCCGCTGTGCAGCTGCCGTTTGGCTGATGCCGGCGCGCGCGTCCTCAAGATCGAGCGACCGGAGGGCGATTTTGCGCGCTATTACGACCGCGCGGCCAAGGGCCAATCGGCGCATTTCGTCTGGCTCAATCGCGGCAAGGAATCAATTGCGCTCGATATCAAGGCGCCGGCGGACAAGGCGCTGCTCGATCGCATGATCGCGCGCGCCGACGTATTCATCCAGAATCTGGCGCCAGGCGCCGCGGCGCGCGCCGGCTTCGATCCTTTAGCGTTACGCCGCATGCATCCGCGCCTGATCGTGTGCTCGATCTCGGGCTACGGCGAAAGCGGTCCTTACCGTGACATGAAGGCCTACGACCTGCTGATCCAGGCCGAGACAGGTCTCGTCTCAATCACGGGCTCGCCGGATGCTCCCGGCCGCGTCGGTGTGCCAGTTTCCGACATCGCCGCCGGTCTCAACGCCTATGCCGCGATTCTCGAAGCGCTTTATGCGCGCGAACGGCACGGTGACGGCGCCGCGCTCGCGATTTCGCTCTTCGGCGCCACCGCCGAATGGCTTTCGGTTGCGTTGATCCAGCAAGCGGACGGCCATCCGCCGCAGCGTGTTGGCGTCCACCATCCGTCGATCACGCCTTACGGCGCCTTCGTTGCCGCCGATGGCAAGTCGATCGTGATCGCAATCCAGAACGAACGCGAATGGCAGCGCTTTTGCGCCGAAATTCTAGGTGATGCCGCGCTGGCGCATGATCCGCGTTTCGCCGACGGTCCGCGGCGCATCGTCAATCGGCCGGCGCTCGAGGCGTTGGTAACGGCGGCGTTTAAACGCGAACCGCGCGCTGCACTGGCCGCGCGGCTCAAGGCGGCGGGTATTGCGTATGGCAACCTCAACACGCTCGACGACTTCGCGCGCCATCCGGCGTTGACGACGATTGCGACGAAGATCGCGAGCGGTTCGATTGATTTGCCATCGCCGCCGGGCCGTCGCGCCGCCGATCTCACCGGTCGCGCCGTACCCAAACTCGACGAGCATGGCTCTCGGCTGCGGCGCGAGTTTGCGTGACCTAATAATCGTGCATTTGTGCGATGCAAAAACGACGGTTGTGATCACCGCCGAAAAAACGCCGCCTGTGGCGAAATAACGCACGAAATCCCAACCATGGTAGCACCTTATCCGCTTTTACGGATTGCATTGTGCGACGCAATATGTCATATATTGCAACGCGACATGGCCGTCGCCCGACGGCGTGTTGTACGTCTTCTAGGCGTTTCCTCCCTAAACTTGGGCCGCACTCCGGTGCGGCCCTTTTTCTTTTTTCGGCGTCCGAATATGTGGTGCGCCTAGGCGGGCTCCGCTGCCTCGGGCGAGGTTGCCGCGCCGCTACCAAGCGTCCGCTGCATCAGCACGCTGTCAACCCAACGTCCCTGCTTAAAGCCGACTGCTGGCTGAATGCCGACGCGTGCGAAGCCGAGCGCCGCGTGCAGCCGGATCGAGGCCTGATTACCGCTGTCGCCGATGACCGCCACCATCTGGCGATAGCCGAGTGCTTCGGAGCGTTCAACAAGCCGCGTCAGCAAGGCCCGTCCGATGCCACGCTCGGTCGCGTCCGGTGCAACGTAGATCGAATCTTCCAGCGTGTAGCGATAGGCCGACCGCACCCGATATAGACCGGCATAGGCGTAGCCGACGACGCGATCACCGGCGACCGCGACCAGGAACGGCAAGCCGAGCTCCAGGATGCCGTTGTGCCGCTGACGAAATTCCTCGACCGATGGCGGCGTCTCTTCGAATGTGCCAAAGCCGAATTGCACGTGATGGGCGTAAATCGCGGCAATGGCTTCGATGTCGCTCGGCGCGGAATCACGCAGCGCGAAACGGAAAGCGGCGGCGTCGCTCATGCCGGCCGCAACAGCTCCGGGTCAATGGCGGAAAGGGTTTCAGTCAATTCGCGCATGTCTTCGCCCAGCCGGGCGAGGAACGGTTTCCGCTCGAAGGTCCGCTCGTCCATGTACAGCGCACGGTTGATCTCGATCTGCAGGCAATGATTGCCGGCGGCTGGTCGGCCGTAATGCGCTGTCGTAAAACCGCCGGCGTAAGGCGTGTTGAGCGCCGTCGAATAGCCCTTAGCGTTCAGCACATTGTGCGCCGTTTCGGTTATCATCGGGTGGCACGACGTGCCGTGGCAGTCGCCGAGCACCATGTCGGCACGCGGCGAGCGGTCGCGCCGGTCGCGGTCGCAGCTCGCCGAAGGCATCGAGTGGCAATCGAGCAGGATCGAAAAGCCATAGCGTTCCTGCGTCGCATCAAGCAGCTGCTTCAGCATGCGGTGATACGGCCGATAGAGTGTCTCGATGCGCCGCGCCGCGTCGCTGAATTTGAGCTTGCGCGCGTAGATCTCTTCGCCGGATGCGACCACGCGGGCGATGGTACCGAGGCCGACGCGAACGCGCGGCGAATGACTGTTGACGAAGTTCGGCAGCAGATCCTCGAACATCGTCGGATCGAGCTCGAACGGCTCGCGGTTGACGTCAATATAGGCGCGCGGGAACCGGGCGCGCAGCAACGGCGCCCCAAGCGCCGGTGCAGCGCCGAAGATCTCGTCGACGAAACTGTCTTCGGAACGACGCAGCGTCAGCGCATCGAGACGCGAGGCGGCCAAAAAATCGACCGGATAATCCGCCCCGCTATGCGGCGAGGCCAGTACGAGCGGCACTTCTTGTCCGCCATTGGCGAGAACTTCGATCGGTTCAGCCACCGTCAACGGGCCGTGCATGACAACAAGATTAACGAGGAAATGGCGATTCTGTCACGCAGGAAGCAGCCTTTTTCGGCAGAAAATCGCCAATTGTAACCATTGGGACGGCGGTAAACCGTTCGTTTAAATCTACGCCCGTATCCTCGATGGCGAGGATCACATGGCCCGAATCCTGCTCGCCGAAGATGATGACAGCATCCGCGTATTTCTCGCGCGCGCCCTGCGCAAGGCGGGTCACGATGTTTGCGCCCTGGGCGACGGCGAGACCGCGCTGTCCTGGGTAAGCAAGCACGAGATCGACTTGTTGCTGGCTGACGTGGTCATGCCAGGAATCGACGGCATCGAGCTGGCCCGCCGCGCCAGCGACATGCATCCGCTGTTGCGCGTCATCTTCATCACCGGATTTGCCGCGGTGGCGCTCGGCGAGGCGGAGTCCCTGCCACGCGACGCTGCCGTGCTGGCCAAGCCGTTCCATCTGCGCCAGCTGGTCGGTGAGATCGAGCGTTTCCTGGCTGCCTGAGACTGGCGCCCCATCCTTGCCAACCGGTCGGAAATTGGTCTAAATCCGCCGTCGCGCGGGCGTGTAGCTCAGTGGGAGAGCACTTCCTTGACATGGAAGGGGTCGTAGGTTCAATCCCTGCCACGCCCACCATTTTTTCCGCGCGACGCAGCTGAGCGGCGCAATGTTTCCGCCGCAGCGCATCGTCTGCCTCACTGAGGAAACCGTCGAGACGCTCTATCTCCTGGGCGAGCAGGACCGTATCGTCGGCATCTCGGGCTATACCGTCCGGCCGCCGCAGGCGCGCCGCGACAAGCCGCGGGTCTCGGCCTTCAATTCCGCCAATATCAACAAGATCGTCGCGCTTGAGCCCGATCTGGTGCTGGCGTTTTCCGACATTCAGGCCAACATCGTCGCCGATCTAATCCGCCGCGGCATTGCCGTGCATGCGTTCAATCAGCGGACGCTGGCGGAAATTTTCGCCATGATCCGGACGCTGGGCGTTTTGGTCGGCGCGGGCGAACGTGCGGATACGCTGGCGCGTTCGTATGAAGAGCGGGTCGCCGCGGCACGCGCGGCCCGGCCGTCGCGCCGGCCGAAAGTGTTTTTCGAGGAGTGGGACGATCCGCTGATCTCGGGTATCGGCTGGGTGTCGGAATTGATCGAGGCTGCGGGCGGTGTCGATATCTTTCCCGAGCTTGCGTCTGGCCGCGCGGCCAAGGACCGGGTCGTCACTGCCGCCGACGTAGTGGCGCGCGCACCTGACATCGTCATCGGCTCGTGGTGCGGCAAGAAATTCCGGCCCGAAAAAGTTGCCGCGCGGTCCGGCTTCGACACGCTGCCGGCGGTGCGCGCCGGAGCCCTGTACGAGATCAAATCGTCGCTCATCCTCCAGCCGGGCCCGGCGGCGCTTACGGACGGTCTCGACGCGATCCAGCGGATTATTGCGGCCTGGACGGGCTGAGCCCGTCACCGAACCGCCTCCGAACCGGAATAATTCCGTCATGGCCGCGTGTTAGCTAGGCGGCATGGTCAGTTTTGCTCTCGCGCCCGGGGAATAAGCGGCGCGATGGATCACATCGACGGAATCCACCGCTACCGGACGATCTGGATTTCGGACATTCATCTGGGCACGCGCGGCTGCAAGGCCGAGTTCCTTCTCGATTTCCTGCGCCACACCGATTCTGACTTCCTCTACCTCGTCGGCGACATTGTCGACGGCTGGCGCCTGCGCAAGAGCTGGTACTGGGCGCAAAGCCACAACGACGTGATCCAGAAAATCCTGCGCAAAGCGCGCAAAGGCACCAAGGTCTTTTACATTCCTGGCAACCACGACGAATGGCTGCGCAACTGGGTCGACCTCCAGCTCGGCGGCGTTGAGTTGGTGCAGGATGCGCTGCATGTTACCGCCGACGGGCGGCGGCTACTGGTGCTGCACGGCGATGATTTCGACGGCATCGTGCGCTATGCCAAATGGCTTGCGCTGCTCGGCGATGGCGCCTACGAGCTGTCGCTCAAGCTCAACCATTGCTACAACTTGCTGCGCCGCCGTTTCGGCTATTCCTATTGGTCGCTGTCGGCGTATCTCAAGAGCAAGGTCAAGAACGCCGTCCAGTTCGTCAGCGACTACGCCGATGCGATTGTCGCCGAGGCGCGCCGGCGGCACGTCGACGGCGTCGTCTGCGGCCATATTCACCAGGCCGAGATCCGCACGATCGGCGGTGTCCTCTATTGCAACGACGGCGATTGGGTCGAAAGCTGCTCGGCACTGGTCGAGCATTTCGACGGGCGACTCGAGGTCATCCGCTGGATCGAGCTCAATGCGCTCGATCCGCTGCGCCCCATTGCGCGGGCGGAGAAGGCGTTCGAACCCGCGGCGTGAAGATCCTCATCGCCAGCGACGCATGGTCGCCTCAGGTCAACGGCGTTGTTCGCACTCTCAAATCGATTTTACCCGAGCTCGGCACGATGGGTCACACAGTGACAATGCTGACGCCCGATATGTTCGCGACTGTGCCATGTCCATTCTATCCGGAAATCCGACTCGCCTTCGGCGCCGCCCGGCCGGCCGCGACGCTCATCGAACAGGCCGAGCCGGACGCCATCCACATCGTCACCGAAGGGCCACTCGGCTTTGCCGTGCGGCGCTGGTGTCTCGATCACGGTTTTGGCTTCACCACCGCCTATCACACCCGCTTTCCCGAATATCTTGCCGCCCGCTGCGCGATCCCGTCGCGCGTCACCTACGGCGTACTGCGGCGGTTTCATGCACCGGCGCGCGGCATCATGGTCGCGACCGAAACGATGCGTGCTGCGCTTGCGGCAAAAGGCTTCCGCAATCTGCGGCCGTGGAGCCGCGGCGTCGATCCGGCGAAATTCGATCCCGGCCACCGACAGGAAGACATCGGCTTCAAGCGGCCAATATTCCTTTCAGTCGGCCGCGTCGCGCTGGAGAAGAACTTGCCCGCGTTTCTCGGTCTCGATTTGCCTGGTTCGAAGCTGGTGGTGGGCGAGGGGCCGCAGCTCGAACGGCTCAAGCGCCGCTATCCGGCCGCGCATTTTCTCGGCCGCATCGAGAACGGCGCATTGGCCCGGCTCTACGCCTCAGCTGACGTCTTCGTCTTTCCAAGCCGTACCGACACGTTCGGCCTGGTGCTGCTCGAAGCGCTGGCGTCAGGTCTGCCGGTTGCGGCCTTTCCGGTCCCGGGACCGCTCGACGTCATCGGCAATAACGGCACCGGCGTACTGAGCGAGGACCTACGCGCTGCCGCGGTGGCGGCACTCCAAATCCCGCGCACGGCCTGCCGCGATCACGCGCTGCAATTCACCTGGACCCATTGCGCGCGCCAGTTCGTCGAGCAACTCAGCGTCGCCGCCTGAGCCGGATCAACGGCCGCAGCTGATGCGGGTGTATTGACCGGTTTTCGGATCGTTGTACGCGAGCGCAGTCGCCATCACCGTGCAGATGCTGTGCAGCGTGTCGGTGCTGAACGCATGGGGTGCCGTGCCGCGGGTGTGATAGCGGACATACATGCGCGTCTCGTGATCGCCGGGAATCGGCATGAATGGTAGCGCCAGCGCCAATAGCGCCAGGAAAGAAACCGCCCAATCGCGTCCAGTAGACCAATTGAACTGCATGGAACCCCTCCGGCGCGGTGGTCTGGGCAAAATTCACGACTTCAAACTCACCACGCAAGTTCTACGCCGCGGTGCAATACACCATCCCTACCGACGCCGCCAAACCGCGCTTTGGCGTGCGTTAACAGCGGCTTAAGTGTGCACCGCGCGCGCGAAAGCCGTAGCATTGCGGTGGATTGAGGCGCTAGGATGACAACAATTCGTGCCGCGCTCGCCGCTTTTCGACGCACTGCCTAGAATGGCGGCAAGCGAGTCGTGTGCTCGGATGTGCCACTTCGAGTTGCCGCATGGAAGAATTTTACCGCCTCAAGAGATTGCCGCCCTACGTCTTCGCCGAGGTCAATGCACTGAAGGCGAAAGCGCGGTCGGTTGGCTCTGATGTCATCGATCTCGGCATGGGCAATCCCGACGGCCCGACGCCGCCGCACATCGTCCAGAAGCTGCTCGAGACGGTGCAGAATCCACGCGCGCACGGCTATTCGGTGTCGCGCGGCATCATGGGCCTGCGGCGCGCTCAGGCGAAATATTACGCGCGCCGCTTCAACGTTGACCTCGATCCCGACCGCGAGATTATCGTCACGCTCGGCTCGAAAGAGGGGCTCGCGAATCTGGCGCAGGCGATCACCGCGCCTGGCGACATCGTGCTGGTGCCGAACCCGTGTTATCCGATCCACGCTTTCGGATTCATCATGGCCGGCGCGTCGGTACGTAGCGTGCCGATCGGTCCCGGCATCGATTTTCTCAAGGAGCTTAAACAAGCGGTCGAACAGAGCTCGCCGGCACCCATCGCATTGGTGCTGAATTTCCCCGCCAATCCGACGGCGCAGGTCGTCGATCTCGATTTCTACGGCGAGGTCGTCGAGTTTTGCCGCTCGCGCGGAATCTATCTTTTGTCCGACTTGGCCTATGCCGAAATCTATTTCGACGGCAATCCGCCGCCGTCGGTGCTGCAAATTCCCGGCGCGCGCGACATCGCGGTCGAGTTCACGTCGCTCAGCAAGACTTACAACATGGCGGGCTGGCGCATCGGATTCGCCGTCGGCAATGCCCGCCTGATCGCCGCGCTCGCGCGCATAAAATCCTATCTCGACTACGGAGCGTTTACGCCGGTTCAGGTCGCAGCGACTGCGGCGCTCAACGGGCCGCAGGACTGCATCGAGGAAATCCGCGCACGCTATAAGAAGCGTCGCGATGTCCTGGTCGAAGGTTTGCGCCAGGCCGGCTGGCCGATTCCTGCGCCACCGGCGTCGATGTTCGCCTGGGCGCCGATTCCGGAGCAATTTCGCGAGGGCGGCACGCTGGCATTCTCCAAGCTGCTGCTTGAAAAAGCCAACGTCGCAGTATCGCCGGGGGTCGGATTTGGCGAATACGGCGAAGGCTATGTCCGCATCGCGCTGGTCGAAAACGAGCAGCGACTCCGCCAAGCTACGCGCAACATCAAGCATTTCCTGTCCGGCCGGAACGCCGCTGGCGGCCGCCCAAAAGGCGAGAAGGTGCTCGCAGCGCCGGCCGGCGACTGAGATTCCACGATTACCCGACAATCGGTTGACTCTGTCATCGGTTCTCTCCTATTTTCGCGGCCTTCCAAAAGCGAATTGCAAATCGGCCCATGTCATGAAAATCAAGAACTCGCTCAAATCGCTGAAGGCGCGCGACAAGAACTGCCGTATCGTGCGCCGCAAGGGCCGCGTCTACGTCATCAACAAAACCAATCCGCGATATAAGGCCCGACAGGGCTGACAGCCGCTGGTGCCGCCGTTCTAAAAACCGCGCTCCGGCGCGGTTTTTTGTTGTTGGCAGGGGACTTGCCCACGCCCAACATGGATCGCCATGTTGATGCCCGAACCCGATGCCGCAGTCATCGCCCGGCGCGGCGCCATCGCCACCGAGCTGCGCCGTCTCTGCGCCGCGAACGATGCCGTCATCGAGTCGGAAGACGAACGGCGCGTCTACGAAAGCGACGGACTCACCGCCTACCGTGCACGGCCATTGCTGGTCGTGCTGCCGTCGACGACCGAAGAGGTTTCGCAAGTCCTGGCCTATTGTCACAAGACCGGCCTCAAGGTCGTGCCGCGCGGCGCCGGCACATCGCTGTCGGGGGGCTCGCTCCCGCTCGAAGATGGCATCATTCTCGGCCTCGCCAAATTCAACCGCATCCTCGAAATCGACTACGACAATCGCTGCGCCGTGGTGCAGCCGGGCGTCACTAATCTCGGCATCACCGCTGCTGTACAGCACGCCGGCTTCTATTACGCGCCCGATCCGTCGAGCCAGATTGCTTGTTCGATCGGCGGCAACGTCGCTGAGAATTCGGGCGGCGTGCATTGCCTCAAGTACGGCCTAACCACCAACAACGTCCTTGGCATCGAGATGGTGCTGATTGACGGCACCGTTCTGCGTCTCGGTGGCAAGCATCTCGACAGCGGCGGTTACGACCTGCTTGGTGTCGTGGTCGGTTCTGAAGGGCTCCTTGGCGTCGTGACCGAAGTGACGGTGCGGCTGCTGCGCAAGCCAAGTACCGCGCGCGCCTTGCTGATTGGCTTCCCGTCGAATGAAAGCGCTGGCGCGTGCGTTGCCGCAATTATCGGCGCCGGCATCATTCCAGGCGGCATGGAAATGATGGACAAGCCGGCAATTCACGCGGTCGAGGATTTCGTCCATGCCGGCTATCCGCTCGACGTCGAGGCGCTGCTCATCGTCGAACTCGACGGTCCGCTCGCCGAAGTCGATCACCTCATCGGCCGGGTCGAGGCGCTCGCTAAACATTGCGGCTCGGTGTCGGTGCGCATCTCGAACAGCGACGAAGAGCGTCTGATGTTTTGGGCCGGACGCAAGGCCGCGTTTCCGGCGGTGGGCCGCATTTCACCCGATTACTATTGCGTCGACCCGACGATCCCACGCGCCAAGCTGCCGGATATTCTCAAATACATGGCCGAACTCTCGAAAAAATATGGACTGCGCGTCGCCAACGTGTTCCACGCCGGCGACGGCAATCTTCATCCGCTGATCCTCTATGACGCCAACCAACCCGGCGAACTCGAGCGCACTGAGCAATTCGGCGCCGATATCATGCGCTACAGCGTCGAAATCGGCGGCTGCCTCACCGGTGAGCACGGTGTCGGCGTCGAGAAGCGGGATTTGATGGGCAGCATGTTCAATGAAGCCGATCTGCAGCAGCAGCAGCGCCTCAAATGCGCGTTCGATCCCGCCGGATTGCTCAATCCAGGCAAGGTCTTTCCACAGCTCCATCGCTGCGCCGAGCTTGGTCGGCTGCACGTCCATCGCGGTCAGGTGCGCTTCCCCGACCTGCCACGCTTCTGAGTACGCGCGTGAGTCGTTACCTTCCCGCCGACGAGAAGCAGCTGGTCGACATCGTGACGGCCGCCATCGCCGGTGAGGAATCGCTCGAAATCGTCGGCGGTGGCAGCAAGCGCAATCTCGGCCGGCCGCCGCAGCTGCCGCACACGCTCGATGTCGCTGCTTTCGCCGGCATTCGGCAGTACGAACCGGAAGAACTGGTATTGACGGCCGGCGCGGCGACCCCGTTGGCAGAGGTCGAATATGCGCTGGCCAGCAAACGCCAGATGCTGGCGTTCGAGCCGGCTGACTGGCGGTCGCTACTCGGCGCCACGGCAGCGAACCCGACTTTGGGCGGCGTGGTCGCTTGCAACCTGTCGGGACCGCGCCGCATTCGCCAGGGTGCGGCACGCGACCATGTGCTCGGCGTATCGGCGGTGAGCGGCCGCGGCGAAGCATTCAAGGCCGGCGGCCGCGTGGTCAAGAACGTCACCGGCTACGATCTGTGCAAGCTCCTGGCTGGCTCCTACGGCACGCTCGCAGTGATGACGGAGATCAGTATCAAGGTGCTGCCGGCGCCGGAAGCGACGCGCACGATAGCGCTTGCCGGGCTCGATGATGTGCGTGCGGTGGCCGCCATGATTCACGCGCTGAATTCGCCGCATGAACTTTCCGGCGCGGCGCACCTGCCGAAGGCCGACGGCCACGCGCGGACAATCCTGCGCGTCGAAGGACCGTTGCCGTCGGTGGAGGCGCGCTCGGGGGCGTTGCGCGACGAACTCAAGCCGTTCGGTGCCGCGGAGATTGTCGGCGATACGGAGTCGATCAACCTTTGGACTGCGGTGCGCGACGCGCATCCGCTGGCAGCGGGCGAACGAATCATTTGGCGGGTATCGCTGGCGCCAACGGCCGCGCCGGCGTTTCTCGGCGCCGTGCGTGCCGCGCTTGATGTCGATTATTTCCTCGATTGGGGCGGCGGCCTCATATGGCTGGCGGTGCAGGGGGCGGACGACGGCGGCGCCGGCTCAATCCGCGCCGCGCTTCGCAACCAAGGCCACGCCACGCTGGTGCGTGCGTCGGCCGCGTTGCGTGCCGCCGTGCCGGTATTTGAGCCGCTGCCGCCAGCGTTGGCGGTGCTGAGCACGCGGGTCAAGGATAGCTTCGATCCGAAGCGGATCTTGAATCGCGGCCGGCTTTATCCCGAGCTCTAGTCGGTCCCCATGCAAACCCATTTCTCACTCGCGCAACTAGCTGATCCCGACATCGTCGAGGCGAACAAGATCCTGCGCACTTGCGTCCATTGCGGCTTCTGCAATGCGACCTGTCCGACCTATATCCTCCTCGGCGATGAGCTCGACGGGCCGCGCGGCCGCATCTATCTGATCAAGAACATGATCGAGAACGACCGGCCGGCGACCCGTCAGGTCGCGACCCATCTCGATCGCTGCCTGTCGTGTCTCGCCTGCATGACCACTTGTCCGTCCGGCGTCCATTACATGCATCTGATCGACGAGGGCCGCCGGCATGTCGAGAAATCCTATCGCCGGCCGGTGCTCGAGCGCGTCCTGCGCGGCTTTTTCGCCGCCACCATGCCGCGCGTCGATCGCTTTCGCGCGATGATGCGCGTCGGCCGGCTGGCGAAACCGATTCTGAGCGTCATGCCGGGTCGTCTGGGCGCCATGGGAAAGCTGATGCCGGGCCGCCTGCCGCCGCGGGGCATGACCGAACACGCGCGCGTTTTTCCTGCCGTGGGTCCGTGCCGTAAGCGCGTCGTGCTCTTAGCCGGGTGCGTCCAACAGGTGCTCGATCCAGCGATTAACGATGCAACCGTGCGGCTGCTGACCCGCCACGGCTGCGAAGTTGTCATTGCCGCCGGTGCCGGCTGTTGCGGCTCGCTCACGCACCATATGGGCCGCGATGCGCGCGATTACGTCCGCACCAATGTCGACGCCTGGACACGCGAGATTGAAACCGGCGGTCTCGACGCCATCGTCGTCAACGCATCGGGCTGCGGCACGACGATCAAGGATTATGGGTTCATGCTGCGCACGGATCCGGATTACGCCGCCAAGGCGGCCAAGATTTCTGGGCTGGCCAAGGACGTGAGCGAATTCGTCGCGACGCTGACGTTGACGCCGAATTCGACCGCGGTCGCCGGCCGCCGCGTCGTCTATCACTCGGCCTGCTCGCTGCAGCACGGCCAGCGCGTGCACGCGCAGCCGAAGGCGCTGCTGGCCAAGGTTGGGTTTGCCGTCCTCGATCCACCTGAGGCGCATCTCTGCTGCGGTTCGGCCGGCACCTACAATCTGCTGCAGCCGGCGATCGCCGGCCAGTTGCGTCGCCGCAAGGTCGCCAATCTCGAAAGTACCAGGCCCGACATCGTCGCAGCCGGCAATATAGGTTGCATCGCCCAGATCGCAGCTGGAACCGCAGTGCCGGTGGTGCACACCGTCGAATTGCTTGATTGGGCGACCGGCGGGCCGAAGCCGCCAGCCATCGCCTAACGCTTCCAGAACCGCGGGAATACGATCGAGACCAACAGTGCCACGACGCCGATGGTGACCGGCAGCACCCAGTCGGTGCGGCCGCCGGCGAGCCGTCCGCCAGCGGCTGCCAAATCGACGTAGGCGACGGTCATCGGCAACTGACCGAGAAACGAGCCGATCGTGTACGAGCCAAGGCCGATACGTGTCAGGCCGAGTGCATAGTTCGACAGGCTGTGCGGTATCACCGGGATCAAACGCAACGCGGTTACCGCGCGCCAGCCGCCGCGTTCGGCCTTGAGCAGCAGCGGACCGATGCGCGGCAGGCTTTCGAGATCAAGCCAGCCGCTGTTGATGTAACGCGCAACTAAGAATCCGATGATGGCGCCGAGCGTGCCGCCCAGTGCGGCCCAGAAGACGCCCCACCAGGCGCCGAACAACAGGCCCGCTGCGACCGCAAGCAAGGTTCGCGGAATGAACAGCAGGCTCGCGACTACCTGCAGCGCCAGGAACACCAGCGGCGTCGCCGGATAACCGGCGATGTGATTGCGCAGCGCGACCGGATCAAACACGGCACGTTCGCGCCAGGCGATCACCAGTCCGACGGCAATCATCAATACCCACAATATGCGGCCAACCATCCGGACGCGCCGGAGCGGCGGGGCCGTGCCGGGAAGGTCGGCGCGCGTCATTCTTCGCGGACTTCGGGATTGACGGCGCGCTGTTTCAGCCAAAGCACGCCGATCAAATCGACAATACCGACCCACAGACGGTCGAGCACTTTGTAATTCGAAACGCCGCCGCCGCGCGGTCGGTGATTGACCACGACCGACTGCACTTTTCCGCCTTGGCGCAGTGCCAGCGCCGGCAGAAACCGGTGGTTGTGATCGAAGAACGGCAAGTCGAGATAGAGTGCGCGTGGAAATAGCTTTAAGCCGCAGCCAGTGTCCGGCGTACCGTCGCCGAGTAACCGCGCACGGATGCGGTTGGCGATGCGTGACGCCAGCCGCTTGACCGTGGTGTCGCGCCGCTTTTGACGCATGCCGGCGATCATCAATGAGGCGGTGGGCGTCGGCCGCACCAGCTCCCATAAACGCGGAATGTCCGCCGGATCGTTCTGGCCATCACCGTCGAGCGTGGCGATCCACAAACTTCTTGCCGCCTTGACGCCGGAGCGGATGGCCGCGCTCTGGCCCGAACGCTGCGCGTGGCGCAACACCCGCAGACGGACGAACTCGCGTTTCATGCCGCGCAGAGCGTCGGCGGTGCCGTCGGTGCTGCCGTCGTCGACCACGATGACCTCGTAATCGAGCCGGCCATCGAGGGCGGCGCGAATCTCCTGCACCAGAGGCCCGATATTCGCCGCTTCGTTGCGGACGGGGATGACGATCGAAAGGTCCATGGATGGTTAACCGCCGAGCGGCGACGGGGTGTAGCACAGGTCACGCCGCTAGGGCCATGGAAACAGGGATGTTTCAAGTGCGGGCGCCGTACCATCCTCATCATGGTCGCGTCAGCCGCCCTCGAAGCTGTTGTCGCCGCTACGCGCTTCGGTTACGCCGCGCGCGGCGACGAGCTGGGCGCGATTGCAACCGATCCGCGCGGCTGGGTCGTGCGCCAAATCGAGCGGCCGGTTCAACCTGTATTCCCGGCCGATTTGCCGCCGTCGCAACGCATGGTCGCAGCGCTCCTCGAGATGCGGCGCAACAAGCAGCCGGCCGACCGCAAGACCTTCAATGACCAGGTCCGCGACGTTTATCTCGCCGAACTCGCGGCCCGAACCAGTGTTGCCGTGTCGAGTCCGACGCCGGTGATCGAACGCCTGGTGCGTTTCTGGAGCAATCACTTCACTGTCTCGGGCTTCCGTCCGTTCGTGCGCGGGTTTGCCTTCGCGTTCGAACGCGAAGCAATCCGTCCGCATGTCACCGGCCGCTTCGTCGACATGCTGCTGGCGGCCGAACGGCATCCTGCGATGCTGCTTTATCTCGACAATGCGCTGTCGATCGGTCCCGATTCCATCGTCGGCCGGCGGCGCAATAAGGGGATCAATGAGAATTTCGGTCGCGAGATGCTCGAGCTACACACGCTCGGTGTGGATGGCGGCTATACCCAAGCAGACGTCGTTGCGTTGGCGCGCATCCTGACCGGCTGGTCGGTGGCGCGGCTCAACGATCCTGATCCGGGCACGTTCAAATTCTATCCGCAGATCCACGAGCCGGGTCCAAAGCGCCTGCTCGGCAAGGTTTACGCCGAAGCTGGTGAGCAGGAAGGTATCGCCGCCATCCGCAATCTGGCGAACCATCCGGCGACTGCGCACCATATTGCCTTCAAGCTGGCGCAGCATTTTATCGCCGATTCGCCGCCGCGCGCCGACGTCGATCGGATCGCCAACGTGTTCCGCGATTCCGGCGGGAATCTCGCCGCGGTGACTAAGGCCGTCGTCGCTTCGGACGCCGCGTGGTCGAAACCATTTGGCAAGGTGCGGACGCCCGGCGACATGGTAACCGCCGCCTGCCGCGCCACCGATTTCACGCCGCCGGCGCCGATGCTGGCTGGAGGTCTGCGTACTCTGAACCAGCTGCCATTTTACGCGCCGTCACCTGCAGGTTGGCCGGACGATGCTGCTGCCTGGATTTCGCCCGAAGCAGTGCTGCACCGGGCGGATTGGTGCGGGGTATTCGCCAATCGCCTTCCGGGGACGCCGGATCCGATCCAGCTTGCGAGCGCAACCCTCGGCGAGGTGTTGCCCGCCGATACGCTGCAAGCCATCCGGCGCGCGCCGTCGCGGCGTGCCGGCGTCGCCTTGTTGCTGGCCGCGCCGGAATTCCAGAGGCGATGAAATCCATGGGCCGTTGCGATTCGTCGCGCCGTGAGTTTCTCGGCCTTGTCGCCAGCGCCGCCGGTGTCTTCACGCTCACATCACTGCCGGGCGCAGTTTTTGCCGCAGTCCCCGGCGATCGCCGCTTCGTCATCGTCCTGCTGCGCGGCGCCCTCGACGGCATGGCGGCGGTCGCACCGATCGGCGATCCTCTCTACCAGGAAAAACGGGGCGCGATTGCTCTCAAGCCGCCGGGCGAATCTGGCGGCACCATCGCGCTCGATCGGTTCTTCGCGCTGCATCCGGCGTTGGGCGTGATCGAGCCTTATTACCGCCGCGGCGAGCTACTCTTCGTCCATGCCGCCGGCAATGGCTATCACACGCGCTCGCATTTCGATGCGCAGGACCTCATGGAGACCGGCTTGACGGTCAAACTGGGCGAGACCGACGGCTGGCTCAATCGCGCCATCGTATTGCTCCAGGATGGTGACAAGGCGCGGCTCGGTTTGGCGGTTGGCGGCGCGGTGCCCCTGATCCTGCGTGGCAGGGCGCAAGTCGCCAGCTGGGAACCACAAGGCGTCGGTGCCATCGACAGTGATCTAATTGCCGCGCTCGGCCCAATTTATGCGCGCGATCCGCTGCTCGGTCCGGCGCTCGTCGAAGGCATCAAGGCGCAAGCGTTCTCGAACACGGTGCTCGGTAACGACCCCATGGCCAAAGGCGGCATGGGCTTCGGTCCAATGGCGTTCGCCGCTCTCTCCGACGCCGCCGGCAAGCTGCTCGCCGCGCCGCACGGTCCGCGTATCGCCGCACTCGACATGGGCGGCTGGGACACGCACGTCAATCAGGGTGCCGAGACGGGCCGCTTGGCGCAGAACATGGAAGGCTTCGCCGCCGGTCTCGATGCGCTCGCCAAGGCGATGGGGCCAGCCTGGCGCCAAACAGTCGTCGTCGCCGTCACCGAATTTGGCCGTACCGTCGCGGTCAACGGCAACAACGGCACGGACCACGGCACGGCTTCAGTGCTGTTTGTCATGGGCGGTGCCGTGAAAGGCGGGCGTGTCGCTGGCGACTGGCCGGGCCTGACGCAGCTTCAGGACGATCGTGACCTGCGCATGACAACCGATTCACGCGCCGTGATGAAGGCGGTTCTGCGCGAGCATTTCGGTCTCACGCGCAGCACCCTCGACTCAAAAGTCTTCCCCGATACCGCCGGGATCAAGCCGTTCGGCGGGCTGCTGCGCGCCTGACTAACCGTCGACCCAGGCGATGCGGAGGACGTTGGTCGCGCCCGGCGTCCCGAACGGCACGCCGGCGGTAATCACGATGCGCTGCCCCATCTCGGCAAAGCCCTCTTCGCGGGCCGTCTGCGTCGCTTTCTGCACCATGTCGGTGAAGTTGTTGACGTCCGCCGTATGGACGCAATGCAGACCCCAGGCGATCGCCAACCGCCGCGCGGTCGACAGGTTCGAAGTTAGCGCAATCACCGGCACATCGGGTCGTTCGCGCGCGGCACGCAGACCGGTCGTGCCCGACGTCGTATAGGACATGATCGCGGCCGCGCCGATGGTGTGTGCCACCATGCCAGCGGCGGCGCTGATCGCGTCGGACGGCGTGTGATCGCTGGCCGCGGCGGTGGCGTGCAGCGACGGGAAATAGGCCGGATCGGCCTGCACCCGCCGGATGATACGGTCCATCATCTTGACCGCCTCGACCGGATATTCGCCGGACGCGGTTTCTGCCGACAACATCACCGCATCGGCGCCTTCGTAAACTGCGGTGGCAACATCGGAGGCCTCGGCGCGCGTCGGCACCGGCAGCCGGATCATCGATTCGAGCATCTGGGTCGCGACGACGACAGGTTTTCCCGCGGCGCGGCAGGCGCCAATGATGCGGCGCTGCAGCGGCGGCACCTCCTCGGGCGGCATCTCGACGCCGAGGTCGCCGCGCGCCACCATCACCGCCTCGCTCAGTTCGATGATCTCATTGAGCTTGGTGATCGCCGCCGGCTTTTCCAGTTTGACCAGCACACCGGCGCGGTTGCCGATCAGCTTGCGCGCTTCGGCCACGTCTTCCGGGCGCTGCACGAAAGACAACGCGATCCAGTCGGCACCCATGTCCAGCGCAAAGGCAAGATCGGCGCGGTCTTTAGTCGTCAGCGGCGACAGCGGTAGTACCGCGTTCGGCACGTTGACTCCCTTGCGATCCGATAGGGTGCCCCCATTGATCACGCGGGTCTGCGCGAAATCTTTACCGCATTTCTCGACCCGCAGACGGATGTTGCCATCATCGAGCAGTAGATCGGTTTCGGGTGCCAGTGCGGCAAAGACCTCGGGATGCGGCAGGCTGGCGCGCTGCGCGTCGCCAGCGGCCTTATCGAGATCAAGCCGGAACGCCGTCCCTTCGGCCAGGCGCACGCGGCCGCCGGCAAAAGTGCCGACGCGCAGCTTCGGACCCTGCAGATCGGCCATGACGCCAATCGGACGGCCCGTTGTCTTTTCAAGCGCGCGCACGATGTCGAGCCGCGCCTTGTGGTCGCCTTGCATGCCATGGCTGAAATTCAGGCGAAAGACGTCGACACCCGCTTCGAACAGCGCGGCAATCTTTTCCGGCGTGGCGGTCGCCGGTCCCAAGGTGGCGACTATTTTTGTTGCGCGGCGGCGTCGCATCTCATTTTTCCTTTAGCACCAAGATGGCGCGGAAATCGTTTACATTTGTTTGCGTCGGTCCCGTGACAATCAAGTCGCCGAGCGCGTCGAAGGCCGCCCAAGAATCGTCTGCGGCCAGCAATCCTTTAAGGTCGACGCCGCGTTTGGCTGCGCGCGCCAGCGTATCGGGCATGATGATCGCCCCGGCATTGTCCTCGGTGCCGTCGGTGCCGTCGGTGTCGCAGGCCAGACCATAAATCCCCGCGGCGCCTTCGAGGGCCAGCGCTAGCGCCAGGACGAACACGCTGTTGCGCCCGCCGCGGCCGTCGTGTGTCACCGTCACGGTGGTTTCGCCGCCCGACAGCAGCACCAGCGGCGGCCGCAGGGCCGACTTGCCGATGCGGAAATGGCCTTGTGCGACCGCACGCGCGATGCCGGCATGGGCCATTGCCACGTCGCGGGCTTCACCTTCGAGCGCATCGCCGAGGATAACGGGCGTGACGCCGCGCTTGCGGGCGGCGTCGGCTGCAGCCTGCAATGCTGCTTGCGGTGTGGCGATCATGACGTAACGTGCCCCTGCCAGGCGTTCGTCGCCTGGTTTCGGCGTCTCGTCGCGTGCAGCTTCCAGATGGCGCGCGATCGACGCTGGCGGCGTGATCCGGTATTTCGTCAGGATGGCGCACGCATCGGCAAAGGTCGACGGATCGGGGACGGTCGGTCCCGAGCCGATCACCGCCGGATCGTCGCCTGGCACATCTGAAATCGCCAATGTGACGACCCGCGCCGGCGACGCGGCCGCCGCCAGCCGGCCGCCTTTGATCGCCGACAGGTGCTTACGCACCGCGTTGAGCTCCGAGATCGTGGCGCCGCAGCGCAACAACTCGCGCGTCAGGGCGCGCTTGTCGTCGAGCGTGATACCGGGCGCTGGCAGGGCCAGCAGTGCCGAGGCGCCGCCCGAGATCAGGCAGAGCACCAGATCGTTGCGCGTCAAGCCTTGGACCATCTTCACGATGCGCGCTGCGGCTGCCTGGCCGGCCGCATCAGGCACCGGATGACTCGCTTCAATAACTTCGATGCGTTTGCAGCGCAGGCCGTAGCCATAACGCGTTACAACCAAACCGGAAATCTCTCCGCGCCAATGATCCTCGACCGCCTTGGCCATTGCGGCCGCGGCTTTGCCGGCGCCGACGACGATCGTGCGGCCCTTGGGCGGCTTCGGCAGATGCGGCGGCAGAACCCGCGCCGGAACGGAAGCGGCGAGAGCGGCATCGAGCAGGGAACGGAGGAATTCGCGGGGCTTTCGCGGAGCGGGCAAGTCTGTAACCTTTCGGGCGACAAGATAGGCTGGCACGTGAGTCAGCCTCAACCCCCCGCGTGTGCGATGAACCGCCGCTCTGGTGAATTAGTTTCAAAGACCGTACTCACAGACAAGGACCCCGATCCGGTCGAATGGCAGGCTGCCGACGGGTCGCGCATCATCCTGAGCTGCGACCACGCCAGCAACCGCGTACCACGGCGTCTGGCGCAGTTGGGCCTGAGCGACGAGATCCTGTCGCGCCATATCGGTTGGGACATTGGCGCCGCTGCGGTCACCCGTCGCTTGGCGCCGGCGCTCGGTGCGGCCGCGGTGCTTGCGGGCTACTCGCGATTAGTGATCGATTGCAACCGCGACCCCGACGATCCGTCGTCGATTCCGGCGACCAGCGACGATGTCGTCGTTCCCGGCAACCGCGAGTTGAGCGCCGAAGCCCGCCATGCACGCCGGGCTGCGATCTTCGCCCCTTATCATGCGGCGCTGACGCAATTGATCGAAGCGGTATTGGCCCGCAGAGCGGTGCCCGCGCTGATCTCGATTCACAGCTTCACACCGTCACTGGGTGGCAAGGCGCGGCCGTGGCATGTTGGCATTCTGTGGGACGGCGACGGACGCATCGCGTCGCCCTTGCTCGCCGCGCTGCGCAGCGACGCGGCTTTGGTCGTCGGCGACAACGAGCCTTATTCGGCGCGACAGCCGGTCGGCTACACAATGCGATATCACGCGATCGACCGCGGTCTGCCGCACGTCGCAATCGAAATTCGCCAGAACGAGATTACCGATGATGCGGGTGCGGCAGCGTGGGCCGAACGTCTTGCAACGGTGCTGAAACCGATTCTCGACGATGGTGCGCTCTATCGCCTCTGGCAAAAATGATGCGGCCGCACCACAATGATACAAATCCGTGAACGGAGAGAGACATGGACGATAAAACTCGCACCGAGCTCGAGGCCGCGACCTTCCGGCGGCTGGTCGCGCATCTACGCGAACGCACCGACGTCCAGAACATCGACTTGATGAACCTGGCCGGATTCTGCCGCAATTGCCTGTCGCGCTGGTATCGCGAGGCGGCGACGGAAAAAGGCATGACGATTCCCGATCCCGAGGCGCGCCAAATCGTCTACGGCATGCCGTACGACGAATGGAAAGCGAAGTACCAGAAAGAAGCGTCATCGGATCAGAAGGCCAAGATGGCCGCCGCGCACAAGCACTGAGATTTTAGGGTCGGGGGATTTTCATGACGAATGTCGGCGGCATCGCGGGTGACCGGCTGCGTTCCTTCATCGAGCGGATCGAACGGCTCGAGGACGAGCGGCGCGCGCTCGGCGAGGATATCCGCGAGGTCTATTCCGAGGCCAAAGGTGCAGGCTTCGATGTCAAAGTCATGCGCCAGATCGTGCGCATCCGCAAACTCGATCAGAACGAGCGCGACGAGCAGGAAGCACTGCTCGAAACCTATATGGCCGCGCTCGGCATGACGGAAGGCGGCGACGGCAAGAAGCGCGCGGCCGGTTAGTTGTCTAGGCTCAAAGCTTCGCTTTGATGCGTTCGGCGATGGCGGCGATCGTCGTGCGGTCGCCGGGTTTCAGCTCCCAATTGAGCCGTAGCTTGTCGCCCAGGCGTCGCGGCAGCACGTGGATATGGAAGTGCGGCACCGACTGCGCCGCACCCCTGCCGTTCGACTGCACCAGATTGAGCCCGTCCGGCTTGAGGGTTGCTTCCACCGCTTTCGCCACCCTCAGCGCCGCTGCCGAGACCGCGGCGAGCAGATCCGGCGGCATGTCGTAAAGCGTCGGATGGTGCGGCTTGGCGATGACCAGGCAATGTCCCTCGTTGGCCGGATTGATGTCCATGAAGGCTAGGCTGACCGCGTCCTCGAGCAGCTTGAAACTCGGCAGCTGCCCGGCGACGATTTTGCAGAATACGCAATTCGGATCGGCACTCATGCGCCGAGCCTAGCCGATGCCGAAGGCGAGGGGTAGCATTCGCCCATGACCGCTGTGGCGTTGGCCCGGCCGCTGACCAACAATCTGCGCGACGCGCTGCGTGCGCAGTTCGGCGGGCGATTTTCGATGGTCGCGGCAGTACGCGAACATCACGGCAAGGATGCGTCGCATCATCATCTCGCGCCGCCTGACGCCGTGGTCTATGTACGTGCCACCGACGAAGTTGCGGATGTGGTTCGGTTATGCGCCGCGGCCAAGGTTCCCGTCGTGCCCTTCGGCGCCGGCACAGGCCTCGAAGGTGGCAGCGCCGCGGTGCAGGGCGGTGTCTGTATTGACCTGTCGCAGATGATGCGCATTCTGCGCGTTTCTGCCGACGATCTCGACTGCACCGTCGAAGCCGGTGTCACTCGCAAGCAACTCAATCAGCATTTGCGCGACACCGGCCTGTTCTTTCCGGTTGATCCGGGCGCCGATGCCTCGCTCGGCGGCATGGCGGCGACGCGTGCTTCCGGCACCAATGCCGTGCGCTATGGCACGATGCGCGAGAACGTGCTGTCGTTGACCGTGGTGCTCGCTGATGGCCGGATCATCCGGACGGCGCACCGTGCGCGCAAGTCCGCCGCCGGTTACGATCTGACGCGCCTCTTCGTCGGCTCCGAAGGCACGCTCGGCGTCATCACCGAAATCGGCCTTCGGCTCTATCCGATCCCCGAAGCGATCCGCGCCGCGGTCTGCGCCTTCCCGTCGATCGAAGCGGCGGTAGCGGCCACGGTCGCTACCATTCAGGCCGGCGTACCGGTCGCGCGCATCGAGCTGCTCGACAAGGTCGCCATGGATGCGGTCAACCGTTACGCCACACTCGATTATGCGGCGGCGCCGACCCTGTTCTTCGAATTTCACGGCAGCACCGCCGGGGTCGCTGAACAGGTCGAGACTGTCGCGGCCTTGGCGCGGGAGCATGGTGGCGGCGAATTCCGCTGGGCGGAATCGACCGAGGCGCGCAGCAAGCTATGGCAGGCGCGGCACGATGCTTATTTCGCCATGCTGGCGCTGCGGTCCGGCGCCGTCGTCTGGTCGACCGACGTTTGCGTACCGATCTCGCGTCTGCCGCAATGCATCGCCGAAACCACGGCTGATTTGGCGGCGTCCGGATTGCTCGCGCCCATCGTCGGCCATGTCGGTGACGGCAATTTCCACTTGGGCTTTGTGCTCGATCCCAATCGGCCGGCGGAATTCGAGGAAGCCGAGCGCATCAACGAGCGCATGGTAATGCGGGCGCTGGCGATGGATGGCACCTGCACGGGTGAACACGGCATTGGCCAGGGCAAGACCGACTTCCTGGTCGCCGAGCACGGCGAGGCGGTGGCGGTTATGCGCGCAGTGAAGCGCGCGCTCGACCCGGACAACATTATGAATCCAGGCAAGATCCTTCGCCTGAACTGACGGCGATGGCGGCGATCGAAATCATCCAGGACGACATCACGGCGCTGGTTATCGACGCCATCGTCAACGCCGCGAATGAAAGCCTATTCGGTGGCGGCGGTGTCGACGGAGCCGTCCATCGCGCCGCCGGACCCGGCTTGCTCGAGGAATGCCGGGCGCTGGGCGGCTGTCCGACGGGCGAGGCGCGCATCACCGCCGGCCACCGGCTGAAAGCACGTCATGTGATCCATGCCGTCGGTCCGGTATGGCGCGGCGGTGCGCAAGGCGAGGACGAATTGCTCGCCGGCTGCTATCGCGCCAGTTTCGCGCTGGCGGTGGCGCACGGTGTCCGCTCGATCGCCTTTCCAGCCATCTCGACCGGTGTCTATCGCTTTCCGCGCGACCGTGCCTGCCGAATCGCCGTTACGGAGACGCGCAGCTTCACGGCCCGTTCGGCCGCGGTCGAGCGCGTCGTGTTCTGCTGTTTCGATACCGAGACGCTGGCGCTCGATCGCCGGGAGCTGCGCCTCTAGCCTAGTCGAGCTTCTTCCCGGCGAGATCGCGCCCGGCTTTTTCCGCCTTCAGCCGCTCGACTTCGCGTTCAGCCTTGGTGCGGCCGAACGCAACGCGGTTCTCCGCCGCCTGTTTCTGTTCCGCCGCCCGCCGCGTGGCCTTGCGGATGCGGTTGAGATTGACCGGCTCAGCCACGGCCCAGCTCGCCGCTGCGGTAGCTTTCGAGCACCAGCAGTCTCAATGCGCTCGACAGATTGCCGTCGCGCTTGGCGTCGACTTCGGCGACCAGCGCGTTGATCGACAAGCCGCGCTTGGCCGCGAGCGCGCGCAGCTCGTGCCAGAACGGCTCCTCGAGCGTCAGGCTCGTCGAATGCCCGGCGATATTCACCGAGCGCTTGCGCACCGGGCCGGCCGTCACCGCGGACCTACCATGGCCTTGGCGTTGACCCAGCGGTCGAAGTCGCGGCCGCTGACATAGCCCAAGGCGATCGCCGCCTCGCGCAGCGTCGTGCCGTCCTTGAGGGCCTTCTTCGCCACTTCGGCCGCCTTGTCGTAGCCGATATGCGGGCTCAAGGCGGTGACCAGCATGAGCGAGCGGTTGAGCAGCTCGTCGATGCGCGCCACGTCGGCTTCGATCCCGGCGACGCAATTGTCGGCAAAGCTCGCCGCGGCGTCGCCGATCAGGCGGATCGACTGCAGCAGGTTATAGATGATCACCGGCTTGAAAACGTTGAGCTCGAAATGGCCCTGGCTGCCGGCGATCGAGATGGCGACGTGATTGCCCATCACCTGCGCCGCCACCATGGTGACCGCTTCGCATTGGGTTGGATTGACTTTGCCCGGCATGATCGACGAACCGGGCTCGTTCTCCGGCAGATGCAGCTCGCCCAGGCCGCAGCGCGGTCCCGAGCCCATCAGCCTGATGTCGTTGGCGATCTTCATCAGCGACGCGGCGATCACATTGAGCGCGCCCGACAGCTCCACCAAAGTGTCGTGCGCCGCCAGCGCCTCGAATTTGTCGGCCGCCGCGGTGAAGGGTAGGCGCGTCGTTGCCTTGAGCCGTTTGACGAACGCGCCGGCAAAGGCCCTGGGCGCGTTGAGGCCCGTGCCCACGGCCGTGCCGCCCTGCGCCACGGCGTAAAGCCGCGGCAGGCAGGCGTCGATGCGGGCGATGCCGGTTTTCACTTGGTGCGCATAGGCGCCGAACTCGGCGCTTAAGGGTAACGGCGTCGCGTCCTGAAGATGGGTGCGGCCGATTTTGACGATGCGTGCGAATTCGCGCGCCTTGGCAGCCAGCGCGCGTTCGAGCCGCTTCAGGCCCGGCAGCAGCCGGTCGCGAATTTCGAGCGCCGCCGCAATGTGCATCGCCGTCGGAAAACTGTCGTTCGACGACTGGCTCATATTGACGTGATCGTTGGTGTGAACCGGCTCCTTGGCGCCGCGCTTGCCGCCAAGCGCTTCGTTGGCCAGCGCCGCGATCACCTCGTTGGCGTTCATGTTGGTCTGGGTGCCTGAGCCGGTCTGCCAGACCACAAGCGGAAATTCGTCGTCGTGCTGGCCGCGGGCAACCGCCGCTGCGGCGTTGGCGATGGCGCGGCCGCGCTTCTTGTCGAGCACGCCGAGGTCCATGTTGGCTTCGGCCGCGGCTTGTTTCTGGATCCCGAAAGCGTGGATCAGCGCCAGCGGCATGCGCTCGCCGCCGATGCGGAAATTCTCGAGCGAGCGTTGCGTCTGGGCGCCCCACAGCCGCACCGCCGGCACGGCGACCGGACCCATGCTGTCACGCTCGGTGCGGGTCGCGCCTTTGGCCATGGCCTGCCTCCTCGCCTGACTCTACGGGATAGTCAGACGGGCAGGGGCGGTCAAGCCGCCCCCGACAGCGTCAGGGATGCGGCGGAACCGGCTGCGGCCACTTCACGAGGTCGGCAAACTGCGCGCGCTGTTGCAGCGACAAGGTCGCGAGGAACGATTCCATCGCCGCGGTTGCGTCCTTCTGGAAGGCGACGTGGTTGGCGTCGGCCTGCGTGATCAGATCGGCAATGGCCTTTTCGTCCGGCTGCGGCTTGGCGAGCTGATCCCAAATCTGGTCGAACAGCGGCCGGTTTTTCTGGAACGTCTCGCGCCGATGCTGGCGCAGGGTGGCGATCATGCCGTTGAAGGCGGCGAGTTGCGCGCCGCTCAGGTCCATCTCGTGACTCGCGCGCTCGAAGCGCTGGATCGGCCCCATTGGCGGATGGCCGAATTGGAAATGGAAAACCAGATGACCGACCAGGCCAGCGATGAAAAACACGTTGATCGCCAGCGATACGATGAGCGCGATGACGAGGCCGCGCCGCCGTTGCGGGGCGCGGCCGGTTGCCTCAATCGTGCTCATATCGCGGCGTCCTCGGTCGAGAAGAAGCTCGTCGGTTGATCGGCTGTGTCGCCGCTCACCGAGTCGGAGGATGGGAACAGGTTGCCGTAGACGCCGGAGCCCAGGGTGAATCCGACCAACCCGGTCAGGACCAGGCAGGCCGCCACGGCAATCCGCGCCATGTTCACGCGCCAGACATAGGCCACGCCTGAATGGCGGAAGGGCACGACGCGTCCGTCGGTCGAATCACCGGACACCAAAGCCGCCGCCCGGTCGACAACGCGCTGCGGCGCGATCACGTCGCCGGCACTGCGCGCGGCCATGAGGTCGTCGAGCGCCTCGGGATACGCTGCCAGCCGGGCCTCGACCGCTTCGGTCGCCGCCTCGCTCAGCCGGCCGTCGGCATAGGCCGCCAGCGCGTGCGTCGCGTCCGCGTCGTCCGCCGCCTGGTCACGCAGGGTGCGGTCAAGCGCGCGAAAACGCCGCCAGAGGGCGGCCTGTTCGGCCGATTTCATGTCCTCCGGTCCGCTCATGTTTATCTCCTGCTCAATTTAGGCATGATTGCACCAATTCATCCCCGTCCGGCGCCCGATTTTGCCGGGTTTTCCGGGGCAAAATGCTCCCGCAGCTTCAGCATCGCCTTGTGGTGAGTGCTGCGAATCGTTTGCGGATCGACCTTGAGGGCGGCCGCGACGTCGGCCACCTCCATGTCGCGGTCGTACAGCATGGTCAG
The DNA here is from genome assembly GCA_035632055.1 of Allostellaceae bacterium. Classification (GTDB taxonomy): domain Bacteria; phylum Pseudomonadota; class Alphaproteobacteria; order ATCC43930; family CGMCC-115725; genus REEB95. The sequence goes on from DASQHO010000031.1 coordinate 33,851, forward strand.
GATCAGCTTCTGCCGCGGCGACAGCAGACCCTCCGGCAGCTTGATCCGCTCGACCGGCTCGGCGGTCACGGCGAGGGCCGATTCCGGCACCGCCTCGTAGGGCGTGGTCTGCGGGTGGCGCCGGCGCAGGATGTCGCGCGCGGTCGAACGCGCCACGATGGTCAGCCAGGTCGACAGGCCGGCGCGCGCCGGATCGTAGGTCTTGAGCAGGCGGTAGCCGTCCTTGCACAGCCGGACGAAAACCTCCTGCACCAGATCTTCGACATCGCCGGTATCGCGCGCCTGATTGCGCACCGCCGCCAGGATCAGCCCGGCATAGCGCCGGACAAACGCATCCCACTGCGCCTTGCTGCCGCGCACCAGCGCAGCGAGATCGATGGTTTCGGCCACGCGTCGGTCCTAGGTCCGCATCCGGCTTACGTCAGTTTGGCGAAGAAGTCGTTGCCCTTGTCGTCGATGACGATGAATGCCGGAAAATCCTCGACCTCGATGCGCCACACCGCCTCCATGCCAAGCTCGGGATATTCCAGCACCTCGACCTTCTTGATGCAGTCCTGCGCCAGCCGCGCCGCCGGCCCGCCGATCGATCCGAGATAGAATCCGCCGTGCTTCTTGCAGGCCTCGCGCACTTCGCCGCCGCGATTGCCTTTGGCCAGCGTGACGAAGCTG
>DASQHO010000032.1:0-27602 GCA_035632055.1 Allostellaceae bacterium
ATTGCCGAGATCCAGATTGCGTTCAGCATTTTCATTGCGCTGGAGACGTGGCTGACGCCGCTGGAAGGCTGGCTGGCGGACAAGATCGGTCCGAAGCTGGTGGTGGCGGTTGGCGGCGCGCTGGTGGCGGTGGGCTGGATCATCAACGCCTACGCCGACAGCCTGGCGATGCTGTATCTGGGGGCGATCGTCTCGGGCACCGGCGCGGGGGCGATTTACACGACCAACGTCGGCAACGCGGTGAAGTGGTTCCCGGACCGCCGCGGCTTGGCGGTGGGATTGACGGCGGCGGGTTACGGCGCCGGCGCGGCGTTGACGGTGATCCCGATCCGCATGGTGATCGCCGCGGGCGGCTACGCGGCGGCGTTCTTCTGGTTCGGCCTGATCCAGGGCGCGGTGGTGTTCGTGCTGGCCTGGTATCTGCGCAGCCCGGAGCCGGGCGAGGTGCCGACGCCGAAGGAGGTCAAGGTCATCCAGACGGCGCGGAGCTACACGCCGGGTCAGGTGCTGGTCTCGCCGGTGTTCTGGATCCTCTACATCATGTTCATCCTGGTCTCGGCCAGCGGCTTGATGGCGACGGCGCAGATCGCGCTCATCGCCAAGGACTACAATGTCGCCGACACGGTGATCTTCCTCGGCGGCACGACGCTGACCGTGGCGCTCCTCGTGGACAATGTGTGCAACGGCGCGGCCCGGCCGATCTTCGGCTGGATCTCCGACAATATCGGCCGCGAGAACACCATGGCGATCGCCTTCGGCCTGGGCGGCCTCGCCTATTGGCTCTTGGGCTCGGCCGGCACTTCGCCTTGGGCCTTCGTCGTGTTCGCGGGCCTCATCTTCCTGACCTGGGGCGAGATCTTCAGCCTCTTCCCCTCGACCTGCACCGACACGTTCGGGCCGAAGTTCGCCACCACCAACCTGAGCCTGCTCTACACCGCCAAGGGGGCTTCGGCCTTCCTGGTGCCGCTCGCCAACATCATCAAGTCGACGACCGGCAGCTGGCACATGGTGTTCGTCGTCACCGCGATCATGAACTTCGCCGTCGTCGTCCTGGCGCTCTTCGTCCTCAAGCCCCTGCGCTCGCGGCAGATCGCCGCCACACCGCGCCCGGCCCCGGCCGAATAGCCCAAACAACCTCACACCATCGGCGGGCCCGGGACTACAATCCCACAACCCGCCGAATTTTTTTGCACCAAGAAGCAACCGTATGACCCTCGACGCCAAGCCCATTCCGCCTGCCTTTCCCGAACGTCTCCTGCAAGGCCACCGCGCATTCCTCAACGGCCGCTTCGCCAACGAACGTTCGCGTTATGAAACGTTGGCGCGGACCGGCCAGCGGCCCGAAATCATGGTCATCGGCTGCATCGATTCGCGTGTATCGCCGGAAGTGATCTTCGACGCCGCGCCGGGCGAAATGTTGGTCGTGCGCAACGTCGCCAATCTCGTGCCGCCATTCGAGCCGCACCGCGAGACCCAGCACGGCACCAGCGCGGCGATCGAGTTCGGCGTCCAGGCGCTGCATGTCAGGCACCTGGTCGTGCTTGGTCATGCCTTGTGCGGTGGCATCCGCGCCTTTGCCGACGAACAACAGCCGCTGTCTGCCGGCGACTTCATCGGCCGCTGGATGACCCAGATTGCGCCGGCCGCCGCAGGTCTCGGTGTGCGCGGCGCGGACCGCGACGACTATCTACGCCGGCTCGAACGCGCAGCAGTCGAGCTCAGCCTGACGAATTTGATGACGTTTCCGTTTGTCCGCCACCGCGTCGAAGCCGGAACGCTGGCGCTGCATGGCGCTTATTTCGGCGTCGCCACCGGGCGCCTGCTGCTGCGCGATCCGGCGAGCGGCGAATTCGCGCCGATGCAAGCAGACGTAGCCGAACGTCTCGGTCGCCGCGCCCGCTAGCGCCGAAGCTGCGGCACTATTCCGCCGCAACCTTGGCGGCGACCGGCTCGACCCGCGCCGCGCAGTATTTAAACTCCGGAATCTTGCCCATCGGATCGAGCTGCGGATTGGTCAGGATGTTCGCCGCCGCCTCGACGTAGCAGAACGGGATGAACACCATGCCTGGCGCAATCGCCAGATCGGGCCGCGCCTTCAACTCGATGGCGCCGCGCCGCGTCACGACGCGCACGATCGAACCGGCGTCGATGCCCATGCGCTTCATGTCGCCCGGCGACAGTGAGGCGTGCGCCTCGGGTTCGATCGCATCGAGCACGCTCGCCCGGCGTGTCATCGCGCCGGTGTGCCAATGCTCGAGCTGGCGGCCGGTGGTCAGCACCATCGGGTAGTCCTTGTCGGGCTCCTCGGCGGGCGGGCGGATTTCGACCGCCACCAACTTGCCGCGGCCGGTCGCCGTCGGGAAGCCGTCGCCGAATACGATGTCCTCGCCCGGCTTGTCGGGTGCAGTGCTCGGATAAGTGACCGAGCTTTCGCGATCGACGCGCTCCCACGTGATGTTGTCGAGCGACGGCATGCCGAGCTTCATTTCAGCGAAGACGTCGGCCGGTCCTGCGTAGTTCCAGTTGAGGCCCATGCGGCGCGCGATTTCCTGGATGATCCAGAGATCGTGTCGCGCATTGCCCGGCAGCGGCAGCGCCTGGCGGCCCATCTGCACCTGGCGATTGGTGTTGCTGACCGTGCCGGCCTTTTCCGGCCATGCCGAAGCCGGCAGGAACACGTCGGCATAGAACGCGGTCTCGGTCAGGAACAGGTCCTGCACGACGAGATGATCGAGCTTGGCGAGTGCCTCGCGCGCGTGCTGCACGTCGGGATCTGACATCGCCGGATTCTCGCCCATGACGTACATGCCGCGGATCTGGTCGGCGTGGATCGCGTTGATGATCTCGACGACGGTGAGCCCCTTCTTCGGATCGAGCTTCGTGCCCCACAGTTTCTCGTAGAACGCGTGCTGTTTCGGGTCCTCGACCGAGATGTAGTCGGGGAAGAACATCGGGATCAGGCCGACGTCGGACGCACCCTGCACGTTGTTCTGACCGCGCAGGGGGTGAAGGCCGGTGCCCGGCCGGCCGACCTGGCCGGTGATCAGCGACAGCGCGATCAAGCACCGGGTATTGTCGGTGCCGTGGACGTGTTGCGAAACGCCCATGCCCCAAAAGATGATTGCCGCCTCGGCGCGCGCAAACTTGCGCGCGACGGTCTTCAGCGTCTCGGCATCGATCCCGCAGATCGGCGCCATCTTTTCCGGCGTGCGGTCTTTGACGCTGGCGGCAAGCTTTTCGAAATCCTCGGTGAAAGCCTGGACGTACTGCTTGTCGGTCAGGTCCTCGGCGATGATGGTGTGCAACATCGCCGACAGCATCGCGACGTCGCGGCCCGGCTTGAACTGCAGCATGTGGGTCGCATGCCGCTTCAGCGCTTGGCCGCGTGGATCCATGACGATCAGCGTCGCGCCGCGCTTTGTGGCGTTCTTAAAGAAGGTCGCCGCGACCGGATGGTTCTCGGTCGGATTGGCGCCGATGACGACGATGACGTCAGCGTCCTTTACCGCCATGAACGGTGCCGTCACCGCGCCAGAGCCGATGCCTTCGAGCAGGCCGGCAACCGACGAGGCATGGCAGAGGCGCGTGCAATGGTCGACGTTGTTGGTGCCGAAGCCGGCACGCACCAGCTTCTGGAAGAGATAGGCCTCTTCGTTGGAACCCTTGGCCGAGCCGAATCCCGCAAGGCCCTTGGGGCCTTGCTGATCGCGGATCCTCTTGAGGCCGGAAGCAGCGGCATCGAGCGCCTCGTCCCACGTCGCCTCGCGGAAATGTGTCCACGGGTTGGTCGGATCGAGCGGCGTATGTGCGTCCTTTTTCATCCCGGGCTTGCGGATCATCGGCTTGGTCAGCCGCTGCGGATGGCTGATGTAATCGAAGCCGAAGCGGCCCTTGACGCACAGACGATTGAGGTTCGACGGACCAGTGCGGCCGTCGACATAAAGCAACTTGTCGTCCTTGATCTTGTAAGTGATCTGGCAGCCGACGCCGCAATAAGGGCAGACGCTGTCGACTTCGCGGTCGGGCGTTTTAGCGTGGACGCCGCGCTGATCGACCAGCGTCGATTCCAGCAGTGCGCCCGTCGGACAGGCCTGCACGCATTCGCCGCATCCAACGCACGTGCTCGCGCCCATCGGATCATCGAAATCGAACACGATCTTGGCGTTGTGGCCGCGCGCCGCCATACCGATCACGTCGTTGACCTGCACCTCGCGGCAGGCGCGGACGCATAAATTGCATTCGATGCAGGCGTCGAGCCGCACCGCCATCGCCGGATGGCTGCGGTCAGGCTTGGGATGATGCGTCGCCGGGAAGCGGCCGGAAGCAACCCCGACCTTGTCGGCCCAGCGCCAGAACTTCGAATCCGGATCGGGATGCGCGTCGCGTGCCGGCTGGTCCGAGACCAGCAATTCGAACACCATCTTGCGCGAGAACTTGGCGCGTTCCGACGCCGAGTGAACCTTCATCCCTGGCGTCGGCTTGCGCAGGCACGAAGCGGCGAGAACGCGTTCGCCTTCGATCTCGACCATGCAGGCGCGGCAATTGCCATCGGGCCGGTAGCTGGGCTCCGGGCTGTAGCAAAGATGGGGGATGTCGGTGCCTTTGCGGTGCGCGACCTGCCAAATGGTCTCGCCCGGCAGGGCCTCGACCTCCTGGCCGTCCAGCAGAAACTTGATGGAGTCGCCGATCACGCCGGAGCCGTCGCTCATGACACTTCCTCCGGAAAATGCTTGAGGACCAATTTAACCGAATTCATCGCCGCCTGGCCTAGGCCGCAGATTGACGCATCCGTCATCGCCCGCGTCAGCTCTTCGAGCAACGGCCCATCCCATTTGGGACGCGACATCAGCATCACGGCCTTTTCGGTGCCGACACGGCAGGGCGTGCACTGGCCGCAGCTTTCATCGGCGAAGAATTTGAGCAGGTTGAGCGCCACAGCTTTCATATCGTCCTTGTCGGACAGGACGACAACCGCCGCCGAGCCGATCAGCGCGCCGTGCGCTTCGAGCGTACCGAAATCAAGCGGCAGATCGGCCATCGAGGCTGGCAGGATGCCGCCCGAGGGGCCGCCCGGCAGATAGCCCTTGAAAGTGTGGCCGTCGGCCATACCGCCGCAATATTCGTCGATCAGTTCCTTTACCGTGATGCCGGCAGGCGCGAGCTTGACGCCTGGATTCTTGACCCGGCCCGAGACCGAGAAGCTGCGCGGACCCTTGCGGCCGCGGCGGCCCTGCGAGCCGAACCACGCCGGACCCTTTTCAACGATGTCGCGAATCCACCACAGCGTTTCGACGTTATTGCACAGCGTCGGCCGGCCAAAGAGACCGACCTGCGCCGGATAAGGCGGCTTGTTGCGCGGCAGGCCGCGCTTGCCCTCGATCGATTCGAGCATCGCCGATTCTTCGCCGCAGATATAGGCTCCGGCGCCGCGGCGGAGATGAATCCGCGTGTGCTTCGACAAGCCCGCCTTCTCGATTGCGGCGATCTCGCGCTGCAGGATCTCGTGGCACTGCGGGTACTCATCGCGCAGATAGATATAGGTGTCGGCCGCCTCGACCGCCCAGGCGCCGATCAGCGTGCCTTCGAGAAAGCGATGTGGATCGACTTCCATGTAGTAGCGGTCTTTGAAGGTGCCGGGCTCGCCTTCGTCGGCATTGACCGCCATCAAGCGCGGCGCCTTTTCGGCGCGCACAAGCCGCCACTTGCGGCCAGTCGGAAAGCCGGCGCCGCCGAGACCGCGCAGGTTCGAATCCTCGAGCGCCTTGAGAATGTCTTCGAGCGTTTTCTTGCCTGAAAGGCAGGCTTCGAGCAGCGTATAGCCGCCGGCTTTGCGGTAGGCGGCGAATTCGGGATAGGCCGGCAAATGCGGATGGGTGTCCTTCGCCTTGGCCGCTTTGACAATGCTGTCGACGGTCGCATGCTCGTGCAACGCGTGACCAATGGCGACCACCGGCGCGTTGTGGCAGCCGCCCATGCACGGCGCGCGGACGACGCGGACGCCCGGCAGTTTGGCCGGCAATTCGGCCAGTAGCTTCTGGGCACCGAACAACTCGCAACTCAGCGAGTCGCACACCCGCACGGTGAGGTTCGGCGGCGGATTTTCGCCGTCGAGCACGATGTCAAAATGCGCATAGAAGCTGGCGACCTCATAAACCTCGACCAACGCCAGCTTCATCGCTTCGGCCAGCGCAGCCAGGTGCCGGGCGTGCAGGCAGCCAAAATGGTCCTGCAATAGGTGCAAATGCTCGATCAGCAGATCGCGCCGGCGCGGCCGATCGCCGAGGAGCTTGACGATTTCCTCGCGCGCAACCGGATCGACCTGGCGGCCCTTTGGCAGGTCACGGCCGCCGCGCCGGCCGGAACCCGGCGGGATGGAACGTGGCGGCGTGCGTCCTGAATCGGGCATTGGTTAGCTCTAGCTATCTATTTAGGAGACCGAGCATGGTCTTGCCAAGGGCCGCAGGAGAGTCCGACACGGCGATGCCCGCGCGCTTCATCGCTTCGATCTTGTCACCAGCACTACCGGTACCGCCGGAGATGATCGCGCCGGCGTGGCCCATGCGGCGGCCTGGCGGTGCAGTGGAGCCGGCAATGAAGCCGACCATTGGCTTCTTGACCTTGTTCCGCTTGACGAAATCGGCGGCCTCTTCCTCGGCCGAACCGCCAATTTCGCCGATCATGATGATCGACTTGGTCGCGGGATCGGCTAGGAACATGTCCAGGCAGTCGATGAAATTGGTGCCATTGACCGGATCGCCGCCGATGCCGACGCAGGTCGACTGGCCCAATCCGACTGCGGTGGTCTGCGCCACCGCCTCGTAGGTGAGCGTGCCCGAACGCGACACGATGCCGACCGAGCCGGGCTTGTGTATATGGCCCGGCATGATACCGATCTTGCACTGCCCCGGCGTGATCACGCCCGGACAGTTCGGACCGACCAGACGCGTCTTCGAGCCGGCGAGGACGCGCTTGACCCGCACCATGTCGAGCACCGGAATGCCCTCGGTGATGCAGACGACCAGCGGCACTTCGGCGTCGATGGCTTCGAGAATCGCGTCCGCCGCGAACGGCGGCGGGACATAGATCGCGCTAGCGGTCGCGCCGGTCCCCTTCACCGCATCGGCAACCGTGTCAAAGACCGGCAGGTCGAGATGCTTGGTTCCGCCCTTGCCTGGCGTCACGCCGCCGACCATCTTGGTGCCGTAGGCGATCGCCTGCTCAGAATGGAAGGTTCCCTGCGCGCCGGTGAAGCCCTGGCAGATGACCTTGGTATTGCTATCGACAAGAATGGACATCAGGCCGCTTCCTTCACCGCTTTGACCACCTTCTGGGCCGCGTCGCCGAGATCGTCGGCGGCCAGAATCGGCAGGCCCGATTTGGCGAGAATTTCCTTACCGAGTTTGACGTTGGTACCTTCGAGACGCACCACCAACGGCACTTCGAGGCTGACCTCGCGCGCCGCAGCGACGACGCCTTCGGCGATGACGTCGCAGCGCATGATGCCGCCGAAGATGTTGACCAGGATGCCCTCGACGTTCTTGTCCGACAAGATCAGCTTGAACGCCGTGGCGACGCGCTCCTTGGTGGCGCCGCCGCCGACATCGAGGAAGTTCGCTGGTTCGCCGCCATACAGCTTGATGATGTCCATGGTTGCCATCGCCAAGCCGGCGCCGTTGACCATGCAGCCGATATTGCCGTCGAGCTTCACGTAGTTGAGCGAATGCTTACCGGCTTCGAGCTCGATCGGGTCCTCTTCAGCCTCATCGCGCATCGCTTCGACATCGGGATGGCGGAACAGCGCGTTGTCGTCGAAGTTCATCTTTGCGTCGAGCGCAATCACGTCACCCGAGCCGGTCACGACCAGCGGATTTATCTCGACGATCGAGGCGTCGAGCGCGATGAACGCCTTGTACATGCCGAGCATGAACTTGACCGCCGAGCCGACCTGCTTGCCCTCGAGCTTGAGGCCGTAGGCGAGACGGCGCGCATGGAACGCCTCCATGCCGGTCACCGGATCGATCGCCACTTTGAGGATCTTTTCCGGCGTCTTCGCTGCAACTTCCTCGATTTCCATGCCGCCTTCGGTCGACGCCATGACGGTAATGCGCGAGGTTTTGCGATCGATCAGCATGCCGAGGTACAGCTCGCGCTTGATGTCGCAGCCTTCCTCGACGTAAATGCGCTTGACCTCGCGGCCCTTCGGCCCGGTCTGCTTGGTGACCAGAACATGGCCGAGCATGGCCTGGGCCTCTTTGGCGGCATCCGCCGGCGACTTCACCAACCGCACGCCACCTTTGCCCTTCTCGTCGCCTTTGAACCGACCAGCGCCGCGGCCGCCAGCATGGATCTGCGACTTAACCACATAGACCGGACCGGCGAGCGACTTTGCCACCGTCTCGGCTTCTTGCGGCGTGTAGGCGACGCCGCCCTTGGGAACGGCGACGCCGAACTTGGTCAGCAGGCTCTTCGCCTGGTACTCGTGAATATTCATCGGACGATTACTTCACAAGGCCGGCGCCACGCGCCCAGCGGTATTTCGCGCCCAGCACCGCAACCGGGATTTCGGTCGAGTAGGCATAGGCCGGAACACCGTGGTCGTAGAGATACTCGGCCGCTTCTTCGACCTGCACATCGCCGGCAAGCGACGCAACGATCGGCTTCTCGATGCCTTTGGCCTTCATCTCGTTGATGACTTCGACCACCAGTTTGCCGAACACCATCGGCGGCGTGATGATCGTGTGCCAGTAGCCGAGAATGAGCGCGTGAATGCGTGGATCCTCGAGCCCGAGCCGGATCGTGTTCTTGTAGGTCGTCGGCGGCTCGCCGCCGGTGATGTCGACCGGATTGCCGGCGGCACCGAAGGGCGGGATGAACTTGCGGAACGCCGCGTCGAGATCGGCCGGCATCTTCATCAGATTGAGGCCATTATCGACGCAGGCGTCAGACAGCAACACGCCCGAACCGCCAGCGCCGGTGATGATGACGACGTTCTCGCCCTTGGGCGCCGGCAGCTTCTGCAGCCCGCGCGCATAGTCGAGCATGTCGCGCAAACCGGGCGCGCGGATGACACCCGACTGACGCAGCACGTCGTCATAGATCTTGTCGTTGCCCGCCAGCGCGCCGGTATGCGAGCCGGCAGCCTTGGCGCCGGCGGCAGTCCGGCCCGCCTTGAGCACGACGATCGGCTTCTTCTTCGAGACGCGCTTCGCCACCTCGGCAAAGGAACGGCCGTCCTTCAGGTCCTCAAGATGCATCGCAATGACCTTGGTGTTGTCGTCCTGCTCGAAGAAGGTGAGCAGATCGTCCTCATCGAGGTCCGATTTGTTGCCAAGGCCGACGATCGCCGACACGCCCATCTTGGCCGAGCGCGAGAAGCCGATGATCGCCATGCCGATGCCGCCCGATTGCGACGACAGCGCCGCGCCTCCCTTGTAATCGTAAGGCGTGCAGAATGTCGCGCACAGATTCTCCGGCGTGTAGTAGTAGCCGTAGATGTTCGGGCCCATCAGCCGGATGTTGTATTTGCGGCCGATGTCCTGGATCTCCTTTTGACCGGCGACGTTGCCCGTTTCGGCAAAACCCGAGGGGATCAGCACGGCACCGGGGATTTTCTTCTCACCGACCTCCGTCAGCGCCGCAGCGACGAACTTCGCGGGGATGCAGAACACCGCGACGTCGATCTCGCCCGGCACGTCCAGCACCGATTTATAGACCTTCCGACCCAGGATCTCGGCGGCCGATGGGTGGACCGGATAGATGTTGCCCTCGTAACCACCGTTGATGAGGTTCTTCATCACTGAGTTACCGATCTTGCCGTCTTCGGCCGAGGCACCGATCACGGCGACCGACTTCGGCCGCATGATGCGGTTCATGGCGCGCACGATCTCGTCCTTGCTCGGACGGTAGCGCTGCACCGCCGGCTGCCAGTCGAGGATGATGCGGACGTCGGCCGCGACTGCCGACTTTTCCGACGCAAAGACAGGGTTGAGATCCATCTCGGCGATCTCTGGGAAGTCGGCGATCAGCTTCGAGACGTTTTCGATCAGGCCGGCGAGCGAGGCGCGATTGACGCCCTTGCCGCCGCGCACGCCTTTGAGGATTTCGGCGGCCTTGATGCCATCGAGCATGCCGAGCGCTTCGTCGCGTTTCACCGGCGCGAGGCGGAAGGTGACGTCCTTGAGCACCTCGACGAGGACGCCGCCCATGCCAAAGGCGACGAGCTTGCCGAAGCTCGGATCGGTGACGGCGCCGATAATGACTTCCTGGCCGCCGCCGACCATTTGCTGCACCTGGACGCCGTCGATCTTGGCCTTGCGATTGTATTTCTTGGCGTTGGCAATGATCGTCGCATAGGCCTTCTGCGCCTCTTGCGGCGTCTTGACGCCGACAACCACGCCGCCGGCCTCGGTCTTGTGCAGGATGTCGGGCGACACGATCTTCAGGACGACCGGAAAACCGACCTTCTTGCCGAGCTTGGCCGCGTCTGCGGCGCTCGTGGCGATACCTTCCTTCGGCACCGCGATACCATAGGCGTCGCAAACCAGCTTGCCTTCGGGCGCTGTCAGGGCGCTGCGTTTTTCTGCCTTGGCGCGGTCGAGCACTTTGCGCACGGCGGCTTTCGCGTTCTTCGCACTCATATCGGAACTCTCCTTCATGCCTTGGGCGCGGCGAGCCTCTCGCCGCGCTGAATGGAAAGGGGGCGGATGATTGCCATCCGCCCCCGGTAACGGGTTTGCGCTATTCCGCGGCCATCGGCTTTGCCCCGCCGAGCGCGCCCGAGTCCTTGATCTCGCGCACTTTCTTGTCGTCGTAGCCGAGCACCTTGATGAGGATTTCGTCGGTGTGCTCGCCGAGAAGCGGCGAGCGCTTCACGTCGCTCGGGCTTGCGCTGAGTTTGATCGGGTTGCCGACGGTGAGATACTTGCCGCGCTTGGGATGGTCGACCTCGACCACCGTGCCGGTCTTGCGGAGCGACTGATCCTCGGCCAGTTCCTTCATCGACAGGATCGGACCGCAGGGAATGTCGTATTGATTGAGGATGTCCATGGCCTCGAACTTGGTCTTGGTCATGGTCCATTGCTCGATGCGGCTGAAGATCGCCTTGATCTTGTTTAGCCGCGCTTCGGGCGTCGCGTAGCCCGGATCGGTGATCCAGCCTTCTTCGCCGATCACCTTGCAGACCTTGTCCCACACCGGCGCCTGGGTGATGAAGTAGATATAGGCGTTCGGATCGGTCTCCCAGCCCTTGCACTTGACGATCCAGCCCGGCTGACCACCGCCAGAATCGTTGCCGGCGCGCGGCACCGCATCGCCGAACGGAATACCTTCGCCATACTGGCTGTATTCCTTGAGCGGCCCGTGCTTGAGGCGCTGCTGATCGCGCAGCTTGACGCGACAGAGATTGAGCACGCCATCCTGCATAGCGACGGTGACGCGCTGGCCCTTGCCGGAGTGGGTGCGATGATAGAGCGCGGTTACGATGCCGAGCGCCAGATGGAGGCCGTTGCCGGAATCGCCGATCTGCGCGCCGGTCACTAGCGGCGGGCCGTCGCGGAAGCCGGTGGTGGATGCCGAACCGCCGGTGCATTGGGCGACGTTCTCGTACACTTTGCATTCCTCGTACGGGCCGGGGCCGAAGCCCTTGATCGACGCCAGAATGATCTTGGGATTGATCTGTTGGACCCGTTCCCAGGTGAACCCCATGCGATCAAGCACGCCCGGACCGAAATTCTCGACCATCACGTCGCAAATCTTGATTAGACCCTCGAGTACTTCTTTGCCCTTGGGATTCTTCGTGTCGATGGTGATCGACCGCTTGTTGTGGTTGAGCATGGTGAAATAGAGGCTATCGACATTCGGAACGTCGCGCAGTTGACCGCGCGTGATATCGCCGACGCCGGGCCGCTCCACCTTGATGACGTCGGCGCCGAACCAAGCGAGAAGCTGTGTGCACGTCGGGCCCGACTGCACGTGAGTGAAGTCGAGAATCCGAACGCCTTCGAGTGCTTTACTCATTATCTTGTCCTCCTTCGCGCACCTTATGCCTGGCCCATCGCCAGGGCTTGGGTCCCGGCCGCGGGCTCGCGCCGTTCGACCCGGAATTCAATGGCCGCCGTTCGATCGGCGGTTTGCGGTCTTGCCGCTGTTTGAACCTCGTCTGCCATTAACACGCCCCTGACAGATCCTTGCTTGCGCTAATCGAGATAGTTGCAATGCCGTTCCACATGGGCGGCAAGGTCGAGCGCATGTTTCAGCACCAGCGAGGCCGCGCGCTCGGTGTCGCGCTTCTGCAGGGCCTCGATGATATTCATATGATCAACAATCGAACGTTTGGCGCGGTCTTCCTGACCGATCGTCGCTTGGCGGATGGCGCGCATGTGAATGAACAGATCGCGCGTCATCTCCCCCAACACCGGATTGCCGGACAATTGAATGATCGCCTGGTGAAAGCGGATATTGGCATCGGAATATTCGTCGAGATGGCCTTCCGGTGAGCCGTCGCGGAAATCGTCGAACATATGGCGCAGGGTCGCGATCTCGCGGTCGGACGCGTGCTGCGTCGCCAGGCGCGCTGCTAAGCTCTCGAGCGCCGCCCAGACCTGGATCATGCGGACGATTTCTTGCTTGCTCTTGCGCACGACGATGACGCCGCGGCGCGGTACAGTGCGCACAAAACCCTCGCGCTGGAGCATGGTGAGGGCTTCGCGGATCGGTGTGCGCGAAACGCCGAGCTCTTGTGACAGACGGCGCTCATCCAGTCGGATCTCTTCCGCCTGGCCGTACACGTTCATCGCCGTAATCGCCTCTTTGAGCTTCCGATAGGCTTGCAGGCGGAAGCTCGCCGGTGAGTCGATCGGTTTGATAACGAGACGCGTAGCCGTCATATAGGCAACCCTCCCGTGGGGTGCCATTTAAGTCGGCCCCCTCATTATGGCTCATGGTATCTGGTATGCCACCATTGGTCAAAGAGAATCCCGCATTATCGTGCCCAGGACACCTCGCCTCCGTCGAATATGTTGGGGTGCAGTCCCACCTGGTGGGACAGATTTAACTCTGTTGCGGGGACAATTAACGTTACTTTATGGTAATTTACCTATTATTTCATACTATTTACGATAATCTTGAATTGTATTGGCTGAATACTCCCGATACTTCTGGGGATAACTAGAAGACTGGCCGACGTCCTCACTGGGACGGACGGAACCCGTCACCCGAAGGAGTGAGCCATGACCGGAATTTTGCGAGCTTTTTGCACCCGTATTCTGTCCATTACGACGGTAGCGGCGGCCCTGACTTTCGGCGTCGCGGCGACACCGGCCCACGCCATCGTCGTGCCTTGGTCCGGCGCCGGATCGAGCGGTACGGACGGCGCGCCCACGACAAACCTGGGCGATAGCTGGAAGCTGTTCAACGGCAATATGACCTGGGACATCGTGCCCTCGCCGAGCTTTGGCGCGCCGGCGTCGTCGTTCTTCAACGTGCCCGGATTCGCCAACAGCCTCGGCACCTTCGCCACCGCGTTCCAGTTCACGATCAACTCGGGTGTTGCCGGCATCGCCTCGGCACAGCTCGACGACGTGACAACCGGCCAGATATGGAACACTGCAATATCGCTGGCATCGCAACGCGTGACGCTGACGGCACCGTCCGGCACGGAGCTCAGCGCCAACGATGCCTATACGCTGGACATCGGCTTTGCCGGCGCGGCTGATCCGACCACGTTCAGCTTCGCCGCTTTGTGGTCGGACTCGCCAGTATCGAATACCAGCGTGCCGGAACCGACGACCTTGTCGCTGTTCGGTTTTGCAGCACTCGCACTCGTGCTCATGCGGCGGCGCGTGGTCACCGCGATCTGAATTGGTCGTTGTCGTTTTCGCAGTGGGCCGCGACTCGCTCGAGTCGCGACTCGTTTTTCGACTCGCGGATTCCGAAAAAAGTCAAGGATAGCGCCGTACACCATCGCTGATTTGCTTGAAAAATATTGATCGCGCGCTTAATGGTTTTTGTCATGGCGCGCGATCAAAAACACATCGCCTTCTCCGGCCGCATGGTGATTATCGGTTTCGGCAGCATCGGCCAAGGCGTGTTGCCGCTGGTGCTTCGTCACATCGCGATGAAGCCCGAACAGATCGTCATCATCACCGCGCACGACATGGGCCGCAAGGAAGCGGAATCCATGGGCGTGAAGTTCGTCAAGAAACCGCTGACCCGCGAGAACTATCGCAAGATTCTCGAGCCGATGCTCGGCAAGGGTGACTTCCTGATGAACGTCTCGGTCAACGTCGCGAGCATCGACTTGGTCGAACTGTGCCGCGAAAAAGGCGCGCTCTATCTCGACACCTGCATCGAGCCGTGGCCCGGCGCTTACACCGATCCCAAGCTTTCGCCGTCAGCACGCTCGAATTACCGGCTGCGCGAGGACGCGCTGGCGCTGCGTAACAAATACGGCAATGGCCCGACGGCGGTTCTCACGCACGGCGCCAATCCGGGCTTGGTGTCGCATTTCGTCAAGGAAGCGCTGATCAACGTCGCCAAGGCGGTGAAGCACAACACCGGCCAGCCGAAAAGCCGCACCGACTGGGGCGAACTCGCGCGCAGCCTCGGCGTCAAAGTCATTCATATCGCCGAACGCGACACCCAAATATCGGCCGTGCCGAAAAAAGTCGGCGAGTTCGTCAACACGTGGTCGATCGAAGGCTTCGTCTCGGAAGGCATGCAGCCAGCCGAGCTCGGTTGGGGCAGTCACGAGCGTCATTTCCCGGTCGACGGTGGGCGGCACGATTTCGGCTCCGGCGCGGCGATCTATCTGGCGCGTCCGGGCGCGGGCACGCGCATGCGGTCTTGGACGCCGCTCGAGGGTCCGTATCACGGCTTCCTGGTCACGCACAGCGAATCGATCTCGATCGCCGACTATCTGACGCTGGCGGCCAACGGCAAGCCGGCCTATCGCCCGACCGTGCACTATGTATACCACCCGTGCGACGACGCGGTGCTATCGCTGCACGAAATGGCGGGCAAGAACTGGCACGTCCAGAAGACGCACCGGTTGATCATGGACGAAATCGTACCGGGCGGCGTCGACGAGCTCGGCGTACTGCTGATGGGTCATAAGAAGGGCTCGTATTGGTTCGGCTCGCGTCTGTCGATCGACGAAGCTCGGCGCGTCGTGCCTTACAATAATGCCACGTCGCTTCAAGTCACCGCCGCGTGTCTCGCCGGCGCCATCTGGGCGATGGAGAATCCGGAATCGTTCGTCATCGAACCCGATGAGATGGACTATGAGCGCATCCTTGAGATCGCGCGTCCGTATCTCGGCGACGTCGTCGGCGAGTTCAGTGACTGGACGCCCCTGCATGACCGCCACCGGCTCTTTCGAGAAGATGTCGACAGCCGGGATCCCTGGCAGTTCAAGAACTTCCGGGTTACCTAACCCGCCTCGTCCAATACCAGCGTGCCGTCTTCGACGCGCACCGGCGCGGGCGTGAGGCTACGCCCGGCGCATGGCCCTGCGACGCAGAATCCGTCGGCGGGACGGAATTGCGCCCCATGCGTGCGACAGACCAGGAGACGCCCCTCCGCATCAAAGAACGCGTTGGGCATGATTTCGAGCGGCGTGCCCTGGTGCGGACAGGCATTGTGATAAGCGCGGATTTCGCCGTTATACCGCAACACGAACACCGCCTGCCGCGCTGCGCCGGTACCGAAAACGAAACCGCGCGCTGCGCCCTCGGCGAGTGCCGCATCCCGGCAAAGCGGCCGCGCCATCAGACTTTGAGCCCCGCCATACGGCAGAGCAACGCCCATTCGGCTGCCGATACCGGTGATACTGACAACCGTCCCTGGCGGACGAGCGCCAGCGACTTAAGATGCGGCTCGGTTTTGATCTGCGCCAGCGTTACCGGAGTCTTTGCCGCCGCGAGTGGCGCCACGTCAACCGCGACGAACCGGCCACTCTTGTCGTCTGGATCCGGATAGGCCTCATGCACGATCTCGACCGCACCGACGATCGCGAGCCCTTCGTTCGAATGATAGAAGAAAGCACGGTCACCGGTCCGCATTGCCCGCAAATTGTTCGCCGCCTGGTGGTTGCGCACGCCGGTCCATGCCGTGCGACGATCGCGCGTCAGGTCGGCCCATGAATAAGCGGACGGTTCGGATTTCAACAGCCAGTAGTTCATCGCCACCGAGGCTAGCGGGAATCGGGTTATTTGTCCCGGCTGCGGCTTTACGTTAAGTTGGCGGCCATTTCGCCGAGTGGCCTTCTGGCCATTCAGCTAATATCTCAATTAGGTATCGCACGATGACCGGACGACAAACGCGATGGCTCGCCTGGGGCAGCATTTCACTCGCCGGACTGAGCCTGCTGCTGGTTGTGGTGAATATCGTCCTCGCCCTGGTGAATGCGCGCACCCAGGCCGAAGTCGCGGCCCGTCAGCGATTCATCGCCGACACCCCACAATACAACGCCATCGGTGAAGCGCTGGTGCACAGCTTGGACGCCGCGGCCGCGGCAACTAACGATCAAACCTTGATCGCGATGATGCAGCGGCACGGTCTCAATCCGGTCGGCGAAGCGCCGGCGAAGCGGGCACGATGAGCGACCAAGCATCGCCAAGTGAGCGCAAGCCGCCTCTCGAACTCGGCTTGGCGTTGCTTGCGTTGGGCTTCTTCGCCGCCGTGGTCTTTCAGACGGTGCAGCTGGTTCGCGAGCGGCTCAATTACTCGACCATCCTGGTGAACCAGCAGGCACCGCTCGAAAATACGCTCAAGCTGCGTGACCAGATCAACGCGCTTGCCAACGATACGGCGCAGCTGGCGCAAAGCGGCAATACAGCCGCCAAGCAGGTGGTCGACGACCTGGCGCGCCAGCATATCACCGTTCACCCAGCTACCGCCGCGACGCCACCAGCGCACTGAGTGGTTTTGCCGGCTTTCCCTCGGCGCATTCTTCTCTCCTGACATTAATAACACTATTAGCAGTGTTTATTATATATATTTTCTTCTTGCTGGACGTAGAATAAGGTGTAAATACAGTCAGTCACGCTGATTAGTCCGGTGTACGGCACCGGACCCGTTGTTGCGCAAGGTTATGGCCGCATGTTGCCTCTGACACTCGATCCCTCCCGCCTCCGGCTGGCGCTTGTTGGCGCCGGCCCTGCTGCATCGCGGCGGCTCGAGCGGCTGGACGCGGCTGGCGCCATCGCGCTGACGGTCTTTGCGCCCGATCCGAGTGTCGCGCTTGCGACTTTGGCCGGTTCGCGGCTGATCGCGCGGCTGCCGGAAGCCGGCGAGCTTGCTGGCATCCAGATCGTTTTCATCGTTGGCCTTTCGTCCAACGCAACCGCGGACATTGCCGAGCGTGCGCGTGCCGCCGGTGCCATCGTTCACGTCGAAGACGCGCCCGCAGGCTCCGACGTGCAGATGCCGGCGGTCCTGCATCGCGGCGACCTGACGGTTGCCGTTTCGACTGGCGGTCGCTCGCCCGGCCTCGCCGCCGAAATCAAGCGTGTGCTCGGACGGATCATCGGGCCGGAATGGGCAGGCCGGTTGGACGAAGCTGCCGCCTGCCGCGAACGCTGGCGTGCCGCCGGCCTCGATTCCGCAGCGGTGCGGCACCGCACGGCCGATTGGCTCGCGGCGCGCGGCTGGCTCGCGTTAGACACCGGATTCGAGTCACACTGGAACGGCGGCGCCGCCAACGATCGGGTCGGCTGCCGCGTCCGCCAGCGTTGAAACGCATCTCCAAGGAGGCATCGATGTCATTGAGAATTGGCGATACTGCGCCGGATTTCGAAGTCCAGACTACCGAAGGCAAGCTCAAGTTCCACGACTGGATCGGCAATTCGTGGGCGGTGCTGTTCTCTCATCCCAAGGACTTCACGCCCGTCTGCACCACGGAGCTCGGCACCATGGCCCGACTCAAGCCCGAGTTCGACAAGCGCAACGTCAAGATCATCGGCCTGTCGGTCGATTCCGTAGACGACCACCGGCGCTGGGCCAACGACATCAAGGAAACACAGGGCCACGCGCCGAACTATCCGATCATCGGCGATTCCGATTTCAAGGTCGCGAAACTCTACAACATGCTGCCGGCCGAAGCGTCGGGCGACGCGGCCAAGCGCACGCCGGCTGACAACCAGACTGTGCGCAACGTTTTCGTCATCGGTCCCGACAAGAAGATCAAGCTGATCCTGGTCTATCCGATGGCGACCGGCCGCAATTTCGACGAGGTGCTGAGGGTCGTCGACTCGCTGCAGCTCACTGCCAAACACCGCGTCGCGACGCCGGCCAACTGGAAGCAGGGCGGCGACGTGATCATCACCTCGGCAGTGTCCGACGACGAGGCGGCGAAGATCTTCCCGGGTTTCAAGAAAGTGAAGCCGTATCTGCGCACGACGGCGCAGCCGCGCAACTAGGAGGCAAAGTGGGCGACCGGGTGTTCAAGCTGGTGACCGGCAACCGTCTGCGTGACGGCAAAGTCGTGTATTTCGCCGGTGACAGCGCCTGGACGCCGACGATCGCCGAGGCGCGACTAGTCGAGGACGGGGATGGCGCGGCCTTGCTGGCGGAAGCGCAAGCCGGGCCGCCGCCCCATCCGGCGATCGCGCCGACCTTGATCGAGGCGACGCGCGACGGTGCGCACGTCGTGCCCGTGACCTTGCGCGAACGCATCCGTGCCTGCGGCCCGACCATCACCCATTACGGCGGTTGACGGCGACACCGGGACGGCAACAGCAGCAGCGGAAGGGTAGCGGCCTTGTATCGTTACGACGAATTCGACCGGAAGTTCCTCGAGGGGCGGGTCGCGCAATACCGCGACCAGGTGCGCCGGCGGCTGGCCGGCCAGCTCAGCGAAGACGAATTCCGCAGCCTGCGGCTGATGAACGGCCTTTATCTCCAGCTGCACGCCTACATGCTGCGCAGCTCGATCCCGTACGGCACGCTGTCGAGCGCCAAGCTGCGCGGCCTGGCCGAGGTCGCGCGCCGCTGGGACCAGGGCTATGGCCACTTCACGACGCGGCAGAATATCCAGTTCAACTGGATCCATCTCGAGGACACGCCGGACATCCTGGCGCATCTCGCGACGGTCGAGCTGCACGGCATCCAGACGAGCGGCAATTCGTTCCGCAACATCACCACCGATCCGTTCGCCGGCGTCGCATCCGACGAGATCGAGGACCCGCGGCCCTATTGCGAGATCGTGCGCCAGTGGGCGGCGCTGCATCCTGAATTCTCGTTCTTGCCGCGCAAATTCAAGATCGCCATCAACGCCGCCGGCGAAGACCGCGCCGCGGTGATGATCCACGATCTCGGCCTTTACCTCCGCCGGAACGATCAGGGCGCGATCGGCTTCACGGTTGCCGTCGGCGGCGGTCTCGGCCGCACGCCGATCCTCGCCCAGACGGTGCGCGAGTTCGTGCCGCGGCGCGACGTGCTTGCCTATATCACCGCCTGCCTGCGCACCTATAACCAGTACGGACGGCGCGACAATCTGTTCAAATCGCGCATCAAGATCCTGGTGCAGTCGCTCGGCATCGAGAAATACCGCCAGGAAGTCGA
This sequence comes from Allostellaceae bacterium, assembly GCA_035632055.1. Lineage (GTDB taxonomy): Bacteria > Pseudomonadota > Alphaproteobacteria > ATCC43930 > CGMCC-115725 > REEB95. Next base: position 19,561 of record DASQHO010000032.1, read on the forward strand.
GGCCGAATTCGCCGCCATGGGCGACGAGCGCGAGGCGCTGGCGCTGCCCGACGAAACCGTCGCCGCGATGCAGGCGCAGTTTGCGCCGCCGGCCTATGCCGACGCCGCGGGCGACAAGGTGGCGCTGCGCGCGGCGATTGCCGCCGAGCCCGAGTTCGCCCGCTGGGTCGAGCGCAACACCCGGCCGCACAAGCAGCCGGGCTATTCCATCGTCGTCATCTCGCTCAAGCCGCCGGGCCGACCGACTGGCGATTGCAGCGCCACGCAGATGAACGCCATCGCCGATCTTGCCGACGCCGTCAGCGCCGGCGAAATCCGCGTCACCCACGACCAGAACCTGGTGCTGCCGTACGTTCGCCAGGGCGCGCTTTACGATCTGTGGCTGCGGCTCGGCGCCGCCGGCCTGGCGACGCCCAACATCGGCCTTGCCAGCGACATCATCTGCTGTCCGGGGCTCGATTATTGCAGCCTCGCCACCGCGCGCTCGATCCCGATCGCGCAGGCGCTGGCCCTGCACCTCGCTAAGCGCGAGGCCGAGATCGGCCCGTTGCAGATCAAGATCTCGGGCTGCATCAACGCCTGCGGCCACCACCATGTCGGCCACATCGGCATCCTCGGCCTTGAGAAGAACGGCGCCGAGTCCTACCAGATCACGGTTGGCGGCAGCGACGCCGCCCAGGCGGCGTTGGGCGGCATCGTCGGACCGGCGGTGGCGGCGCACGAGGTTATCGCGACCGTCGACCGGTTGATCGACGCCTATCTGCGGCTGCGGCACGACGGCGAGCAATTCCCCGACACCTACCGCCGCGTCGGTCTGGCGCGGTTCAAGGAGGCTCTCGTTGTTGCTCGATAGGAACGGCGGCTTCCGGCCCGACCCGTGGCGTCATCTCGCCGACGACGAAGCGCCGGCCGGTAGCGAAGCCGTCACCATCTCGTTCAAGCGCTGGCAGGCAGAGCCGGAACGCTGGTCCGACCGCACGGGGCGGCTCGGACTGCGTCTGCCCAACGATGTGCCGCCGGCAGCGTTCGGTGCGGCGGCGACGCGCTTCGCGCTCATCGCGCTCAACTTCCCGCGTTTCATCGACGGCCGCGCGTATACGCAGGCGCGCCTGCTGCGCGGCCGCTTCGGCTTCAAAGGCGAGCTGCGCGCCGCCGGCAATGTGCTGCGCGACCAGTTGCTGTTCATGGTGCGCTGCGGCTTCGACAGTTTCGAGGTCGATGCCGAACGCGCCCGTGCCGAGAATTGGCCGCAGGCTTTCCGCGAGTTCGAGCAGTTCTACCAGCCCGCCGCCGACCGCCGGGAGCCGATCCTGCGCCAGCGCTTGCGCGGCTGGCAGACCGCCGCGGAATAGCCTCCGGTTGAACGGCCCAATATTTCCGGCACTTAGCCGGAAGGCGCGGCCATTTCACGGTTGGTTAAGCGCCGCCGCTTAACATTCTAAGCGCGTGGGTTGTGGCCGCCTTAAGCGGCTGAAACGCCCGCTGATGATTTTTGCACTTTGTCGGTTGTCGCGCGCGGAAGTCGCGGCCGGCGGCGGTTTCCCCTCCATCGCCCCGGCCGCGACCCATTCTTCAGCCGCGTTCCTTGATCCAGCTTCGCGCTTAACGCGCTACGTCTTGTCACTTTGGCTCCGCGCTTGACGCGCTACGCCAGCGCATATTCCGCCTGATCCTCGTAGACCGAACCGCTCTTGGTGAGATAGCTCGCCACGAGTTGGAACTGTGTGACATCGAACGGCGCGGCGCGGAACAGCGCGTACTCGGCGAGATAGTGGCCAAGCCTGGCGTCGGGCTTGCCCTTGAGCCGCGCCAGCGTGACATGCGGCGCGAAGCGGCGGTTCTCCGGCTTGATGCCACTGCGCGCCACGGCGCTTTCGACCTTTTCCTGGAGATGGGTGAGGTCGGGGTTGCGCTCAACGCCGATGAACAGATTGCGCCCGTTGAACGAGCCGACGCCGGCGAGCGTCAATGCAAAGCGCTTGGCGCGGACGCCGGCGAGCGCCGCGTCGACGTCGCTGGCCACGCCTTCGTCGACTTCGCCGATGAAGCGCAGCGTCACGTGGTAGTTGCCGGGGTCGACCCAGCGTGCGCCCGGCAGGCCCCTGGCGAGCCGCGACAGACCTAGCTTGATCTCGGGCGGCAAGGCGATGCCGACGAACAGCCGCAGCATTTCATCCGCCCGGTGGCCGCCGTGCGGCGGCCGTTGCATTCGGTCCGCGGGACAAAATCGCGCGCCAGCCCATGATTTTCGATTCTTTACCGGCGAATGGGATGCGAATTTGGCCGCCACAGCAGCCGCGGTCAATCGGAGCCGCCGGACAGGCCCTCGCTAACACGGAATTTAGGTCCCAGGCCAAAGGCTTACTCGGTCATTGAATTGCCCGCGACCTGTGCCAATATCACGGCCGAAGCCACTTTGGCTTAGAGAGGTTCCAAATCATGTCATTCGATACCGGCAACCGCTTTGCCGCGCGGACGGCAATCCCGCAGGTCGGCATCGACCAGGGCCTGCGCAGCTACATGCTGCGGGTTTACAATTACATGGCCGGCGCGCTCGCCATCACCGGCGTGGTGGCTTACGTCGCCGCAGCGAGCGGACTCTACGTGGCGCTCATGCAGATGCCGATCCTGTTCTGGATCGTTGTCTTCGCGCCGCTCGGCCTGGTGCTGCTGTTGAGCTTCCGGATCCAGCGCATGAGCCTCCAAGCCGCACAGGCGACATTCTGGGGCTATGCCGCGCTGGTTGGCCTGTCGCTCGCCGGCCTGTTCCTGGTCTATACGGGCGCCAGCATCGCGGAGGTGTTCTTCATCACCGCCGCCATGTTCCTCGCAACAAGCCTCTACGGCTACACCACCAAGCGCGACCTGACCGGTTTCGGCCACTTCATGTTCATGGGCCTGATCGGCATCATCATCGCGATGGTGGTGAACTTCTTCCTCAAGTCGCCGGCCCTCTACTTCGCCGTCTCGGTGATCGGCGTGCTGGTGTTTACCGGCCTCACCGCCTACGACACCCAGAGCATCAAGGAGATGTACTGGGAAGGCGACGGCGGCGAAGTCGCTGGCAAGAAAGCCGTCATGGGTGCGCTGCGGCTTTACCTCGACTTCATCAATCTGTTCATCATGCTGATGCAGCTCATGGGCCAGCGCCGCAACTAGGCGCGACCCGAGCCGGAAGACCGAAGGGGCCCATTCGCGGGCCCCTTCTTTTTTTCTGACGTCAGCGCGCCGCGCGCGGCAGCAGGCGCCAGGCTTTCATGCCGGCGATTTCACCTTGCGGCACGACCGTGTAACGGCCGTCGAAGAAGCCGGTGAACTTGGCCTTGGTCATCCCGTCGCGGGTCAGCAGCATCCACGGCGCGTTCCAGTTGGTCGGGTCGAGCGCCGCGAAGACGATGACCCGGCCGCCGCGCGCCAGCACCGGGTCGACCTTGGCCTCGACCGCGGCGAAAAACACCGGCGCGTCCTTCGAGCTTTCGTAGAGCTGATCGAGAACGACATGCGGCGTCGGCAGGGTGAAGAAGCTCATGTTCGGCCCGCCGCCATAGGTCACGAAGTAGAGAAAGAGATCGTTGGCGCCGTAATCGCGCGCGAGCTCGGCCTGATAGCGGTCGAGCGGATAGCGCGCTTCGGGTATGGCCCAAAGCGCCAGGTTCAGTGCGATCGTCGTCGTGGCCCAGACCGGCAGCGCGGCGCGCATCAGGCGCGGCGGCGTCACCATCAGGAACAGGAACACCGTCGGCACGGTCAAATGGAACCAGTGCTCCGGCTCGTTGATGTTGAAGAACAGATTCCAGGCAAGCGCGCTGACGATGAATGCCAACGGCATCAACAGCGGCGCGCCCTTGAGCGACAGCCACGCCGCGCGCAGATAGACCACCGTGAGCAGCGCCAGCGTCGCCAGCCACGGCAACGCCTGCAGGACGAGCTCCTTGGCGTAAGGCGCCAGCGACGGAATCTGGTGCAGCAGCCAGGCGCGCACCACCGGGCCGAGCGCCGGCGCGGCGATGAAATTGTTGACCGTTCCAAAGACCATGCGGCCGGCGAGATCGCACCACGAGAACCAGCCGGTACGCAGCGCGTCCTTGGCGCCGACGCTGGCGCCGAATGTGTCGGGCGTCAGCCACTGGCCGAAGAAGGCAAGACGCGCGATCACCAGCAGCGCCAGGAACAGGAATCCGGCGGCTGCGCCATAGAGCGCGGCGCGGCCAACGCCTTTGGCCCAGCCGTCGCCGTGCCGCAGGCTCGCCAGAAGAACGACCAAACCGACAAACGGTGGCGCGGCGAGGCAGCTCGAATGGAACGCGGCGGCGAGCGCCAGGAACACGCCCGACCAGACCAGCGTGCGGTTGCGCGCGACGCCGGCGGCGAGATCGCGCTCCCAGGCGACGGCGAAATAAAAGGCGGCGGTCAGGAACGGCAGCGCCAGCAGCTTCATGTGGCCCGTCGGCGCCAAGGTCAAAATGTTGCAGCTGGCGGCGACCAGCGCCGACGCCACGATGCGCTGCCACAGACCGACCTCGAAGCGCATCAGCGCGAAATAGAAGACGCCGATGCCGGCGGCGGCGAATACAGTGTTGATGTGCTTCTGGCTATGTTCGGCGGTTTCGCCAAAGCCGAGATACCAGTGCCAAAGCAAAGTCACCGGCTGCAGCCAGACATGGCCCATGTCCCAGACGAACTTGCCGCTGTCGATCTGAGCGATGAAACGAATGACGTCGTGATAGGGCAGCTGGCCGTAGAGTGAGACATAGAAAGCCGCCGCGGCCATGGCGGCCACGGCCGGCTGCCATAAAAGCGGCGACAGCACGCCGGCGCGGCGGCCGGCGAATTGGGTTGGAGCGGCGGAAACCATGGCGGGAATCCCGCCTCGGTATAGGGTTTCTTAATTGAAGAAGCGTGAACGCCTGGATTGGCGCGGCCTGCGCGGCCAGCGCAACGCCGCGTTGCTTCCAGCGGCATAGCCAGACGCGATAGGTCGCGCTAGCGTGCCGGCCGCCAATCCACGGGAGGGTATTCCATGAAGCTCTATTTTTCGCCCGGCGCCTGTTCGCTGTCGCCGCACATCGTCCTGAACGAGGCCGGCTTCACCTATGACGTCGAGAAGGTCGACCTGGCGAGCAAGAAGACCGAAAAAGGCGCCGATTTCTTCGCCATCAATCCCAAGGGCTATGTGCCGGTCCTGGCGCTCGACGACGGCCAGATCCTCACCGAAGGCCCGGCGATCGTGCAGTATCTCGGCGACCAGAAGCCGGCGAGCGGCATCGTTCCCAAGGCGGGGACGATCGAGCGCGTGCGCGCGCAGGAATGGCTCAACTTCATCACCAGCGAGCTGCACAAGACCTATTCGCCGCTGTTCCGGCCGACCACGCCCGACGAATACAAGAAGCTGGCGCGCGAATATCTCGCCAAGCGGCTCGCGGTTCTCGACAAGCATCTCGCCGGCAAGCAGTACATCCTCGGCGACAAGTTTACCGCGCCCGACGCCTATGCCTTCACCGTGCTGCGCTGGTCGCAATATACCGGCGTCGACCTGTCGCCGTTCCCCAACATCAAGGCGTTCATGGACCGCGTCGCGGCGCGGCCCAAGGTGCAGGAGACGCTGAAGCAGGAAGGGCTGCTGAAAGCCTAGCCGCTCAACTTTTGCCGTAGACCGGCACGATCGCGCCGCGCGTCACGCGGTTCAGCGGCGACGCCAGGAATGCGATCGTCGCCGCGATCTCGTCGACCTTGGGCCAGGCATCGTATTTGGCCTTGGGCATCGCGGCGCGGTTGGCCGGCGTATCGATGATCGACGGCGCGATGGCGTTGACCAGGATGCCGTCGCCCGCAACTTCCTCGGCCAGGGCCTGGGTCAACGCCGCCACCGCCGCTTTGCTGGCGCCATAAGCCGCCATGCCGGCCGCCAGCCGCGGCTCGAGCGCCGGCCTTGCCGCGACGTTGACGATGCGGCCGCCCTGTCCCGTCCGGCGCAGCGCGCGCACCGCGGCGGCGCAGCACAGATGGCAGGTGACGAGATTCATTTCGAGCATCTTGAGGATGTCGGGCTTTTTGGTGTCGCCGACCGCGGTCATGGCGAAGCCGCCGGCGAGATGGATCGACGCCCACAGAGCGCCCGCGCCATCGTAGACGCGCGCGACGTCGTTCTCGTTAACCAGATCGACCGGACCGACCAGCGTCACCCGATCCTTGAGCGGAAACTGCGCTGCCTCGGCCTGAACGAAATAGGGCACGATGCACTTCGCGTCTTGGGCCAGCAGCGCTTCGACCACGGCCCGGCCAAGGGCGCCCGTGCCACCCGTGACGACAACGACGCGGTCGTGATAAGTGGTCATCGCCCGGAAGTCTAACGGATCGAGTCTCCTCCCGCCATGACCGCCAAAGTCGCCGATGCCCGCGCCACCGCGCTCGCGCTTCTCGACGCCGTGCTGGCGAAGCATATGCCGCTCGACCAGGCGCTGGAGGAGAACCGCACGCTGGGCGCATTGAGCCCACGCGATCGCGCCTTCGCGCGCTTGTTGACGGCGACGGTGCTGCGCCGGCTCGGCCAGATCGACGACGCACTGGCGCGCTGTTTGGCCAAGCTGGTGAATGCCGGCACGGTGCGCGACATCCTGCGGATGGGCGCGGCGCAGCTGATGTTCCTCGACACGCCGCCGCATGCCGCCGTCGCGACCGCGGTCGATCTCGCCGCCATCCACCGGCCGGCGATGAAGGGCCTGGTGAATGCGATTCTGCGCCGCCTTGCGCGCGAGGGTTCGGACATCCTCAAGCAGCAGGATGCGGCGCGTCTCAATACGCCCGAATGGCTGTGGCGCAGCTGGAGCGCGAGTTACGGCGAAGCAACCGCACGGGCCATCGCCGCCGCGCATTGGCACGAAGCACCGCTCGATCTTTCGGTCAAAGCCGAAACCGCAATCTGGGCGATGAAGCTCGAGGCTAAAGTCCTGCCGACGGGCACGCTGCGCCGCGCACCGGGCGGCCGCATCGAGGACCTGCCGGGCTATAACGACGGCGCATGGTGGGTGCAGGACGCCGCGGCGGCCATGCCGGCAACGTTGCTCGGCGATATTCGTGGCGCGACGGTTGCCGATCTCTGCGCCGCACCGGGCGGCAAGACGGCGCAACTTGCCGCGGCCGGCGCGCATGTGATCGCGCTCGATTCTTCCGCGCCGCGCCTGCAACGGGTGCACGACAATCTTGCGCGGCTCAAGCTGACGGCCGAGTGCGTCACCGCCGACGCCACGACCTGGCAGCCCGCCGAGAAGCTGCGTTTCATTCTGCTCGATGCGCCGTGCACGGCCACCGGCACCGCGCGGCGCCACCCCGACGTGCCGCATCTCAAATCGCCTGCCGACGTCGTGCGCCTGGCAGCGCAGCAGGACCGTATGCTCGCCAACGCGGTGAGCGCGCTCGCGCCCGGCGGCACGGTGGTCTATTGCGTTTGCTCGCTCGAAGCCGAAGAGGGTCCGGCGCGCATCGCGCGTCTGTTGGAGAGCGGCGCTCCCGTCGAGCGCCGGCCGATTCTGCCGGCCGAAATCGGCGGACTCGCCGAATGCATTACGCCCGAAGGCGATCTGCGCACGTTGCCGTGCCAGCTGGCCGAAGACGGCGGCCTCGACGGCTTCTATGCCTGCCGCCTCGTGCGCAAGCCTTGAAGCATTGCGGCATCCCTGTTAGTCAGGCCGCATGCGACAGACGACCCGAATCGCGCCTTCGATCCTGTCGGCCGATTTCGCGCGACTCGGTGCCGAGGTCGAGGCGGTGACCGCCGCCGGCGCCGATTACATCCATGTCGACGTGATGGATGGCCACTTCGTGCCCAACCTGACGATCGGGCCGGTGGTGGTGAAGGCGCTGCGGCCGCACACCAAGCTGACTTTCGACGTCCATCTGATGATCGCGCCGGTCGATCCCTTTATCGAGGATTTCGCCAAGGCCGGCGCCGACATCATCACCGTCCATCCCGAAGCCGGACCGCATCTGCACCGCACCATCCAGCTGATCAAATCGTTCGGCAAGAAGGCCGGCGTCGCGCTCAA